>CAYUTF010000006.1:0-65185 GCA_964447495.1 uncultured archaeon
GAAGAGCCTATAGGATTAGAAGGATTAATGAAATTAGCGGAAGAAATCTATGGTGACACCAAGATTACTGAAATTTTAAATCCAAATTTATAAATTAGTAGCAAAAGTATTTCTTTTGAAAAAGTTAAATAAAATTAAAAAAACTAAATAAAAAGGGATTAAGTTCCTTCTTCGTAACCGTGGATGTAGTTATATTGCTCATCGGTTAATTTGTCAATCTCGACACCCATTGCTTGCAATTTAAGAAATCCAACTTCATCATCTATTTCCACTGGAATATTTATGATACCTGGTTTCAAGTTATCCCTATTTTTGACAATATATTCAGACATTAAGGATTGAAGGCCGAATGACATATCCATAACTTCAGCGGGGTGCCCCTCTGATAGAACCAGATTTGCTAAGCGCCCCTTAGCGAGGAGATAGATGCGTTTTCCATCAGGGAAGACTAATTCTTCAACATTTTGTCGAATTGGTTTGATTTCTTTGGCATATTCATAGAGTTCTTTTGTAGGAATTTCGATATCGAAGTGTCCAAGATTTCCAAGAATGACTCCATCCTTTAACTTATCGAACATCTCTCTTGTTGGATTAATCACGTGCTTGCACCCAGTTGCAGTAAGGATGATATCTGCAATTGGTAGGGCTTCTGCTATAGGCATAATTTGATATCCTGCGAATTTTGCTTGTAATGCTTTAATCGGATCAACTTCGGTGACAATCACATTAGCACCAAGACCCCTTGCTCTAAGAGCCATTCCAGAACTGCAGTGTCCGTATCCTGCTATAACCACATTTTTCCCAGCAAAGAGTACGTGCATTCCATAAATCGCAGCAACAATTCCTTGTCCCGTTCCAAGTTCGTTATCAAATTGATTCTTACATCGGGCATCATTGACTGGAAACAAAGGTACCTTCAATTTTCCTTGTTTTTCCATCGCTCTAAATCTTTTTACACCTGTGGTTGTCTCTTCTTGACATGCAATTATAGTCCCACTTGTAACCAAATCAGGATATTCTTTATGAGCGGTCACAATCATATCTGCACCATCGTCAATTAAAATATTAGGTTTTGCATTTAAACACTGTCTAATACACCAATAAAATTCTTCATCAGTGTTTCCATGCCACGCAAAAACATTGATACCTTCCTTTACTAATGCCGCAGTAACGTCATCTTGAGTAGATAAGGGGTTACTCCCACATAAATATACTTCTGCACCACCTGCTTTTAATGTTCGTGCAAGATTGCCTGTTTCTTTTGTAACGTGGAGACACCCAGCTATAGTGACTCCTTGTAACGGCTTTTCTTTAGCAAATCTCTCACGAAGAACTTTTGCGGTAACCGGCATTTTATTTTCAGCAATATATAATGCCTCCTTACCTTTTTCTGCTAATGATATATCAGCAACTTTATAATTTACCATTTTTTGTTCACTAATCTTTCTAACATTTTTGTGAATGTTACTATTTTTAATTTTGAGTTAAATATAAATATTTTTTCGGAAATATGTATATTATATATTATTGAATTTATACAAATAATCATTTTATATACTAAAAATGAAAGAATTATGGAAAAAAATTATGATATATCTTTACAGGAAATTCTAAAAAAGCTGAATAATTGTTCTAAATTTAATTTTACTGAGATTGCTCGAGATTTGGGTATAACAAGATTAACCCTTAATAATAGAATTAAGAATTTAAGAAAACAAAAAATAATTTCCAATTACACAATTGATGTTAATCCAAATATTCGCCCAAATTTAAAATATGTCTTTATGGAAGTAAAAACTAATCCAAAGGAACCATTTTTGGTAAAAGAATTGTTAAAAATACCCCAATTAAAAATGTTAGATGGAATTTTTGGTGAATTTTCCTTAATTGCTATGTTTATTTTTAAAGATTTAGATGATTTTAACAATACTCTTATTAAAATCGATAATATCATGGCAAATTCCTATTTTAAGAAATATCAATTTATTGAAACAATTAGAATTTATAAAATCAGCAGCTTTCGTTTAAATGAAGCAAAACCAATTTTAGAGGATTTAGATAAGAAGGATTTTTTGCTTTTAAAAATATTACAAGACAATCAAAGGTTAAAATTACTTTCAACTTATGAAATAAAAGAGTTCCTTAACAAAGAACATAATCTCATGACGTCACAGTCAACAATTCACAAAAGAATAAAAGATATGGAAGAAAAAGGGATTATTTTAAATTATTCAGTAACATTTAATCCAAAACAAATTGGTTATAAGGGAAAGTTTTATGTACGAATTAAACCAAAAAATCCAGGAAAATACGATGCTATCGCTGAAAATTTAGAAAAAAGTGCCAATATCACCGATTTATTCCGGATTGGTGAGCAATATGGCTTGTTAGCCATAGTTAGAGTGAAAAAAATTGATGAATATAGTATTTTTATAAAAAATATCTATGAAACAGAGGAAATTGAAGATACATTTACCAATTTTGCGCTTGATGAATTAAAACCATTTACACATTTTAACATCTTTTAATATATTCCTATTCTATTGAATTACATTAATTTATTTATTATCGAATAATTTCTTCATTTGAAGAAAATGAACTTGTTTTTTGATCTCAAAAGTAAAAAAGTGGGATATTCTAGAATAGGTAAAGTATATCTATCTTCCAAAGTTAGAAAATATTTCAGTACACCCAATATAGTAATTCCTATGACAAATACTTTGATAGGTAATATCAATTTCTTAGAATATTTTGAAAATCATGAGATCTTTTTAATAACAAAAGAAATTTTCTTAAAAATTGGATTTCTACAAGATAAATTTAGAAATACTAGTTTTATGTATTCACATAACGGTACATTAGAACGGTATGAAGAAATTCTTCACATAAATGAGCAAATTTTTTCACAAGATAATATATGTTCTATTATACCATTTAATATACCAACATCTTCGATAGATAAGGATTTTGCTGAAAAAGAAATTAAGAATTATATTCAAAATATAAATCAGATTTTAGAGAGATACCCCAATAATAATTTTGGGATTACTATCAAAATTTTTGATTATTCTGAATTAATAAGGTTATATTTTCCTCTTATAACTAAGTATAAAAATATTAGAATCTTAAATTTTGCAGATTTATTTGATACGTTTAAAAATTATAGGGCTATTCTTAAAGTCATTAATGAAGTTAAGCAAGAACTAAATAATAACTTGGTTTTAATGGCTTCTGGACGCATCATTCCTAAATTCTATCCCTTCTTAATATATTTGGGAATAGATTTAATAGATAGTTCATATATGATGTATATTTCTGCAGAAAATTATTATGATGCTATTGAAGACTTATTACCAATATATAAACTTAAAGAATTACCATGTCCGTGTGTTGCTTGTTCAGGAAGATTGAATGAGCTCTTACAAGAAAAATATTCTCAACAAAAGATAATGCTCCTTGTTTTACATAATCTAATTTCAGCCAAAAATTATATGAATAAAATAAAGCAGTATTTAAACACTGAAGATTATCGAGCATTTTTGGAAAAGACAACTCATGATGATCCATTATTGTATTCCAGTTTAAAGACATTGGACAAAGAATATTTTAAGACACTTAGATTAGAGACTCCATTATCAATGGAAAGCACATTAATTAAATGTATAGGTCCAATTTCATATAATAGACCAGATTTTAAGGAGTTTAGGAAGAGAATTACGACTACTTTCACACCAGAACCATGGACAAAATTGATAATAATTTTACCCTGTTCAGCTAAAAAACCTTATTCAGAATCTAAATCTCACAAATTATTCTATAAAGTAATTAGGAAATTTCCGGAGTTTCCTGATTTTCAAGAGATTATTTTAACCTCACCATTGGGGGCAATTCCAAGACAATTAGAGAACATATATCCTGTTAACTCTTATGATATTCCAGTAACAGGAGAATGGGATTATGAGGAGGTACAGATTTCTGCGAAGATGTTAATAAAATTATTAAAGAAATACAATGAAAAAATTCCAATAATCTGTCATTTAAAAGACGGTGGTTATTCTTCGATTATAGATGTTGCAGTTAAAGAATTAAAGCATCAATTTTATTTTAGTAAAACAGATAATGATCTCACTTCAAGTTATTCTTTAAAATCTTTAGAGGAAACATTGATTACCGTAAAGGATCAATTTATACCTGAGGGAGATTCAATAACTAATACTTCATTAACAAATACTTGGTTAAGAAAATTAATTAAAATTGCAGACTATCAATATGGTGTAGATTCAGGTATAAAACTATTTACTGAAGGAATTACAACTCGAAAAAATCGAACTGGCACAAAATTTGAAATTTTTAAAGCAAATAGTAACGATTTTATGGGAATTTTTGACTTTAGAAAAGGGCAGATTGAATTAAGTTTAAATGGTGCAAATTTATTATTTCCTTTTGATGATAACGGAAATACTATCATCTTTGATGGAGACACTATAACAGGAAGTAATCTTTTCAGACCTGGAATAATTGATTACAGCTCTAATATTAAACCAAATAGTAATGTTTTCATATTAGATAAAAGTAAGCAGCATATAATTGCTATTGGTAATTCGGTTATTGGTTCAAATGATATTAGAAATACAAAAAAGGGATTAGTTGCTGAGATTTATGAAAAACTATAACGAGAATATTTCATTAACCTCTAGGATTACACAAATTAGACAGAAAATCATTAATAAGAAGAAAAAAGTTTCAAACCTAAGACTTGATATGCCAGTTAGTTATTGGATTAAAGAAGATCGGTTATTAAGTAAGAGAGGCAAAGAATTCATGATAATTCTTCGAACTAAAGGATGCAGTTGGGCTTTGGGAGATTCTGGTGGATGCTCAATGTGTGGATATATTGGAGATTCTAATATTAATTATGTTGAATCGAACAATATCATTAATCAATTTGATTATGCTATGGATAAAAAACGGGATGAAATTGCCGCAGCTGAGGAAGATTTTGTTCTTAAAATATTTAATTCGGGCAGCTTTTTTGATGATGAAGAGATCACAGAAGAAGTGAGAACTCATATCTATGAAGAAATTGAAATGAACAACAGGATTAAGGAGGTTGTAGTCGAATCTCGTGTTGAATATTTAGAAGAAGATAAGTTAAAAGCTATGCGAAATACATTAAAAGATAAATATATAGAGATTGCTATCGGTCTTGAAACTGTAGATGATTATTTTAGGAATAATTATATTAATAAAGGATTATTATTTGATGATTTTTTAAAAGCTGTTGAATTATGTAAAAAGTTAAACCTCGGTATAAGAGTATATCTTCTTTTTAAACCACCATTTCTTAATGAACAAGCAGCTATTGACGATTGCATTAATTCTGTGAATAAATTAATTGATCTCAAAGTTGACACGATCTCTATTAATCCCATTAATATTCAAAAAGGTTCATATTTAGAATATTTATGGTACCAGAATCGATATCGACCCCCCTGGTTTTATTCCCTAATAAAAGCTTTAAAGAAAATATTTATAAATAAAAAAGATGAAATACCTGTACGGATTATATCTGATCCTTCTGGAGCAGGAACAAAAAGGGGAATTCATAATTGTTTAAAAAGAGAATGCAATGAAAATATGCTATCTCTACTAAGAAGTTTTGTTCTTACTCAAAAGATTGAGGAATTAGTTAAAGAAGTTCCGGAGTGTGAATGTTATCTACAATATAAACTAAAGAAATTTTATTTGTAACTCCTTAATGGGAATATATTTTTATTCATAATCTCTATTTAAAGAGATGAATCAAAATGAGTAGGGAAATGATTGAAAAAAGAGATTCTATATACTTTTAATAGCAATCTAAGTAATAGATTATAAAAATCGTCATAGCATTGGCAATTTTTGTCAATTCTCGATAATTGCGCATTCAAAAATGTAAAAAACCCATTTAAAAAAGTTATATTTAAATATAAGCCTTCAATTCTCTATTTTATATTTTAATAATTAGATAGGGTAAACCTTGAAAAATTGGGTCAAATTAAATCTATTCTATCTGGGGGACTCTAAAAAGAGTCGTATTTTTAGAGCAAAAAGATGGAATAAAAGCCTTGAAAAAATAACACATAAACATATTTTTACAGAAAAGTATGAAGAAATCGGAGTTATAAAAGAAATTTTTGGTCCGATTAATTTACCATTCATTTCAGTCAAAACTCATCATGAAATCCAAATTAATCCCAATGAAAATTTTTATGTTAAAATGCAGTAAAAAGTATTAAAATTCCCCGATAACCATTCTAAAAAAAGGTGTAAATTATTTCGAGTTGGAACCAAATTAAAACAATCCCATTTGAAAGAATAAAGATTGTAAATAACCTTTGTTCTGAATGTGGAAAAAATATTTTGTTTGATGAAAATAGAGGGTTATTGGTTTGTGAAGAGTGCGGATTAGTTCATTCAGAGAAATTTATTGATCATGGTCCTGAATGGAGAGCTTTTGATGCTGATCAAAAGAAAAAAAGAACTAGAACTGGAGCCCCTATGACTTATATGATACATGATAAGGGCTTATCAACCATGATTGATTGGAAGAATAGAGATATTTTTGGAAAGGAAATTCCCGCAAAATTAAGAGGCCAAATTTATCGACTCCGTAAATGGCAGAGTCGAATTAGAGTGTCTGATGCGACTGAGCGAAATCTTACTTTTGCTTTAAGTGAATTGGATAGAATGGCTTCTAATTTAGATCTTCATAAGAACATTCGGGAGTGTTCTGCAAAGATATATAGAGATGCTGTTGAGGCTCATCTTATTCGTGGAAGGAGTATTGAAGGAGTAGCTGCTGCTAGTTTATATGCAGCATGTCGTATGTACAAAATTCCACGAACACTCAATGAAATTGCTGATGTAGCAAGGGTAGACAAAAAAGAGATTGGAAGATCGTTTCGATTTATTTCGAATGAATTATTGCTTAACTTAAATCCTACTAAACCTTTGGATTTTCTTACACGATTTATTTCAGAATTGGAATTATCTCCTTATTGTCAGAAAACGGCTAAAAAGGTAATAAAAATGGCTGAAGTAAGAGGTTTAACCTCTGGAAGAGGTCCTACAGGAGTATGCGCTGCCGCAATTTATGCGGCCTCAATATTAACTAAAGAAAGAAGGACTCAAAGAAAAATCGCTAAAATTAGTCAGGTTACAGAAGTGACAGTAAGAAATAGATTTTCTGAATTAATAGATAATTTAGATTTAGGGATAAAGATTAAAAAGAAATAATTCCTTTTTGCCTTTTTTCATTAATTTTTACATAACTATTTCACTGTGAAGGATTAAATTTTTGATATTGTTGTGTTTAAGAGACGTATTATCTTCATATCACACCATTTAATGACTTAAATTTTTCACATTTATTTTATAAATTGCATATTTTGATAGGTCAAATGTTATGAAGTCAGAAAGTCCGAGATTGATTAATCAAACGGAAGTTAACTACTTTCTCCACCGAGTTAAGAAAAATTTTCCTAATTTTGTGGCAGTTGTTATCACAGATCGAAATGGATTTCCAATAGGTTCACATATCTCAAAAAGACTATGGGTTCATGAAAACACTTTGGCTTTGTGGGCAATTTCAAAAAATAAAGAATTGGTTATAAGAGATCCAAATTTAGTCCAATTGAAATTTAATATAGATAAAGAAAAAAGATACAAGCTTTTCATTTTATTGGAGAAATCTAAAAATTACAAAAGTAAATTAAAATTATTAAAAGAGATAATCAAGGGTCAAGAGCTATTCTAATTAAGACTCTCTAACCTCGTTCTTTTAATTTAATAAGATCAATCGCTATTTCATCTATAAATTCTCTTAAATAAATTTTTATAGAAAAAACGTTATTTTTATACTATATTAGGTTATTCTAGAAGAATATTGTAAATTTATTGAATTTGTTCTTATATAATCAGGTTGATAACGTTGAGTTATTCTGAAGATGAGATGAAACTGAAAAAAATTCTAAAGGAGATTATTAATAGTACTGCTGGACTGAAAAACGTTATTATTATAGATGATACAGGGATAACTATAATGAGCGAGTCTAAATTTAATTTCCCAAGTGAAGATGATATTTCAGTAGAAAAAATAGGAGCAATTGGAGGAGCTGTTTTCATAGCTGGACAGGAACAAGGTCATATCTTGGGTTATGGAGATATAAGTCTGCAGATCACGGAATATAATAAAGGCTTTCTTTTTTCACTAAAAATTGGAAAAGGAGTTCTTTGTATTGCTACAGATAACAACGTACAAGTTGGATATATACGCGCCTTAATGAAAAAATGGGCACCTTTAATAGCAAAAATTTTGAACAACTATCTGCAAACTGACCAAGGAGAGATAAATAAAGAATTAAAAGATTTATTTAGTTCAGATACAATTGGAATGTTATAATAAATTATTGCTTAAAATCAGCATATATTGTAGCCTAAAACACTAACCCTTTTTGCTCATTTTTAGGTATATACCATTTAAATCAAAAAAGTTCTCTCGTGTTAGGCAGTAATTTCTATGCCTTTATGGGAACATAATCATGTCTTCCACCTGGGTACTGACTCAGGCCTCATTGCTTTGGTATCTACCTTTGCTAGGTCAAGAGCCCATTTTTTTGGAAAGGTATTGATTATTAAATTCAGGATGTAAGCATTACTTTGCACAATTAATCATGAATTTTCATAATTGTCCTCGAAAATGCTCATAGTATTCCATCATCATTTTCCCAAGATAGTAATATATGATCTAATTAAAAATTTTTAGTATTATTCTGAGATGAGGAGGAACTTTTTAAGATTTTAGGTCACCAAGTTAGAAAAAAAATTATCTCTAAATATAAAAAAAGATTTGTATATATACATTATAACCGTTCTTTGTTGGATTAGTATTCAATCCCTAGTTCCGATATATCTTAAATTTTAAGAACCTGACTGTAGAATTCCAAGTATATTTATTTTAATTTAAATAACACTTAATATTGTTGCAGTTATCAACTATGTTTTTATATGGAAACTGAAAGAATAAGAGAATTAACCAAAATCTTAGAGTTGATATTATGAGAATTGTATTTTTCATAAAATCTGGTACAGTTAAAATCGATAAATATAATATCAAGGATATTCCTGGATCTTCTGGTAGATTAGATGTAATCTCAAGATCAATTTTGTCTGCAGTGCTCAAGGATAATGAATTAGATAAAAATGTGGAGATCTGGGTATTTTTAGATAATTATGGGACATTCATTTTTGATTCAAATAGATTTGATGATGATATGTTCCCTAAAAATGAGATTTTGCTCTCAGATTATTTTGTGGATTTTATTTTAAAGAAAAATAAACCCATACTGTTGAGTGAAAATCCATTAAACATAATAAAATTTGCAGAATTAGATATCTTTGAAGCCTTAAAGAATTTCATTAAAAAGGAATTTCAAATTTTTGTATTAAATGAAAGTGGTCATGATTTTTTTCAATATTTTTGCACTTTAAATGATCAGAGTAATCTGTTATTTATTATTGGAGATCAGTCTGGTGAACTTGTCAACTCACAAAAATTATTAGATTTAAATCTTATGAATATCAGTCTAGGAACTCAATCCTACTTAGCATCTTCGGTTATTCGGTTAATAAAACTAAATTTAAGGTTAATAATATGAAAAGTTTTTTATTCCTAAACATTTTACCTTTATAATATCACTATTATTGAAATCTGCAATAAAGTTGAGCGAAGAAGATTTTTTAAATGATAAAAGAAAGAATCAAAGGAAAGTTTTACTAAGATTTATTGATGCTCCAGTAAAATATTTAATCAAACATAATGTTTCGCCCAATACTTTATCATATCTTGGCTTTATATGTTCATTAAGCGTAGCTTTTTTTGTTGCTATCGACGGATTGCATTTTTCTATTTGGTTTGGGTGGATAGTACCCTTCTTATTATTTTGGGCTGGAGCTTTTGATGTATTTGATGGGGAAGTGGCTCGAAGAACGCATCAAAAATCTAGAGCAGGAGCATTTTTAGATTCAAATTTAGATAGACTATCTGATGCCGCAATAATAATTGGTATGATAATAGGTAATTATATAAATTATTATGTTGGATATCTGCTTCTATTTTTATTTTTAATGATATCATATATCCGTGCTAAAGCAGAAAATGAAAATCTTGAAATGAGAGGCGTTGGTTTTATGGAAAGAGCTGATCGTTTGATAATCCTATGGTTTGCGTTCATTGGGGAATTTTGGGTATATTTTTTATCAAATTTATTTTTAGGATTCACTGTAAATATCTTCTTTCCTATTTTTATCATTATCTATATCATCTTACTCTTATTGACAATAGTTCAAAGAATAACTTTTTCTATGAAAGCTCTCAGAAAAATAGATGACCATGAAAATAATTAGGATGAAATACTAAATAAAGTTGAAACCTACTTCACACTTTTAGTTAAATTGTGAAGAAGAATAAATTTTTTAAGTTGTGTAGTATTTAAGAATTGTGATTTAAAGGATAAATTAAAAAAATTTAAGTAAAAGCTGATTTTTATTCCAAAGAAAAGAAGAAGTGGTGGAAAAAGCGGTTCTAGCAAGGGACATTATGCCCGAGTGCAATGTAGTAATTGCGGGAGGTTTGTTGCTAGAAGCAAGGCAAAAGCAGTTACTAGGAGAGTCTCTTTAGTGGATGGACGTATGTATACAGAATTAAAGAAAACTGGAACGATTATCCAAGCCCCAACTAAGACACAATATTTTTGTATCAGTTGTGCGGTCCATGGACACCAAATTAGTCAACGAGATAAAAATTTAAGAAAAACTTAATTGTATTTTGTATTTTTTAAGAAAATTAGTCAGTATATTTCTAATTTCAGTTAGTTTCTTTTTTGTCATAAATGAACACTATATGGCAATAACCTTTCCCAAAAATTAAATTTGTTATTGCTTTATTTAAATAATTATAGATTAAGTGCTTTGAAAAAAGCGGGTAAAGAATAGATAATTTCACACTCATTCTTTTTAGTTATTTCAATAATCGCACGAATTAAATAGCTATCTTTCAATTCATCACTTGGTTTATAAATTTTTGCTGTTGCTGTTGGCTTTAACTTAAGAGTATAATTTTCCGCTATTCCGGTAATATTTTCTTCTGTATTTAGGATAAGCCCTAATAATCCTAATTCATAATGGGACACAATAAAAAGAATTTGATCTTGATCACCATATTTTTCAAAATGAACCACTTCCAATTCATCTTCCTGAAGTTCTTTAGGAAATCTAGAGAAGGGGATAATCTTTCTTTTTCCTGATATGTAAGGAAAATCAGTGTAAAAAAGTAAATTAAAACTTGATATCTTCTTGATTTGTTCATTATATTTTTCTACGTCTTTAACGGAATAAGCTTTGTCAAGCAATACATCCAATTTATCAATCATAATATCTTCTGCAGAATATCCATTTAGTACTGTTGCTATATACGCTCTTTTTAATTTTTCAATTAATGTATCGCTCCTCACATTCAGATTATAATCAATACTTAATTCGAGAGCCTCATTATACAGATTTACAGCTATTTGTGAATGCCCTAATGCTAAAAAGTAATCACCTAGTTCACTAAAGACGATGATTGCATCTAGAAAATCTTTTTCAAAATCTATTTTTGAAATTTCTTCCATGATCGTTATCGCTGTTTCAGTTTCCTCACCTTGGATATATAATGAAATTGCTTTACCAATTAAGCATTTTAATTTTAATTTTTCATCATTGTAAATATCTGATAATTCTTCCGTAAAATTATAAGCCATAATCGCATCATCATAGAGTCCGTGAAATAGTAATATTAACGCTTTTACATAGTTAAGAGTTAAACAAGTTTGTTGATTACGAATTATTGTAGAAAATAATGCAGCCCTCTCAATGGAATCAATTGCAGAATTGATTCTACCTAAAGAAACCAAAATAAATGCCCGGAGGAACTCCATTTTACTTATTTCTGAACAGATTAATTTCTCTACTATTTCATAACTCTTTTGATTAGTAAGTTGCCCAGCAGCTAATTGGAGAAGAGAAATCAAAAATCCATTTCCTTTTTTTAAAAACTTTGCTGCTTCCTTAGAATCATTTTTTATAATCGAATCCCGTGCTCTTTTTAAATATTCACGAGAAATTTTTAAATTTTCAAGAAAGTTAACAATATCTTGGATTTTCTCCTCTTCTTTTGATGAAAGCTTGTGATCTTCAATATATTTTTCAGCAATCGCAATTTCTTTTTCATACTTTTTCATTCCAATCTGAAATTTAACTTTAGTAGCTTTTTTATCAACATATTCAGCATCTTGGGTTAGAATTGAGCTTTCTGTAACACTTATAGCTTTTTCAAGCAACCATGTAATTTTTGACTCTGCAGGATAAACTTTTGATCTTTGAAGCATATACGAGAGTGTATAATTTAAGCTTTTCTTCCACAAATTATTGAAATAATTTCTTAATTGTTTATTAGGTATTGTTCTTTGGATTTTTAAAAGGAAACTTGATAATGATAAGGTTTCAACTTTACCATGGAATATTAGATTTGTATTTTTGATGAGTTTGAAATCATCAGATACCAAATAAATTAGAGTTTTATTTTCTTCATCCATTAGACGGTCCGCAAGGACAATTAATGACAAGTCAGGATCTTGTGCTGGAAATCGAATATTATGCATCATTAGTTCTGTTTTGATATTGTCAATTTCAGAATCAAGAATTTTTTCGATATTCATGATTTTTGCTAATCTTTCTTTATAAGTAAGGGGTGCTTTTATCTCATTAAAAACCGTTTCAGATATATAGTACTCAAAACCAAGCTGTTCTGATACTTCTTGTAAATTATCTAAAATGTGGCGTACTCTGATAGATAATAACATAATGAAGAAGTTTGCATCAAAAATGATCAATTCTTTTTTTTTAGGCATTTTTATCTCTCATTAGGATTGATAATAGGTCCACCAATGGATAGGATTTAATTGCTAATATTATAGTTTTATTGTTTTTATTGTTTTGTTAATGATAAAAAATCATAAGCGATTAATTTAGGTTTTTTAAAGAGTACTATCTTATCTTAATTTATTATCATATTTTTGAAAAAGAATGAAATAATTGATATTTTATGAAAATTATAAGTCTAATTGGATATTCTGGTTCAGGGAAAACACATTTCATTGTCAAGGCAATAGAGATGTTAAAATCTGAATTTAATCTTAATATTATAGTAATTAAGAATGTACACACCCACAAACTAGATATTGAGGGTAAAGATTCATATGAATTTTCAAAAGCAGGAGCAGATTTTTCAATAATTAAAAATAAATATAATAAATTAGCCGTTTTTTTCAAAAAGGAATTAGAAGTTAACGATATTATTGATTGGATTTTAAAACTCTCTAATGATATTGATTTAGCTTTTATAGAAGGATTTAGAGAGGAAAAATATCCTGGAATATTATGTGCAAAGAATATTGAGGATGTTATTCCTCAATTGAACCCAAATATTAAAATGATATCTGGTTTAATCTCTGTTGATAATAATACTATAAAATCTGAAGAAGGGGTTCCAATTATTAATATAGAAAAGAATTTTCACACATTTTTAGAAATATTTAATATTAAATAAATATGAAAATAGTATTTAGTTATCCTTTATCCAATATTGAGCTAATTGCTGACAAGCTAATTGTAATTCATTTTTGAATTTAAAATTTGAATTTTCTTTCAAAAAAGATTGAGTTAATACTTGAAGAGCCTCGTCTTTATTCGAATGATCTTTTATAGAATTTTGTATATTATTAATGAAATTGGTCAGTGGAATTATTATTTCATTGATTAACCAATCTTCAAAGAGTTGCTGATCACTATAGGATTGAAAATTATATGTAATAACGAATCTTACGATATCTTGAAAACTATAAAAATACTTATCAGGAATATTAATATTATGAGGCTCCAATTCCTTTTTTAATGAATCCTTATTAAGACTTATAAGATAATCGGGCCATACGTCATCAGAAACGTTTAAATCTTGGAATATAAATAATTCTAATACTCTCAATGCAATATTTTTCCCAACATACCTACTTCGGGGATCTAAAAAATTAACTGATGCTTGTTCTGGCATTTTCCTAATAAAGATTTTGTCAATCAAGGTGTAAAGCATCCGGCATATGTGGTCAATAATTATATTAAAAGTAATAATTCCATTCTTCGGATTTTCTGACAAAATTTCATTTTCTTTTTCTATAAGTGTTGAGATATTAAAATTTAAGCTTCTTAGAAATGTTTTAAAGAAATCATAATTAACATGAGACAATTCTAAATTAAATATTTTCTGAAAAATTAGATTCACCACATCTCCATTTGAAATTAGAGAAAAATAATCCATAAAGCTTTCAATAGATTTGATTGAGTTTGCGCTAATGACTATATTAGATACCTTATTATGTTCATTTAATATCTTTTTGAATCTTTCGGGTAATAATAATAAATCTCCTACTTCTAATGCTTCGAGACTACCGCTCCCAAAGTAATATTTCATATATAATAAAAATAAATTAAACTGTGATTTGGTTGAGGGTAAATTGTTTGCTTGAAAAGTTGAATATAAAGTTGATTTCTTATCCAAAATATCAAAAATTCTCAGTAATGAATTTTTTTTTTCTTCAGAATAATTAAAATTAACAAGAAATTCTTTTTTAATTACATCTAACTTTGAATAGATAGAATCCTCGACTCTTGCGCACACGAAATTAAGAAAATCAAGTAAGGGAGAAAAATTTTGCAAAAGATTACATTTTTTATAGAAATAATATAATAAATCGACAAGCTTTTCCTTTGCAAAAGGATATTGTTCTAAAGCTAACTGATACAATTTTTTTCGACCCATTAGTAACTTCTCTAAATAAACCTCTGGGACATCTTTAAAATATTTAAGGAAGTAAAAAAGGAACATATAATAATAATTTTGAAACGTTTCATCTTTACTATTTTTAATAACAATAAAAAAACTAATAGTTTTTCCCTCTTCACCATTTCTAATTACAGCTCCATCAAGAATAATATAAAACTTTTCTTGAAGTAACTTTCTAATTACAACACCTAAAATTGATACAATAAGATAGAAATATCCAAAAGGAGATGCTACTCCATTTAGTTTATCGTTCTGACTCTCTGAAATTTCTCTAAAAATTGAAATTTCTTCATTAGATAAATGATAATCGTATTCAAAAAATAAAGTTTCATCTGAGATTTTTTCCCGATTTACTAATTCTAACTGTTCTTGTTTAAATCCACAGAAGCGGTGTAAATAAAGCTTAAAATATTCATGAAAAGTTTGATAGAAAAACGTAGTATAAGTTTTTTTTATCAATCGTTTTTGATTTTTGTATTGGAATTCTTCCCATTCTGATATAATAATACTTTTAAATTTGCTAAAATCAATGTTATTTTCATTTAAAATTTCGAAAAAAATGTTTGAATTAAAATTAAGTGTCAAACCTTGAGTACTAGCCTTGTTCCCAATTAATTCCAAGATATCTTTCAAATTTTTTTTGACCACTTTAATTCCTACATTTTTTAATTGAAAATTAAACTAACCCGAATCAACCCGTAAAATTAAGTCACAAAGATATATATTTAATGAAATTAAGAAAATAAAAATATTAGCTACAAGAAAAAAAACATCATAAATTTCCGAATTAATAATTAATCCAACTCAATGAAATTAAATTAATTATAAATTTTAATGATCTCATCTGTTTCTGAGTAAATTAAAGGTCTAACTTTACCATTCTCAGATTTAACTACTAATTCTTTGTTTTTTGTAATATTTCCTATCTTTTCACTCCCAATTTTATTATTACTTAAAAAATCAATCAAATCTGATGAATCCTTATCATCTATAGTGAGAAGTAGTGATCCAGAAGATATAGTGTTCATTGGGTTAAGATGAAAGATTTTACTTAACTCTAGAGACTCTGGTAATATTAAAATATTTTGATAATTAATACTTGCTCCTGTATCTGAAGCAATAGCTATTTCAGCAATTCCACAATATAAACCTCCCTCGGTAGGATCGTGCATTGAGTTAACCTTAAATTCTAAATTTGCTAGAGACGCTTCCTTATAAACACTAATTCCAGGATTGTAGAGATAATTCTTACATCTATTAATAAAATTTGAATCATATCCCATTTCCAATAATAATCCTTCCTTTTCTCTCCCGATTATAGAGGTACCTTCAATGAAAATTCCCTTAGTTAAAATGATCGCATCACCAGGTTGGGCACCTGATGTTAAAACAAGCTTATCTTTTTCTACTTCTCCAAGTAAAGAGCCCACTATGATGGGTCTAACTAATCCGCTTGTCACCTCAGTATGGCCTCCAATAACACTTATTCCAAATTCTCTACATGTATCATGTATATTTTTAAAAATAGATTCGACTAATTCTTCATTCGTGGATTTTTCAGGTAGTAGAATTGTTGATTGAAACCATTTAGGTGTAGCTCCCGTACATATAATATCATTAACATTCACATTAACCGCATAGTATCCAATATCATCGGTAACAAATGTGATAGGATCCGTTTTAGCTATTAAAAAAGTATCTCCCATATCAATAACTGCCGCATCTTCTCCAATTTTGGAACCTTGTATAATTCTTTTATCCTTAATTTCTAAATCTGAAATATAATTTGCTATAATTTTTGCTATTGTATTATGCTTAAGTTTTCCAACTTTGAGATTTCGATTCTTCTTATCATTCATACTTCTCATTTAACATTGATGAATCTTATCGAATATTATAAACAATTATGAAATATTGACTTAAACTTAATAACTTTAAATATATTTAAATAAATATTGTTTTCTAGTTTATTCATATGATTAGAAAAATAAAGAATTTAAACGATTATTACAGAGTTTGAAAAAAATGGGATTTGGAAAAGCATTTGGTTTTAGTTTGATTGCATTTATTGGTATTAATTTCTTATTTGTTATTATTGCAGAAACAATTACCGGTGGTCTCAATACTCTATTCTCGGATATAACATTGAATCCTTTAGTTTTACTTTTTATCTTTTTTGGACCAATAGTCTATATGCCTGGAATGGTTATTCAAGGTATTTATGTATCTGTTACTTTTGGTGTTTATGATATCACGTTTATTGGTTTAATGGTGCAATTAATTGGAAGTATTGTTGCCCCCTTGATAGCTGCTTTGATTGCGGGGAAAACGGGTGAGACTAAAGCTGGAAGTTTAGGCGGATGGTTTCTTACTGCAATTGTAAGTAGTTTAGCTATAGGGTTACTAGTATTTATCAATCCGGCAATTTTAGCATATTATGGCTTACCTCCTACAATAGATACGTTTGTTACGTCTTTATTAGGGGGAGTTGTGAATGGTATATTCTATGGTGCATTTGCTCTGTTATTTACTAGAATAGCACCTTATTAAAAAGTCATAAAATAAATATAATTTTTTTTGTTTCATTTTTTATATTTTATCTTCTTCATTTTTCCGATTAACTATCGCATTAATGGTTATTTTTTATTAGAATTCGGTTTATGAGCAAATATAAAATAGATTCCAAATATAAGATTAAAGAACATGAATATGATAAAGATTCCCGCTTCTTGGAGTATAAGAAAGTGCTCAATGTCAGCTTTATCGAATATTTTTGAAACTTGTACATATAATTTCATAATAATTAAAAAAATCGCGATTGTGTCTGCTCGAAAGACTTTTAACTTATCCTCTAAATAATCTACTCGGTCATAAATAGAACCTATAATATAAAAGAACAAAAGCAAGTCGATTAAGAAGGAGATAAGTACATAAAATGGAAGTTCTGATTCGGAACTATAGAGTTTACCAAAAAAGAAGTCTAAAATAATGTAAATTACATAGAAAAATGCTAAGAGAAAGAAGAATGTAATATATGCTGCGAACTTTTTTGTTATTAACAGGCGGAGAAAAACAATTACCATAAGAAATAAGTTAGTCCATAATATGATCCGAAGGATATTGGCGGCTACTTGAGTGAATAGAGTCAAATTTTTGGTAATAAAACCTACAAAAAAGATCATTACAAGCCAATTAAAAATTCCAAAAAGTATAAAGGCTAGTGTTCTTAATACTTTTCCAGCTTTCTTTCTTTTATATAAATAATCGTCACATTTTATTGATGTATCCATACACATCTTAAAAGCAAAAAAGGCAGTAAAAAAGAGATTTACATTAATCGATATTAGGTAAAATAAGGTAAAAGTAGGCAGAAATATTGATTCTCTAAAGAAAATAGCAATAATGAAGGCTAATATAAAAGCTACAACCAAATAAATTTTCTTAATTTTATCAAATGGTTTAAAAAATGAGAAAATAAATAAAAAAATATTAAATCCAATTAATATAGAACCAAGGAATATTAATGTGTTGCTTAAAACAATATTATGTATGAATTCTCTTTCAAGAAGAATTCCTACCCATATTATGATAAATGAAAAAATAATTAGCAAATAAATCGGACGTTTAAAAATCCCCTTTAAGCCGGAAATAAACCTCATAATTATTCATTACTTTATTTCATTAATTTGAATATTTCCTAAATCATATTTTAATCTTTACTTTGTCAAGAAGTAGAGATTTTAGGTTTTTATTAATCAGTTAATATAGTAATTACTCTCAATTTAATATAAGAAAAATAATAGTATATGTAAAATTTGAGTAAATAGCGTGAATTACTCTCAAAAATGTAGAATTTTTACATAGAAAATATGTGATTCCGACAAAAATGAGAGAGGATAGGTAATCTCGGGAATTTATAATCTTGAATTTTTTTAATAAAAGGAGTTTAAGAGCGTATAATAATGAGTTCAGGTAAAGTAGAGTTTAATTCAAACACAAAAATTAATAAAGTTGATTCTGTAGGATTTCTACCAAATTCCTCTTTTGAACAAGATTATAATGAAAATATAGAGATTACTGAACTAAAATCCTTAAACTGTATATCGATTATTAATGATTATAGTAATTATGGTTTCCCAGCTGTTAAGAAAAATATCGAAGAATTTTATTACAAGGCATTAAAAATTCATTTAATTCTTTTAAACAATGACAATCTAACAAATAATCAGAAGCTGAATTATTGCAAATTAGGAAGGACTTACATGAAACTATATTTAAAAGAAATTGTCAAAAAAAATTTCATTTAAACACAAATCATTAATCTTAGATTTTTTTAGAGTTTAAAAATTCTGCATAATCGCATAATAAAGATATACTCTTTGCTGAATCTCTTAAATTAAAATAGTAAAGAATTCTTTCTTTGTGCAATATCTTTTTAGCTGAAGCAAACCTCTGAGAAAGCTCAAGTGAATCAGCTATGCTTGGCATACAAATTATAAATGGTTTTTGAGTTGTTTTCTGAATTATTGTCATTCTTTTGAAAACATGACTATATATAAAGTGAGGCCAAAGTGGAATAACTATAATATCAATATTCGGATCGTCCTTTACAACGTCAATACAATTAATTAAAACATCGACCACAAATCCAAGAGCACCGAGATCTACGGGATTTTTTATATTTACATTTTCATATGGCAAGATGTTACTTAATTTTTCTTGCGATTCTTTTGTAAGCGGAGGAATAGTCAAATTATAGGAATTAAATAAATCGGTTGTATTGACTGAAGAGCCTCCACCAGGAGTTACAATACCAACTTTTCTTCCTTTAGGTAAATATTTTGGATATAATAATTCAAATGTTTTGATAGTGTTCCAAAATTCCTCATTATCATGAATTATAACAGCACCTGCCTGTTTTGTCATAGTGTTCCATAAACGAAAATCACTAGAAATCGCACCAGTATGCGAAAATGCGGCACGAGAACCATCTGAAGTATAACCCCCTTTCCAAATGATTACTGGTTTATTTATCGTTGCTTTTTTAAGTTCTTGATAAAAATCATATCCATTGCCTGATCCAAAAGATTCTAAATAGGCTGCAATGATCTTAGTTTTTTGATCTTTGCGATAAAACTTTAAAAAATCAATAGAGTTTAAATCTATTTGGTTTCCAAATGAAATACCATACCTAAATCTGATATCACGCCTAAATCCCGCGTCAATCAACTGGTTTAAATGCCCACCAGATTGAGACATGAATGAAACATTTCCAGGTATTCCTTTTGGAGTGCTAAAAGAAAAAGCCATCCCAATTGAACCATTAAAAGGACCTAAACAATTTGGCCCTATGACTCGGGTATTAGAATTCTTAACTAAATCTTTAACGCAACGCTCTAATCTTAAACCTTCTTCGTCTCCAGTTTCAGAAAATCCAGAAGAGAAGATAATAACCCATTTAATATTTTTTTGGATACATTCTTCAAGAACTTCAGGTATAAACTTTGTTTTCACAGAAATATAAGCAGTATCAACAGGGAAAGGAATTTCTAACACTGAATGATAACATTTCCAGTTGAGGATTCTGTCATATTTTGGGTTTACAGGATAAAATGTATTGGCCCAAATTGACTTTTTAAATGCTGATAGATATAACATCGACCCAAATTTGGATTTCTCAGATGCTCCAATAAATGCTATATGTTTTGGATGAAAGAGTGAATCAAAATCATTAGGTTTATTATCCATTAATTTAGAAAATATATGAGTAATTATATGTTTTTTGAAATTATTTACCGAGGTGAGGTCTTTCTTTTCCAAGAGATTAAAAAACAATTCACAAAAAATTCAAAAAATTCTAATTGTACCCTTTCAAAAATTTTTAATGTAAAATACTATTAGTCTAGTTATTATTATATCGAATAATTAAGCAATTTGGAGAATATGAAATGGCTAGACCAAGCCCGTTAGAAATTTATGCGCTTCTTGACAAATCTAATTGTAAAGATTGCGGTTATGATACTTGTATGGCATATGCTACAGATCTTTTAGAAAGGAAAACAAAAGTTACTGATTGCTCGCATTTAATGCAAAAGCCGAAGCAAGCAAAAAACCGAGCAAAACTTATAAAAATCACTACTCCACCTCAAAGACCTGTGGTTGTAGGCGTAGGAGATCGTGCTTGCGAAATTGGGGGAGAAGAAGTTCTTTATCGCCATCAACTTACCTATTATAACCAAACAGCTATATTTGTTGAAATTGCTGATGATGATCCTGATTTAGAAAATATAGCAAAATATTTATCAGATTTAAAGGTTGAAAGGATGGGAGATGTTCTTACTGTCAATGGCTTAGCATTAAGGAATGTTTCTGGAGATTTAGAGCAATTTAAATTAGCTGCTAAAAAGCTCACAGATATTTCTAAATTACCAATTATGTTATGTTCATTAAATCCTGATAATTTACTAGGTGTAGCAGGAGAGATAAAAGATAAAAAACCATTATTATATGCAATAACTAAGGACAATTGGGAATCAATTGGAAAGTTTGCAGTAGAGTACAACTTACCTGTAGTTGCAACTTCAACTAATTTAGACGATTTAATATCTTTAAGTGCGACTTTACAGAAATTAGGGATAAAAGAAATGATATTAGATTCAGGTACCTTTTATGGATATGGTAGACTTCCAGTGACATATGACAATATTATGAGGCTAAGAATTGCTGCAATCGATAAAGGAAACTCTAATGCTGGATGGCCAGTTATGGGCGTACCCGCCGCTTATTGGAATTACATTGAAAATAAGGATGCAAAGGAGCCTTGGGAACATAAATACCAAGAAATAATAATGGCTGCTATAATGGAATCAATTGATACTAATTTAATAATCTTACATACGGGACAGAAGGAAGAAGATATATGGGCACTATTGGCATTAATGACGTTAAGGCAAAGTATCTTCAGTGATCCTCGTGTGTATCCCACAGTTGATCCTGGAATTTATGAAATAGGAGAACCAAATGATATGTCCCCTGTTTTTGTTACATCAAATTATAGATTAACCAAGATACCTGTCGAGATAGATATTAAAGGTGCTAATCTTGACGCGTGGTTATTAGTTGTTGACTCGGAGGGAATTGGAATTGAGTCTGCTGTAGCAGGGGGTCAGTTCAATGCGGGTTCCATCGCAGAAGCCGTAAAAGAATTTGGCGTTTTTGGTAAAGTGAAACATCGAATACTTATTATTCCTGGAATGGCCGCTAGATTAAGTGGTGCTTTAGAAGATGAAGCTGATGCGCTAGTTGTTGTAGGTCCTAGAGATAGCTCTGGAATCGGTAAATTTTTCAAAGAACATTGGAAGCCTGACGAATTTATGAAGCAGTATGCGGAAATGAAAGAATAAATTTATTAATTCTTATCTTTTTTTATTTCTTTTTCATATTAATGAAAAAACCTTTTTTATTGTTAAATCTTTAATTGAATTAAGAATCAAGTAATTCCCTTCTTTTAATTCTTTTAATTCATTAGATGAGTGATTTCCCGTTAAAACTCCTATAAAAGGACATCCTAAGTTATTGGAGAGTAAAACATCTTTTGGGTGATCACCAATAACAATGATATTAGTGTTAGGATATTGCTTGGTCAAAATATTTTTAAGAATAGGATCTAGTTTTCCCAACTTTTTTCTTTCTTCTGTTTCTCCGTAGATATAATCAAAGTAATGTTTTAAATTTAATAATTCAACTACTTTTTCTGCCATTTCTTGTTTTTTAGAGGTAATAATTCCTAATATAAAAGAATTATCTTTCAGTTCTTGTAGTTTCTCTCTTACACCGGGTAATAACTCTACTTGATAAATACCTTTGGCTCGATAATATTCTCGAAATGCGTAAATTAACTCATCAGAGTCCAAATCGGTAACATTTTGGAACATATCCGTTAAAGGTAATCCGATCATGCGTAAAATCTCTGATTCCTCTAATCGTGGTAAATTAAATTTATCTAAAGCATAGTTAAATGATTCTATGATTCCTTCTTGATTATTTACAAGAGTAAAATCAAGATCAAAGCTTAAAAGTATCTTAATTTTTTCAATCATAGAATATCTTTTGTAATGAAACTTGAAATTTATGTATGTAATAATTTAGAAAATAAAAACAAGATAATTAGTTTATTTGAGTTATATTTATTTCCTTTTAGAGAGGGGTATTTCTACAAGTATTAAAAATTAGTATTAGATTTTTGCTTTTGAGCCTTTAAATAGATGTAGAAGATAAGTTATTTCTTCTGACCCATTTACAATCCTTTGAAGATGATAAGGAAAAGTAGAAAAATCAACCTGTTTTCCTTCTGAAACATACTTTATAATTAATTCGACTAATTCAATATAGCGTTTGACGGTATTTCCTTTTAATTCTATTTCAGATATGATTTTTTGTGCTTTCTCAATACGACCATTCAATACTGAGGAAATAGCAGCTAATGTATATGATTGAACAATATGAGAATAGCCAATCGTTTTAAGATTTGCAGCACGATAATAGTATTTATATACGTTTTTGACCATTTCATTGACAAGGAAATCTTTAGCTGTATCCAATTGTTGATAAAACTTTATACTTTCTAAAATTAAGGTAGCTGCTGTGAAAAATTCTTTATTTTTTAACCCTTCCTTTGCAATAATATTTAATCCTCTAACAATTTGATTAAAAATTCCAAATCGATTATATTCGAGATTTCCCTCAACAGCAATATCATATGCATTTAAATAACTCTCAGTTGAGTCATTTACATTTCCTATTTTCCAATAACTATCTCCAGCTTTTACAAAATGTTTATAAGAAAGTTCAGTATTTTCTAATTCTCTAAATGTTACTGCTGCATTATAGAAATTAGTCCCGGCTTCATTAAAATCCTCAATTCTTTCAAA
Organism: uncultured archaeon; assembly: GCA_964447495.1. GTDB lineage: Archaea > Asgardarchaeota > Lokiarchaeia > Sigyniarchaeales > SOKP01 > SOKP01. The sequence goes on from CAYUTF010000006.1 coordinate 23,908, forward strand.
GTAATTCCCAGCTAAAATAAAACATGAGGCAGACTCAATTAAATTGCTATTAATATCTCGATAGCATAAAGCTGCTCCACGATAATATTGTGCAATTTTTTGATAATTATCTTCATTTTTTGTAAGAATCTCAGCTAAATTTATATAAGACCCTGCCTCTCTTTTTGAATAGTTAATAAATTGATCCTCATCATCAATTAGTTTATATAATTTTTTTAAAACTTGACAAATTTGAGATACAGCAAGGTTGTCATTTTTAGTATCATATTTATCGAAAATCTCATTGAAAAACTCTATACCATCAAAAATTATATTAGTAGATTTATTAAATTCCTCTAATTCTTGGTATGATTGAGCTATTTGCTGATATGAATATGAAAGTAAATCAAAAAAAAGATATTCTTTAGATATAGCAATGACGAGATTAAAATATCTTATAGCCTTTTTAGTATAAGAAATTCTTGAATATAGTTCAGCTATATTCTGGTAATTTTGAATTAATTTACGTATTTCATTAAATTCCCTCAATACTTTGCCTTCTTGTCGTAAATAACTAATAGCATTTAGAATATACTTTTTCTCTTGTTTCGTATTCTTGAATTTTTCAGAATACATATCTGCTAATCGTTTATAAATTTCTGCAATCTCGTGAAATTTGGCTTGTAGTTTATAAGAAGTAATTTGTTTTTCCCAAAAACTTATAGATAATTTATAAAGTTTATATGCCTGGGAGGAGTTTAATTCTTCAATCAGTTCTGCGGCAGAGTATAAGAATTCTCCAGCTTCTTCATATTCTCGTGATTCAGCTAACTCATTGGCGTATGCTCTTGATTCCTCAGTCAAGCTTAAAATCAAGGCATAGCGTTCTCTTAAATTTTTAATATCTTCTATTTGTGAAATTTTTTTACTTAATTGCTCAATATATTCTCTGTTATCACTAAAAATATCTTCTTGAAGAATTTATAATCAACCCTTCTTGAAATATAAAGATTTATGTATAAAAATTAATACCTACATAAAAATAATGGTTTTTTGACCATAAAGTTCAAAAGGTATTATTTATCGCATCTCTAAATTATACTATTTAACTTAACAGTAGAATAGCCTAAAAGTGAATGGTAATATACTAATATTTTATTCAGAAAAACACTTTTAGAATTATAGAAATAGTTTTAAATATGAAAAGAGTTTTAATAATATTAATTCTAATTAATTAAAATGTAGTTAAAAAAAAAGGGTGATTGTAATAAAACAGATTGCCGAACTTCTAGAAACGGGTTTGTATGAAACATTTAAGACCGAAAAACAAATGTTAGTTAAGGATTTACTTAAAGAATTAAATTTGGAAGGAAAATATTTTGGTATCCTTGTAGATGGGAAAAAGGCAGATGAAAACACTGTAATTAACGAAGAATCAGACGTTTTAATTTTGCCTCACATCGCAGGAGGCAAATAGCATCATTTTTTTAGTTCTTTTTTTAAATAGTATTTTTCAATCAATTTATTCTATTTGAGCTCAATTCGAAGAAGATCATTTGCTAAAATGCTATTTGGAAAAATTTTTTTAGCGTCTTCTAACAATTTTATCGCATCTTCTTGATATCTCGAAGAGATATGAGTCAATACTAATTGTTTAGCATTCATTTTTTTTGCAACATTTGCGGCATCTATTGAAGTAGAATGCTTCTTTTCAACAGCAATTTGAGATAATTCTTTTGAAAAGGTAGCTTCATGTATTAAAATATCAGAATCTTTTCCTAGTTTTATTAAGTTATCACATGGGGCAGTGTCTCCAGAATAAGTTATTTTTCTACCTGCTCTTTTTGGTCCAACAATTCCTTCTTTTAAAGGATTAACTATTTTTCCTTCAAACTCAATACTTTGTCCTTCATGTAATTTTTTCCAAAGGCTGCTCTCAGGTATTTCCAGTTCTCTTGCTCGAGTAGGATTAAACTTTCCATTTCTTGGCTTTTCTAAAAAACTATAGCCGTATGTTAAAACCGAATGATCTACTAATGTATATTTGAGATAATATTTTGTATTCTCAAAAATGATGTTATTTTGTATTTGATATTCACCATGAGGTTGTTCAGATTCTAAACCTTCATATTCAATCAGTTTATTTTGGCTATAATGTATTTCAAAAACCCTTAGGGGATAATTTGCTTTAAGTCCTAATATTTTTCTATGAAGATATAGGTAAAGATAAAGGTTGGGAGGGCCAAATATAAACAATGGAGCATTTCTATCAATTAAACCAAAGCGAAATAAAAGCCCAGGGAGACCGATTATATGATCTCCATGAAAATGGGATATAAGAATTTTGAGAGGTTTATTAAATTTCAAACCTGCATTAATAATGCCCCTTTGGATATCCTCACCGCAATCAAATATAATAAGTTCATTCTTATATTTTAAAGCAATTGCTGGTAAATTACGCTCTTGTACTGGTATCGCTGCTGCTGACCCTAAAATAATCAATTCCATTAAAAATCAGTGACTTATATACTTTTCCTTAGCTGTGATATTTCTAATCTTTGTTGAACATTCTGTTTTTTTAAATCTTCAATTATACTTTTAAGTTCTTCTATTCTCAGAGCAATATTATGGTCTTCAACTTGATCTAAACCAGAATGAGTTTGATTTTTAATATTAAATGAGTTCAATTCATTTCTTAGGTCATATATTTTTTGATCTTTTTCTTTCATTTGATTTTCTAAGATTTCATAACTCTTTTTTATACGAATTGCTTCATTTTTTATTGTGCTAATCTCTTCTTCTTTAATATTTAGATTTCTTTTTGCTTCATCTAATTGTTGCTGTAAAAAACTGGCCATTTCGCGTTGAATTTTTAGCTTTCCATCAATTTCTCCGGGAGAACTTGCTTGAAGTGGAGTAGTTTGAATTTGAGGTGTTTTTGATTGACTTTCTAAAAGTTGAATCCTCACTTTTGCTTTATTGAGTTTATTCTGTAATTCTTCCACAACTTGATCTAATGGTAGTGGTTCATTTGACTCTTTAAGAGATGAGACTAATTCTTTTAATTCCTTGATTTGCACATTTTTTGATTCTAATTCGCTTGTTAAAGACATTAACGCCTTATCATTTGCTCCTTTTGAACTTTTTTTCTCATATTTTTCTAATTTCTTTTTTAAATTTTCATTTTGTTTTTTGACTTTGGTCAAAGTATCTTGAAGATCTTCTAATAAATCCTTAGTAATGTTCTCTGATTTTTTTTGATCCTTTGTAATAGCAGATTGTTCTAAAAAATTTTTTAATTTTAAGATTTCTTCTTTAAGATTTTCAATTTCCCTATCTTTCTCATCGACAATCTCAAGATCATCATGTTCTTCTCCTTTTCCTGTTCTTCTTAACTTTTTGATAAGAGAATCTTGTTTATTGATTTTATCTTGTAATTCTTTAACTAATATATTAAGTGGCTGCTTATTCCTCAGATCCTCAACTCTAATAACGGAAGATGAGGTACTTTCTGAACTTTTGATTGATTCAAGTTCCTTTTGAGCATCTATCTTCTCCTTTCTTAAAAATCCCATTCGATCTTTTAAATCTCTAATTTCTCTTTCTTTGGCTTCTAATTCGATACTTAATTTTGATTGCTTTGTCTTTTTAGATTGCTTCTTTGATTTTTTATCAGGGATTAATTCTCCCAATTTCATAATTTCATCTTCTAAATATTCGATCTTATCTAAATATTCACCGATCTCTCCTTCCTTTTTATTTAATTCTAACTGTAGCCTTTCAAGTTGTTTTTTAAGATTAGCTTCTTCCGTCATTATTGATTTATAGGAATTATTTTGAAATTATCTTTATATATATTACATCTTTAATTATATTTTTAATCTTTTTCATAAAATAATATTCTAATACATTTCGAAATCCTTTATTGAAAATTGCTTGACTTTTTTCATTACAGGAAAAAGACTAAGAGCATTAAATATTCCGAATATGATAAATAAAAAGCCTATAAAGATAAAAGGTATAAAGATATGGGGCAAATATACTCTTTCAAATATTATAATTGAATTTAATATCATACCTACTCCCAAACTTACACCAAGAGAAGGTATTATAACATACATAGCCTCTAAGAACAAAATCTTTCTTATTGATTTATTCTTAGAACCAATCGCTCTCATAATCAGGAAATCTTTTACTTTTTCCATTATTCCACCTTTTTGATAGTTATAGAGAGATAATATCGCAACTACACTCAAAATTATTATTAAAATCGATGGAAACAGAGCTAGATTTGAAATGAAATTAAGATTTTCAGTAAATATATGATCCATTTTTAGATATGTAAATTGCTCTCCTAAAGAAGCATTAATAATGCTTTCAAGCTGACCTTGAATGCTATCAAATCCCTCTGAATTTACTTTAATAAATGCTAGATTTACTTGGTTTGAAGTTAAATTCATATTAGTACGGAATTTATCTATATCAATATAAGTTGCATAGCCGCTGTAGAGACTATCAATAACAACACCAGATATTTCAAATATTTCACCTAATTGATCAAAAAGAATAGCCTGATCAAAAGGATAGTCAAAAAAGTTATAGGCTAAACCATCTCCAATGACCGCATAGTAACTCGATACCCCTTGTAGTGTGATAAAATCACCCTCGATTTCAAAATTTTGGAGATTATCACTTTGATTAACACCAATAACTGGAAAAATCCCTTTTCTATTCTGACCTACATATAAATATCCTCCATCTTCATAAATGTGAGTTCCAGATATTTCTTCCGCTTCTAAAAAGTTAATAAGTCGATACTCTTGATCTTCAATCTCTGAAAGGGTATTTAAATCATCTAAGGATGAGATATTAAATAAGTAATCCTCTTGTAAGAAGTTAATACTAGTATTATCTATAAATATAGCTGGATTCTGAAACATCTCATACATTAAAGAATAATTTTGAACCACATCCTTATGTCCAATTAATATAAGGTTATCTGTTTGTGATTTCCTAACCCATTCATATGAAGAGGTGTATAATACTATAGTTCCTAAACCTAAAGTAAAAATGATTAATGATATAATAGAGAAAACTATAATATATCTCTTAAACTCTCCTTTCCTCCTTATAGAATTAATTACAGACATTTTAAAATTTAGGTTTATTAATGATAACCATTTAGGGATGAATGTCAGGTCTTTAGATGCATTATAGTTATAAGGTATATCCTTAGAGAAATTCTTCACAATTTTTTGATTCCCTATTTTACGTAATATGTATCCAGGTACAATAAAAATACCCCCTAAGCATGAGAAAAACAAAATGGGAGTATATACAAAATCTAATTGGAATTGCATATAAATATTGGTAAACGAAAAACTAAATGCAAATATAGCAAATGAAATTATTCCAATAACTATACCGATTATAAATGCAATTAAAAAGATGAGATATACTTCAGTTAAATAAAAACTATATAATTTACGTGGTAATGAACCTAGCGCCCTCATTATCGCGATGTCACGCTTCTTGGAGATAATTAAGGTACTACTTATCACAATAACAACAATAAACGCCAAAATCATCATTAATATGATAATTAAGCTATTAAAATCAGTAAAAATTATATTAATTCCGCCTGAAAAATAAAATTCGTTTACATAACTATATTGGATAAAGTTGTTTAAACCAATAGAGGAAGTAAAATAAATTAAGAACTCAGTAACTGAAATTATTAATACTAATACCACTAAATAAGGATAGGATATGTCTTTTTTTCGATAGATATCTTTAAACGCAAAATCAAGTGAAATTTCTCAATCACCATTAAATTTTTATAATATTCTTTTCTGGCAGATAATCTTCATTAATTATATGACCATCTTCAAAAGTGATTACCCTATTCGCAAGTTCGATTAAAAACTCGTCATGGCTAGCTATTATTATCGTTTTTTCATTTTCTTTCATATCCTTAAAGATATCCCTAATAAAAATGCTAGTATCTTTATCTAAATTAGCAGTAGGCTCATCTGCTAAAATGAAGGGAGGCTCATTTGCTAATGCTCGAGCTATTGCTACTCTTTGTTGTTCACCCGCAGATAATTGGAAAGGTAGATGCTCTCTTCTATTTCCAAGTCCAACCTTTTTCAAAAGCTTAACAGCTTTTTCTCTCTGTTCTTTTAGGCTTAGCCCTGTTAAACTCATGGGAAACATGACATTTTCTTCTGCAGTTAATGTGCTAATCAAATTATAATTTTGAAAGATAAAACCCGAATTTATCAATCTAAATGTAGCTAAACTCTCTTCTCCCATATCTGTAATTCTTATTCCATTTGAGATAATAATTCCTGAATTTGGATTGTCTAAACCACCAAGAAGATTTAATAAAGTAGTTTTTCCTGCTCCAGAGGGACCTTTTATCACAATGAAATCATTTTTCATAATTTCTAAGGATACATTATCTACTGCTCTGACTATATACTCACCAATTTCATAATCCTTGGTAAGCTTTTTTGCTATTAATATCATATTTGTGTCAAAAACGATATCTGATAATTCAGAGTCTTCTAAATTAGGTTGATCTTCTAAAATTTTCTTCGACATTTTATATTCCATAAAAATTTCTTTCTGAGATTCTTTTCTAAATAATAATGTTTCCTTTAAAATATTAATTATAGATTTTCAAAGGAACTGGAATATAAATAAAGTTGAATTAAAGAAAAAAAGTTTATATATGAGCTTATAATATAAGTGATTAGAGGGAAGCGTGAAAATAGCACGATCGTTTTCGTGTAAAAATATAATATCCCCTAATTTCCTAATTAAAAATGGTAAAAATACCTAAATTTTATCCCAAAATCTTAAACCTGTACTTAGGTTTTTGATTTTCTCGCTTCCCTCTACTCTCTTTTTTGAGAAAGTTTCATTAATTTTAATTCTTATAGCGTATTGACATTCTAAATTCCCTTCAATATCTATTAATGTTAAATGTTTTTATCAAAAATGTCAAATTCAAAAAATTAAATTCGACTTTTATTCAAAAAAATTTTAACAACTTCAATATTTATAAAATTTAAAGTATAATCTAAAGTATTACATAAAAAATGGGGTAAATTTTAGTGGATTTTGAAAAATTAACAGAACTTATTATAGAATTAGAAGTAGATGATATCGCGGATGCCGTTAAAGAAGCGTTAGAAGCAGATGGAAAAGATCCATTTGACATTTTAAATGCTTTAACGAAAGGGATGGATGAAGTTGGTAAACGTTATGAAGAGAAGGAATACTACCTTACAGAGCTTGTTTTGGCCGGTGAAACCATGAAAGAAGCATTTAAGGTATTACAGCCAGCCTTAGCTGCTGTGGATAAATCGCAAGACAAGACTAAAATTATTTTAGCGACAGTAAAGGGGGATAATCATGATATTGGCAAAAATATTCTCGCATCCTTGCTTTTGAGCTCAGGATTTGAACTTATTGACCTTGGAATGGATGTTGGCGAAGACATAATTGTACAAAAGGTCAAAGAAACGGGAGCAACCATTATAGCTTTAAGCTCCTTACTTACGATGACAGTGGAACAGATAAAGGTTGTGGATGAGGCATTAAGAGCGGCAGGTATTAGAGATAAAGTTAGTTTAATTGTTGGAGGCGCACCATTAAATATGGAACTTGCAAAAAAACTAGGCGCTGATGACTTCGCTGAAGATGCCGTCGATGGTGTTAAGCATATTAAGAAATTAGCAGGAAAATAGATACTTTTTTTACATTTTTTTCTTTATAATACTTCTTCTTGGAATTAAATAGAAGAAAATCCTATGTGGTTTATAATTTATAAAACTGATTTAAAATACATTTAATTTTATACGTTCATTAAAAGAGATTCTTCGTTAAATTATAAGAAGAATCTTTAATTGTTTAAGGTGAATTATTAGTATTAGAACCAATTATTAAGAATTATTCACTCAAAATATTGTTCAATTTTGAATGAATGTGTTTACAAGGAGGTTTTTAATTTGGCTGATGAAAAAAAGAAGATAAAGTATGATGGGGAACTAGATACAAGAGGTTTATTTTGTCCAGAACCACTTTTTGAGGTGCGTAATTTTTCAGAATCGCTAGAAATCGGTCAATGCTTTAAAGTATTGGCAGATGATCCTGCCGCAGAAGAGGATTTAACTCGATGGGCAAAAAGGACTGATACAGAAATAGTAGAGTTCTTTAAAGATGGGGAAGATTTAGTGTTTTATTTTAAGAAAAAAAAGTAAAAATAGAGATAAAAAGAGGTAAATTGAATGAGTTATTATTTAGACAATCAAGCGGCAAAACCCGTGGATGAACGGGTTATTGAAGAAATGATGCCCTACTTCAGAGAGAAATTTGCTAATCCTGCTTCTCTTCATTGTGATGGTGACATTGCTACTGACGTTTTAGAGAAGTCTCGAAAGAAAGTTGCTGATTTTATTAACGCACCAGATGCATCTGATATTATATTCACTTCAGGAGCCACAGAATCAAATAACTTAGCTTTAATTGGTGCAGCTTTAAAATATCAGAAAAAAGGGAAGCATATAATCATATCAGAAATCGAACATATATCTATTCACAATATTGCAAAATACCTAGAAAAACTAGGATTCAGAGTCAGTAGAGTTGCGGTTGATCAATTTGGAATAATTAGATTAGATAAGTTAGAAAGGCTAATTTCAGACGATACCATTTTAGTTTCTATCACTACAGCAAGTAATGAGGTGGGGTCATTGCAGCCAACAGAGGAAATTAGTAAAATAACAAAAGAAAATAACGTTTTATTTCATACGGATGCGATTCCAAGTGAAAGTGTTATCCCTATAGATGTCCAAAAAACACCCATAGACTTAATTACACTCTCTTCAAATGATATTTATGGCCCTAGAGGAGTTGGCGCATTATATTTACGAAAAGGAGTAAGAGTAAATCCAATACTTATTGGTGGTGGACAAGAAAAAGGATTACGATCTGGTTCTGAAAATATTCCAGGAATAGTTGGTTTTGCTAAGGCTGCAGAGATAACAAAACGTGAAATGGAAATGGAAGCAAAGAGATTAAAAGTAATGAGAGATAAATTAATTAGAAATGTCTTAGAGACAATTCCAAAATCACATTTAAATGGTCATCCTGAAAAAAGACTTCCTAACAATGCTCATTTTAGATTTGATTACATTGAAGGAGAATCTTTAATTTTAGGATTAAAAGAACATAAAATAGCTGCTGCCACCGGTTCTGCTTGTAGTTCAAAAACGTTAGAAGCGTCTCATACACTAATTTCTATGGGTTTACTCCACGAAGAAGCTCATGGAAGTTTATTAGTCTCATTAGGTAGAACAACAAAAGAATCTGATATCGATAAATTAATTGAAACTTTGCCTGGAGTTGTAAAAAGATTACGCATATTATCACCCCTAACGCCTCCTGAATTATTAAAAGAAGAATAAAATTAGGTGAGAAAAAAGAATGAAATCTACGCAGTATTCTGAGAAAGTAATGGAACATTTTAGAAATCCTCGCAATGTAGGGGTTATAGAGAACCCAGATGGTGTGGGACGTGTTGGGAACCCCGTGTGCGGGGATTTGATGGAAGTATTTATAAAAGTAAAGAAGGATGAGAAAGGTGAGGATGTTATTGATGACATCAAATTCAGAACTTTTGGATGCGGCTCTGCTGTTGCCACATCTTCAATGGTAACAGAAATGGCTAAAGGTATGAAATTAGACGATGCTTATAAAATAACTAGAACAGATATAGCTGACGAATTAGATGGTTTACCCCCGATTAAGATGCATTGCTCTAATTTAGGTGCAGACGCTCTGAAAGCAGCAATCGATAATTATAGGCTGGGTACTAATTCTGATGTTGAAATCGCAGCTTCTTGTAGTGTACCTAACCTTAAAGTTATCCTTGGTTTAGAAGAATTTATTGGAAAAGGTGTCTATAAAAAGGTTCCAGAACTTTCAGAATTAAAAGATAAGAGAGTTTTAGTATTAGATTATGGAGACAGATCATTGGAACTTGCATTAGAGTTAACTAAATACACGGGACGAGTTATTGTACTTACTTCTGCTAAATCGATGCCTGGATCTCAAGAAGTAAAGATGAAACTAAAAGCTTCTGATGTAAAAGTGTTGTATCAATCAGAACTTTTAGAAGTCCAAGGTACGAATGATGTAGAAAAAGTTGTTATTCTTGATCATGACGAGGAAGAGAAATACGATTTATATCTGGACTCTGTAATAATTTTGGATGAAGAGTAATATTCAAATACATTTTTTTTAACATATCCTTTTATTTTAGGTAATTCATAAAACAAGAAGTTTAACTAAAAATTACTCCTCTTTATTATTTAATTTGTTAGTGTTATTTCTAAAAAATTACAATTTATCTAAATAAAAACAGTGTTTTTAGATTGTAAATTGAAAGAATTAAATACTTAATCTTCCGCAAATAAGAATTTAATCCAAACAATATTTTATAATGATCTTTTTTATATTATTCTTTAAATTAAGATAATTAGAATGAGAAAAGTTATTATTGTCGGCGGAGTTGCTGGTGGAGCTTCAGCAGCAGCTCGTTTAAGAAGATTAAGGGAAGATAATGAGATTATAGTTCTTGAAAAGGGTTCATACGTGTCTTTTGCTAATTGTGGTTTACCATATTATGTAGGTAACGTCATTAAAGAACGAGGACAATTAGAATTGATGACCCCTAAAGATTTTTATGATCGTTTTAACATTGACGTAAGAATAAAGCAGGAAGTAATATCCATTAATCGTGATGAAAAGACAATTACTATCAAAAATTTAGAAGATGACAAAGAATATAGGTTAGGGTATGATTATTTAATTCTTTCTCCAGGTGCAGCTCCTATAGTACCTCCTTTTAAGGGGTTAGAGGACGTACCAACTTTTACTCTTAGAACTATTCCCGATTCTGTGAAAATTAAAGAATTTGCTGAAAAAAATAAAGTAAAACATACAACGATAATCGGAGGTGGGTATATCGGATTAGAAATGGCAGAAAACCTAAAAAAAAAAGGAATTAGAGTGAAAATTGTTGAAATGCTTGATCAAGTCTTAGCCCCTTTAGATAAAGAGATTGCTCAATTTGTGCACCAGGAATTGATTTTAAATGGAGTGTGCCTGCAATTAGGGGATGCTGTTGATTCGTTTCAGTGTGACGATCAAAAATGTAATTATGTGATTCCGAGAAGCGGGAAAAAAATTAAAACGGATATGATTATTATGGCGATTGGTGTGAAACCAGAGAATAAATTAGCTGTAGACTCTGGATTAGAAATTGGACCAAAAGGCCATATTGTTGTTGATGATCATATGAGAACATCTGATCCCTATATATATGCTGTAGGGGATGTTGTTCAAACTAAAAATTATCTAACAAATCAACCTACTGCCATTCCACTTGCAGGTCCAGCGAATAAGCAAGGTAGGATTGCCGCAGATAATATTGCTGGACGAGATTCAACATATAAAGGAGTATTAGGAGCATCCGTACTGAAAGTTTTTGATCTTACAGTTGCGTTTGTTGGATTAAGCGAGAAGCAATTAAAAGGTTCGGATATTGCTTATGAAAAAATTTATATCCATCCAAATAACCATGCGGGTTATTATCCTGGTGCGATTCCAATCACATTGAAATTATTATTTGAAACTCCGAGCGGGAGAATTCTGGGAGCTCAGGCTATGGGTGGCCCTGGTACAGAAAAACGAATAGATGTATTATCGACCGCAATCAAGTTTAGGGGAACTGTATATGACTTAGAAGAATTAGAACTTACTTATGCTCCACCTTTTGGATCAGCAAAAGATCCAGTAAACATGGCGGGATTTGTCGCCGCAAATGTACTACGAGGGGATCATCCCATATGGCATTGGGAGGATTTGCCAGATATTCAACAAAATAATAGTCTCTTTTTAGATGTGAGGACACCTGAAGAATTTGCAGTTGGGAGCATAGAAAATGCCCTCAATATCAATGATTTAGATTTGCGAAATAAACTTAGTAAGATTCCGAAAAATAAAAATATCTATGTATTCTGTGAGGTAGGATTTAGAGGCTATTTAGCAACGAGATTATTGCTTCAAGAAGGATTCAAAAGTGTACGTAATCTGACTGGGGGTTATAAGTTATTAAAAACCGCACAAGCAACAATCCAAGAACTAGCTGAAGCATGCGGACCACCGGAGGAAATTATTGAAGATATGATGGAGAAAAAAACTATTGAAACAGATGAATTCATTGAAGTTGATGCGTGTGGTATTTCCTGTCCTGGTCCTTTGAACGCTCTCATACAAGGACTTGAAAAGTTGCCTCCAGGTAAAAAATTAAAAATATATGCGTCTGACCCCGGATTTAAATCTAGTGTAGAAGCCTATGTGCAACTTAATGAAGGTGTAAATTTATTACACTTAGGAAAAGAAAAAGGTAAATTGCTGGCGATACTTGAGAAGGGAAGATTAACCAAAGATGAGGTCGAAGCGCCAGTTAAAACAAAAAAAAAGACAAGAAAAACTTTAAGAGGACCAGACGCGCCTGCCTTATCAGAAATTAATGCCAAGGAACTATATGAAAGATTTGGTGGTGATGATTCACCGGCAGTAATAGTAGATGTTCGAATGCCCAATGAGTACCTGGAAACAGGCATTATTAGAGGTGCCAAACTAATCCCTCTAGGAGAGTTGATGAGTGATTTGGGAAAATTAGAAGCCTATAAAGATAAAGAGATCGTAGTTTTATGCGCTGTTGGGGGACGATCTTTTATGGCAGCCCAACTTTTGGTGAGAGCCGGGTTCAGTGATGTTAGGAATTTAGTAGGAGGGATTAGAGCATGGTTACGACTCGGATATCCCACAATCGATAGTGCTATAGATTCAGCCGTAAAATATCTTAGAACCTAATATTCTTTTTTTAAATATATTGTTACATCTTTAAATTATAAGTGAAAGAGTTATTATTAAATGGGCAAATATAACTATTTAGATATAGTTATAATTCAATTAATCTAAAATAATTTTAAAATAAGGTGAAATTATGAAAGAAACTCCAAAAAAACTCTTCGCCGCCTATGTCGGGGAGAGCCAAGCACGTAATCGGTATACTTTCTTCGCTAAAGTCGCAAAAAAGGATGGTTATGCTTTAATATCAAAGATTTTTGAAGAGACCGCTATGCAAGAGCTGCAACACGGTACTTGGTTTTATAAAATGTTACAAGATTTTAAGAAGGAAGAAAAATTCGATGATTTTAAGGTTTGCGAAGAATATCCAACCACATACGGAAATACCATCGAAAATTTAAAATCAGCCGTAAAAGGTGAGAATATGGAATGGCAAACGCTCTATCCCGATTTAGCAAATACAGCTGAGAAAGAAGGTTATCCTGAGGTCGCAAAGAGAACCCGAGCAATTGCTCGAGCAGAACAGCATCATGCAGAACGCTACGGAAAATTGTTAAAGTTAATAGGTGACGATGCATTCTTTAAGCGTGGAAAAAAGGTCGTTTGGGTATGCTTAGAATGTGGTTATGAAGTAGAAATGGATAAGCTTCCAGATGATTGGAAATGTCCTTCATGTGGCCATCCCAGAGCATATTTCATGAAGAAATGTGAAGAGTTCTAAACGATTTAAGCAATATTATAAAATTTAAACAAAATAATTAAATAGGATAGAATCTATTTTTAGATGGAACTACAATCTATATTGTAGCGCAAAAAGATGATTTGATATGAAACAAAAAGAAATTTACCATTGCGAAATTTGTGGAAAAGTTATAGAGATTCTTCACCCCGGCACTGCTCCAGAAACGATTTGCTGCGGAAAACCTATGAAATTAATGGAAGAGAAAACAGCGGACTGGAAAGGTGAGAAACATGTGCCAAAGATCACGGTGAACGGGAATAAGATTACCGTTGACATAGGTATTAGCATGGGTACTCCTCATCCAATGACTTCTGAGCATTATATCATGTGGATTGAGATAATCTGTAAGGACGGATGCTATGAAAGAAGATTCTTGAAGCCTGGTATGGAACCTAAAGCAACCTTTACCGTTGCTAATCCAGAAGGTATGTGGGCTCGCGAATATTGTAATATCCACGGTTTATGGAAAGGAACAAAATAGATCAAGTTTTAATTTTTTTTTTTATTTTCTTATTTATTATAGTTTTTAAGTTATTAACATAGGTTTAATCAGAAAGATGGAGTTATTATTACAGATAATAGTAATATGTTGTTTCATAGTAGTCATTATAGCACTTTTTAGGGATAAGATTGATTTTTTGTTTTATTCTATGGCTGCAATGCTTATCGCAGCAGCAGCAACTTACTTTTTGTCTACAGAGCCTGTATCAATGGAAGACTTATTTCTATCAGTAGATTGGGCAGTTATTTTTTTTTTAATATCCTTATTCACCATTGTAGCAATCTTAGAAGAAAAAAAAATTTTTCAAGAAATAGCAAGAAGAATAACAACCAAATTTAGCACCAATACTAGAAGATTTTTCTGGGTAATTTGTCTTACATCAACTATCAGTGCAGCATTTATAGAAGATGTCTCAGTTGCGATTATTTTCATCCCTATGATTATCAACACAAGTGAAAAAATGAAAATAAATCCAGCACCTATTCTCTTAGGAATGACAATTTGCATCAATCTTGCTTCTACACTTACCCCATTTGGTTCTGCTGAGAATATTCTAATAGCGAATCAGTTTAATCTCTCGTTTCAATGGTTTTTCCTTAATTTAGGTTTATATTTCATAATAGGCACTTTAACTACTCTATATTTTTTAGATAAATTTATTCTTCAGAAACATTTAAAAGATATTTGGATTCCGCATTGTGAAGAACCCAAAGAATCCTTAATAAAAGAAGATATTGAAGAACAAGAGTTAATAATTATGGAAAAGCCTATAAATCAAAAAATTTTTTATAAGAACTTGATATCGCTTTCAATTTTCTTCATTTTACTAGTTTTCATTCCAAATATCTTATTTATGGGAATTTTGGGAATGCTTTTGTTTGTATTAATCAACCCTCGGAAGGGTGAATCTGGAAAAAGATACCCTGATATCTCTTATTACTTTAAGAAGGTAGATTTTAAGTTAGTTTTTTTCTTCATTAGTTTGTTTGTACTCGTATTTTCTTTTGAAAAGGCAGGGATTATCCAATTGTTAGAGAATCTGGTTTTAAATATTGCTCCAGAAAATTTATTCTTATTAAGCATTATGATCTTGATTTTAACATCTGTTCTTTCAGGATTTCTTGATAATGTTCCAGTGACGGTGTTTTTTATACCTATAATACAGGTTATAGTAGATAATAGCCTTGCTTCTATTCCTATTCTGATTGCTTTTATTTTAGGTATAAATTTGGGAGGGAACTTTTTACCTCAAGGTTCTGCGGCAGATATGATGACGCTTGAATTGTCTAAAAAGTCTTGCGGAAATGATCTTAATTATAAAAGGTTGTTAAAAGTTGGTGGAATATTCGCAATTTACCATATAGCCTTAGGGATTGGATATCTTGCTTTATTGATATTCTTCTTCTTTTAAAATGAAATTACACTTTTAATTCTTAAAATGAATCTAGAGATTATGAAGCAGAACAGAGCAATCATTTTAGATAGAGACGGAGTTTTAATAGAAGATAAAGATTATTCCTATAAACTTGAAGATTTAGTGCTTTTACCGGGAGTAATAGAAGGACTAAAATTATTGCACATAAAATACAAGCTTTTTATCGTAACTAATCAATCTGGGATTGGAAAGGGCTTTTATACTGTAAATGATTTTTTTATTTATAACAATTATTTAATCTCTCTGTTAAAAAAAGAAGGTATACGAATTGAAGAAACCTTTTTTTGTCCGCATCTAAAAGAAGAGAATTGTGAGTGTCGAAAACCAAAACCTAAATATTTATTTGATATTCGGAACGGTTGGAAGATTGATTTGAAATTGTCTTGGATGATTGGTGATCATCCATCAGACATACTTTTTGGCATAAATGGAGGCTGTAAAACAGTCTATATGAGTACTGGACATGGCGAGAAACACCTAAATGAACTGATTTCTCAAAAGATTAAACCCACTGTAATAAGTTCTAACTTTCTTAATGCCGCAGAAAAAATCCTTGAATTCACACTTTAAATTGATGTAAAAATGTGGCATAAAATATTCAAATAAATTAATCATATGTAGAAATTTATCTAATCTTAAATATTAAATGAAAAAAAAATATTAAAAATAAAAAAGGAATTTTAATCTCTTTTTTTTCCAAGATAAGGCATTGCATGCTCATATCTTTTTAAAACAAATCGAGATATCACAATTCTTTGAATTTCGCTGGTTCCTTCATAGATTTGGTATAGTTTTGCATCTCTAAATAATTTTTCGACTGGGTATGTTCTCAAATATCCATAACCTCCGAAAATCTGGATAGCTTCAGTTGTTACATTCATGACAACATCTGAAGCAAATGCTTTAGCAATAGCAGAACTCAAATTATTATCCATGCCTTGATCTGCTTCCCAAGCTGCTTTATGAGTCAACAAACGTGCCGCTTCAATATCCTTATACATGTTAGCGATTTTTTCTTGTATCATTTGATAATTTTCAATTGGTCTTCCAAAAGCTTCTCTTTTTTTCGCATAGTCAATAGAATATTCCATTGCTGATCGAGCACACCCAACAGCAAAAGCACCTATAGCAGGCCGAGTATGAGCGAAAGTTTGCATTGCGAGTACGAAACCTCTTCCTGGTTTTGCTAAAACATTTTCTTTGGGTATTCTTACATCCTTTAGATTTACTGCGACCGTATTAGAAGCTCTTTGACCCAATTTGGGAATATGCTTTCCTAACCGGACACCTTCAGTTTTTGTATCTACAATAAAAGCGCCTATTCCCTTATGCTTCTTCTCTGGATCTACTGTAGCAAAAACAGTAATATAATCTGCATATCCTCCGTTTGTGATCCAAAATTTATTGCCATTAAGGATATATTCCTCACCATCTTTTTCTGCCCGACATTTCATCCCCGCAACATCAGAGCCCATGGTGGGTTCAGAAGTCGCAAAAGCAATTAATTTAAATTCACTGGTTAACCCTTTTAGAATTCTTTGTTTTTGCTCTTCATTACCTCCAATAACTATTGGTTCAGCACCAAGATTATTATCAAAAATTGATGTTGCAATACCAGGACAAGCAGAAGAAAACTCTTCCACTACAATGCAGGCATCCAATAAACCATAACCAGGACCACCATATTGCTTAGGAATTCCTAAGTTAAGTAAGCCTTCTTCCCAAGCTTTCTTAATAACTGGTAAAGGAAATTCTTCCGATTCGTCATATTTTTGTCCTACAGGTAAAACTTCCCGAATTGCGAATTCTCTTGCTTTTTTTTTAAGAGTTATTTGTTCTTCCGTTAATTTAAAATCCATGATTTTATCCTCTTTTTAACCCATTTTTTGAATTAATTTGTCTACTATTTTTTCAAAATCTAATTCTTCTGGTTTTGGTACAAATTTGATCTCTATTTTTTCATCCATAACATCTATTTTAGTCGCTTCTAATTCCTTAATTATCTCTTTAACTGCTCCACCGCCCCATCCATAGGAACCGAAAGCCATTCCTATTTTATTCATGGGTTTAAGCCCTTTCTGATAACTTAAATATTCAGCGACTAATGGATAAAGACCATTATTCAATGTTGGGCTTCCTACTAGAATTGCTTTTGCTTTCATTGCCTCTGTTATAACATCAGAATAGTCTGCATTGGTCAATCGAAATCGTTTTACACGGATACCTCTATGAGTAAGTTCTTTATACAATGCTTTAGCAATTTTTTCGGTACTTCCCCACATTGTATCGTACACAATTATAACGCTTTTTTCATCGATCTCACCTGCTGACCATTTCTTATATGCTTCAACAATCTTGCCAATATGAGTTCGCCAGCATATTCCATGAGAGGGGCATATTATCTCGATAGGTAGAGCCCCCACTTTTGGTAATGCTTTCGCTATTAACCCAGATAAGTGCAGTAGAATATTCGCATAATATTTCTCTGCCTCCCACATTATTTCAGAAAGATCATTTTCATCATCCCATCGTTTAGACGTAGCTAAATGTTGCCCAAAAGCATCATTTGAAAATAAAATATTTTTCCCATTCTTGTCTGTCATAAAAGATACCATCGAATCTGGCCAATGAATCATTGGAATTGGAACAAATGCAAATTGTTTACCATTTCCGATATCTAAAGTATCGCCTTCTTTAACGGTTCTAATCTTTTCAAAATTTTCTTTCTCGATTTCCTCATGATATTGAAGTTCAAGAATTTCCTTTCCTCGAGTAGAGGCTATAACTTCTGCATTTGGTAAGTATTTCAAAATTAAGGGAAAGGAGCCTGAATGATCGGGTTCTACATGATTGACAATAAAATAGTCAATCTCTTTTGGATCACATACATGCTTGATATTATTTAAGAAATATTCAAAATAGGGGCGCTTTACAGCATCGATTAAGACCGTTTTATCCCCTGATTTCACAATATAGGCGTTATAAGAAGAGCCTTTATGCGTAGAATATCCATGGAAGTTTCGAACCTCGAAATCTACATATCCCACATAAGATACATCTTTCATTAGTTCTAAATGTGTCATTAATTAATTCACCATCTTTTTAGGATTAATTCTGTTATTTTTTTGTAATTTCATTACAATTATAAATTTACTTTCTATGATTTATAATATTAAATAAGAATTATTTTAAATGTTGATGAGGCTTATTCTAAAGGCCACTCCAATAATGAGAGGATTAGGTTTTGGTTGGAAATTCCTCCTCGGGTTAATTGCCCTATAAAGCTCTCCTTGCCAAACATTTTTCGAGTGATATATCGTAATAAGCGTTTACCACTATATCCTTTATCTTTTGCTTCTTTATAAAATTTAAATGCATTCTTATGCAGTTTCTCAATTTCTATCATTTTTTCCTCGAAGATCTTTTGAGTATTAAATATGCCTCGACCTGAGGTAAAAATTTTTAATTTTTCCATGCTTGTGGTGATTAAATCAAGCTTTTTTAAAGAATTATATATCTGAGATATATTCTCAGGAATATCGGTATTTTTACCAAATATCATAGTGTATTTTGGCATTATTCCATCTGCAACAATAGCCCATTGCTGCTTCTTTTCTATTAGAGCAATTTCTTCTATTGCATGACCTGGAATTTCAACTACATCAAAATTATATTTATTCGAATGAGTTGAGATTGATTTACCTATAGGTTTTCCTTCAAAAGGGTGATAAGGGTAACCCCATGTAATTCGCCTATAATCAGGATAATCTTTCTCGTTTTTTAAAAGAGGTATTGCTTTCTTGCTAGCATAAATCGGAACATTAAATTCTGATTGAAGCATTGCTGCCCCACCACAATGATCTTCATGAGAATGTGTAATTATACATTTTTTTACCTTCTGTTCTTCATCAAGCGAAGAAAGAAATTTTTTTAATTCATTTTCTCCTGCTGGAGGTCCTGAGTCAATTAGCAATCCATCAATCAAATAGCACGATGTCCAAAAAGGAGCGGGAAGAAGTTTACTGTCTGAGGACCACTTCCATTCAATAATTTCATTATTGCAATGATGTAGTATTTGTACGACCATCTTGATACCAATAAAAATTAAGATTCAATAAAGCAAAGGAGAAAAAGAAATAAAAAAGCTAGGATTGTACCCAAAAAAAAATTTGCTTATGAAATGAATTTATTTCGAAAAAATTAAAAAATTTAAAAAAAAGGATAAGATAATATTAATCATTATTAATCTGATATTTTCGTGAAGAAACTTTTATCTACTCCACACACAGGGCATACCCAATCATCAGGTAAGTCTTCAAACTTGGTGCCTTCTGCAGCTTCATCATAAATAAAACCGCAAGCCCCACACTCATATTTCGCTATGATCTTTCACCTATTTTTAGTTACTTTTAATTTTCTAATTATTTTATGGATTTGTTAATTGAGTATTTATTAAAAATATTAATTTAATAATTTATAAATAAATTTGGTTAACTTCTATTTAACGTTTAATATAAAGTCTAAATTGTATTAGGTTTTTTTATAAATAATTGTCGTGCTGCTCTGCATTTCGGACATTTATATTCCTCATTCAAGTTATCGAATGGTATTTTGTTCTCTTCATCAATGTAAAGGTAATTACATCGTTTGCATCTATATATCGCCACCAAATCACCGCTTTATTCTTTTAGTTTGAAATCTTTTTTAGTAGCACGGCACTTTGGATTAGGGCATTTAAAATCTTCTGGTAAATCTTTAAATGTTACGTCCATTTTAGCCTCATCGTAGACAGCACCACAGTTGACGCATGCATATTCATGTATATTTAACAAGTTCTTTAATTCTTTCGTATTGACATCTTGCTCCATCTTACTATAAACATAGGATAATGCATTATTATCACCAAAGAGGATTGCTCCTTTAAGTTTATTATCTTTAAGAACGACTTTTTGATAACAGCAATCTTTTTTATCTGCGCGTTTTAAGATATCCCATCCGCCACCCTTTTCGCTACTAGGATCAAAGGTTCCGATTGAAGTTAGTTCTAATCCTACTATTTTTAGGGTATTTTTCGGAGTTGTGCCAGTATACTCTTTCATTTTCTTCTCAAGTACCGAAGCGGCTATGATTTTTGATTGCTCCATGCATGCAGGGATAATTCCCCACGTTTGATTTTTATATTCGATACAATCCCCAACAGCATAAATATCTTTTTCACTTGTTTCCAAGAATTCATTTACGATAATCCCTCTATTAGTGGCAATACCTGCCTTTTGAGCTAATTCGATTTCAGGTTTGATTCCCGCTTGAATCAGGATAAGATCGGCAGTAAGGGTTCTCCCATCTTTTAATTTAATGCCCTCAACGCTTCCATTTCCCAATATTTCCTCTGTTGTTGCATTTAAGACAACTTCTATTCCACGATTTTCAATCTCTTCCTTTAACATAGTACTGCATTCGTCATCTAACTGTTTTGGTAGTAATCGAGGGAAAAATTCAACGATGGTTGTATCGAGATTTGATTTGTTAATTTGATTTGCTAATTCTAGACCTAATAATCCTCCACCAATTATTATCGCTTTCTTTTTTGAGTTGAATAGTTTGATATAATCCTTTATTTCCATAGCATCCTTTATGCTACGGAGAGTAAAAAGCCCTTTATGGTTCATTTCTAGAGCATTTTTAATCGGAGGAATACTTGGATTACTTCCGGTGGCAATAATGAGCTTATTGTATGATATTGGATTAGGAGATTTCTCAGAATAGATCAATTTGTCTTTTGGGTTTATTTTTGTTATTTTTTCCCCAAGATGGAGCTTAATATTTTTAGTTTCATACCATTTTTCTTTAAAGACAATTAAATCTGGGATTGTAACTTTATCGGAGATGAATTCTGGTAATTTAATCCGAGTATAGTAGGGATATTTTTCTTGAGTGAATATGTCGATCTCCGCGCTATCATTGAGATTACGTATATTTTGAGCGCTAAAGGTTCCGGCAACATTATTACCGATTATTAATATCTTCATAGATTTTAAACTCATTTCATTTTATTTTAAGATTATTATTATATATTTAAAATTTAAAAATAAAATGAGAAGATTTGGAGATGTTCAAATAAAACTTTAATAATTCATGATAATTCAATACAATGAAAAAAATTTTGTAAGAGGTTATATAAATGTTAGAAAAATTGAAGATTGATTTAATTGAAAAGATAATTGATACATTACCACTTGAGATGTCTTTTATTGATGCAGAGGACCGTGTTCAATATTATAGTAAAGGAAATAAAAGGATTTTTAAAAGATCTCCAGCTGTAATCGGTAAAAAAGTACAAAATTGTCATCCTCAGAAAAGTCTTGATAAAGTAAATGCAATATTAGAAGATTTTAAAAACAAGAAGCGAAATGTAGCGGAATTTTGGATTCCAGTAAATGATATGTTTTTATATATCAGATATTTCCCTGTTGAAGATGAAAACGGAAAATACTTAGGAACATTAGAAGTGACTCAAGAGATAAGTAAGATTAAGACAATAGAAGGAGAAAAAAGATTGCTTGATTGAAACCAGTAATCGAAGATGTTCGAAAGTTAGAGTTTAAGGTTTCTATAATTCAAACATCTATGATTGAATTGGTTCTTATCAATAGGATTTCTTAAAACAGATTATTCCCCCAAATTCATTAATTCGGCTTCCCGCAGCAGTCTCTTCAGAGATTATTCTTGTCATAATTCCCTTGTTTTCAGCGATTTGTTTAAGTCTGTAAATTCGGTTCTTTTTTTTATGATTTTCAAAAAAATTATCAGATATTAAAAGATAATCTACTTTTTCAGCTGGAGATTTATCATTTTTGCCACCCTTATAAATTAAATCCTCGATCTCTTTTAAACCATAAAGTACTAATATGGTTTTATCATCTAAGTTTATTGCTTTCTCAAGCTGGTTTATAATAAGATTGGTTTCATCTGATATTGTTTCGGATATAATTTTCAAAGAATGGTCCTGAGCTATGAGAGTCGTTGTTTCTTCTAAATTACGAGCAAAACCATCAATTTGTCCAATAGTTATCTGGTTATTTCTTCTTGAACTTACTAACCAATGATGATGTTTATTGATATGTTCAAGAAAGCTATTAGAATAATCTAGTTTTGAAGGATTCGCTAAGAGAATACTTTTAAGACCATTGTTTATTATTGGTCTGATCGAATCTACGAGCTCTTCAAAAAAGTGGTATTTTTCCTTATCATCTGCATATTGCCATTTCTTAGATAGTTTTATTTGTTTAATTCTATTTACTTTATAAGTATAAACGTTCCAAAGATGTATTTCTTGCTCAGCAAACCCAACCAGCAATGCAACCAAGAATCCTCTTTTTTGCTTTTTCTTCATTGCCATGAATAAAGTGGATTGAGTATTAGATGTTTTTTGTAAAAATAATTACTTAATGACCGATTTCTCTATTCTATAGGAGAAATCCTTCAAAATTTAAATTATAAATATAAAATGTTTTCAAATTAATTAAAATTTCTCCTTTAGAATTAGTTAAATGAATCCTTAGAACATGTTCGAGATAGAAATTATTTTTTAGAAAATATTGTATCTATTTATGACCGAAGCTCAAAGTAAAAGAGTAAAAAGAAAGATCATTGAAATTGATGATGAACTGTGTACTGGCTGTGGAAATTGTGTCGTCTCTTGTGCAGAAGGAGCTTTAAAAATAATTGATGGAAAAGCACGCGTCATAAATGAAGTTTTTTGTGATGGATTAGGAGCCTGTATCGGAGAATGTCCTGAAGGAGCTCTAAAAATTATAGAAAGAGAAGCTTTAGAATTTAATGAGGAGGAAGTCGAAAAATATTTGGAATCTATAAAACAAGAAACTATAAGCGAAGTTCATCAATGTGGTTGTCCTTCCGCTCAAACTATAGTATTTGAAGAAAATCTCGCTGAAGAGATGCCTTCTGGAGAGTCTTATTCAGCACTTAGGCAGTGGCCAATCCAGATGCATTTAATAAATCCTTCAGCACCCTATTTTAAAAATGCAGATGTGTTACTCACAGCAGATTGTGTTGCTTATGCACTCGGAGGATATCACAGCGAGTTTCTGAGAGGAAAATCTATAGCTATTGCATGTCCTAAACTTGACCAAGGAAGAGAACGATACATTGAGAAGATTAGAATGTGGATTGATGATGCAAAAATCAATACGCTTACAGTTATGATGATGGAAGTTCCATGTTGTACGGGATTATTAGCTCTAGCAAAAGATGCTGCAAATCAGGCACGTCGAAAAGTTCCTATTAAATATATTATAGTTGGGATAAAAGGAGAGATATTAAAAGAAGAATGGCTTTAATATTCTTCGTTTTATCGATTTTAATCATTTACGACTACTTTCTTTTTAATTATTTTTCTTAGCATTACAGATAATGCTGATTTTGATTTACCTAAATGATTCGCTAATTCTTCTAAAGAAATTAACCGTGGAATTTCAAAAAATCCTTGTTCTATTGCCGCTTCTAAAACTTTAGATTCATCTAATGTTAAGCGTTCTTTCTCTTCATCTAAAATGTAGGGAGAAGTACCGATTCTCAATAATTCATAATTGATTTTTCTTTGCTCAAAAATTGTTAATAACTTATCTATATTCTCTCTACTAGAAATGAGCCGCCAGTAAGCAAATCCATTGCGGACATGAACAGGAAATTTAACAAGCACGCCACATTTAATTAAAGCATATAATAGATAAGGATCTTTAGTTTTTATGTTAAACCTTACTTTATTCTCTTCTTGCTTCAAAAGCGTAAAATCATGAACAGAGGGATGAGTTCTTACAGAATTTATCACATCTTTAATATGATAATCTTGAATTTCAATAATGGAATTCCCGATAGATTTTTCTAAATCAAAGGGTAGAAAATACTCAATTTCCATCTTAATATTAGGAAATTTATCAAATATCTCAGAAATCCAAATTTGTTCTGGAAATTTTACTTTTATTCTTGCCAAACTTGCTTTCCGTGAGACCATCTAATTTAGTAGTGATAAGCAGTATAAATTTTTTTTCTGTAATTTAAATAATTAATAATATATAGCTCTAGAAATTTGTATTATTATGGTCGAGAACAAAAATTTATTATTAGGTATCTGTGGAAGTCCTAGGAAGCAAGGAACGGAATTTGCAGTGCAATATGCTCTAGATTATGCTCGTGAAAAATTCAATTTTGAGACTGATTTTTGGACGGTAAGGGGGAAGAAAATCAATTTTTGTATACATTGCGATTATTGTGTTAATGAGAAAAAAGGATGTATTCATAAGGACGATATGCTTGAACTATATCCTAAATTAGAGAATGCTAAATTTTTATTGTTTGGAACGCCGGTGTTCCAAGGGAATCTTTCGGGCCAATTGAAAACAATCATGGATCGGTGCAGAGCTTTAGTTGCAAAAAATCCGCAGGTATTTAAAGGAAAGTTTGCCGCTGCTCTTGCTGTAGGAGGCGACCGAAATGGAGGACAAGAAATTGCAATACGCACAATTCTCGACTTTTATCAGCAAAATCACATATTTTCTATATCAGGAGGTGCATTTGGAGCAAATTTGGGCGCAAGTTTATGGAGTAAGGATATTGGTAAAGATGGTGTTGAGAATGATGAAGAAGGTTTAAGAGCGATAAGAAAAATAATAAAACGATTAGCAGAGCTTAAAAAATAAACAAAAAAGAAAAATACGATTTTAAACTTATTTTACACCAAAAATTTTCTTCGCTTCCTTTTCGCGGAGCCCGGAGATCCCCCACAATTCCTTGAACCAATACTTTCCTTTATACATTACGACTGGTGTGTTGACAACACATCCATCCGCATCACAATAATTTTTTAAGAAATTCTCATCATGGAGTAATTGATGCACAAATTCCTCGTCATTAATATCTTTTTCAACAAATTTTACTTCGTGTTTGTCTAACCAAGTCTTTAACTCATGGCAGTGCGAGCAGCCTTCTTTTGTAATGAGTATTGGGAGATTAATTTCTGACATAATATTATTATTAAGACTGTAAGACATAAAAAATTTTTATCTTCTAAATTATAAATTTAATAATGAAACAGTGATTCTAAGTTGAATTATTTATAATTACGTTAATTCCGTATTGCGAAGGATTTTAATAGAGAAGAAGTAATTTAATTAAATAAACTGAATATGTAATTTAAATAAGTTGTTTTATTAACCACCGTAATGCATTAATTAATTTTTCGTCTTCGCTTAACACATTTATAGAAAAAAATTGTATGGGCATTCCGCATTTTTCTAATTCATTGATATCAAAGTTTTTATATATGAAATCAGAACTTATTTCTTCCTTATCATGGAACTTGTTTCCAATAATCATGATGGGCATATATTCTCCTTTATCTAAACATCTATTTAAAACAAGCTGAAACATATCTATAGTATCATTTACACTGGTTTTATCTGTTGCGTTAAAGATTAAAATAAACGCTTCTGCATTATCCATGCAATAGTCATAAAATTTTTTCTGTGTTCCTTCATACTCATCATCAATACATTCATAAGTTAAAATCTCAATGTTGTCAATTATAAAATCATAGACTTTATTAACGAGATTCCTCTTTGCTTCATTCTCTTTATAGTGAAGAAATTGTATTACTTCTAAGTTTTTTAATAATGTTGTTTTGCCTGAATTCCTCGGTCCAAAGATATAGACTTTTTTCAAGTCTCCTTTACCTAAAATAGGTGCTGCAACGTTGATTTTTGGGCTAATATTCATGTAATATTTATTAAAAATATCTAAGAATTGCTTTTTGAAACGCTTTGATGCCATCTTTAAGGGATTTTTTTTAAGAGAACCCTCTTTTTGATTATGGATTAGTTTGGTTAACTCCTTATGTGTTTTTAATTCAGCAGCAAAATCTTCTAATTCTTTTGATTTTGATAATAAATAATTGTAAATATCCGTAATTTCGTCTTTATAATAGGCGGCACGGATCATATAGGTTATCATGAGTACCTCCTTCCCTCCACGGGCTATTTCTGATTCTATGTAAAAGATATGGTTAATCGTTTGATATTTTCGATAGGCAAAAATGAAGGTGCCTTCTTCCTCTTGAAATTCAAGAATTCTTCCTAAATCTGGATGTTCATTAGCAACCAGAGGAGTAGTGCAATAAAGGATATTAGGTCCTATGATACTATCGAAATAACTTAAACAAAGAATAGATTCATTTGGCATTTTATATTTGAAAGCGTTAATTTTTCTCTATTTTATATAAAAGAAATTCATAGTTTTATATTAAACTATAAAATCAAGAAAATAATTTTATAAACAAAATTAATCTACCCTTTTGAAAGTATATTCTAATTTTTATTATTATTTTCTTTACGTTTTTCTATTTATGTAATAATTTATAAAAAACAAATTTTAATTTGCTTAACTTCTCTCAATCATATGGATTCTACTACTCAAAATGAAATCTTCAACAATGCAATTAAAAAATTATTTCATGGTGAAATTATGGAAAGAGTTTCCGCAGCGAAACAACTTGGATCTATAAAAGATGGGAGAGCCACAAATCTTTTAGTAAAAGCATTAAATTCTGAAAAAGATGATATTGTTATTAATCGAATTATTGAAGCAATGGGTGATATAAAAGATCCTAAAGCCACATTATCGATAATTGATCTCTTAAAAGTTGAGGTTCAAAAGCCTGAGGAGGAGCAAGATAAGAGCAGAATATTCTTAATTATCGAGAGTCTGATGAAGATAGGGGATAAAAGAGCCTTGACACATCTGGGCATTTTATTAAATTCATGCTATAGTGATATTCGAAAACTTACAGAAGAAGCATTTGAGTGTATTGATCCAAATTGGAAAGATAATATTAAAAAAACAATTTAATCTAAATATATTATAAATTTAATTAAGGAGAAAAAGTGAATAAAATGTTTCCAGAATTTATGAATGAATTATTTGAGGAAGTTGAGGGCAAAAAAAATAAACAAGACGTATCAATATTCACATTATCTAGTTGTATGTGGTGCAAGAAATGCAAAGCATATCTTAAAGAGAAGAATGTTAAGTATAAATATATAGACGTTGATAATATTACTGTAGACCAGAAGTCAAAGATATTAGAATATTTACGAGAAAATTACAAACCTGACAGAATTGCCTATCCTTTTTTAGTATGTGATGATAAATTTGTCGTGGGATATGACCCAAACAAATATGAAGAATTAATTAAATCGGAGGAGAAATAAAGTGGATTTGAAAACAAAAGAAGGTATGAAGAAGTATGTTGAACAAGTAAGTAAAAAGAATAACTGGATTCTGAATATGGATAGCAATACATTCAATGATTTGATTGATGGGTTAGTCGAGAATTTTCAGAAATATGGATATCAATCCTGTCCTTGCCGCTTAGCGTCAGGAAAGAGAGAGTTAGATAGAGATCTAATATGTCCCTGTGATTATGCTCCATTAGACGTGAAAGAACATGGAGCTTGTTATTGTAATTTATATATGCGCGAGAACTTTTATGAGACAATTAAAAAAGATTACATCGTTGTTCCTGAACGTAGACCTATTGAAAAAGAAAAAGCCGTATTGGCTTATTTTAATGAGCAAAATTCGCGCTAAAAGTATTAAAAAATCTCTTTTTTTATCTATATTAACAAACTTTTACTTTCAATTTTTTATAAATATAAGGCTTAAATATTTCTTTTACACTATTAATAATATGCCAGATAAGGAAATTTCTGATGATGAGTTAGAAGACGAACTAGATAAAGCATTGAAAGCAAATGAAGCTAAAAAAGATCATTGCGGTACAGCACTCCCCACTAATAGAGAAGTAGGAATACAAAGAACCGATGTAAAAATTAAGAAGAAATAATGATCTTTTTTTACTTTTAATTTTTTTCATTCTATTATAGTAAATTTTGTAATAGGCCCTATTTCATTAAATTCTGATGGTTCCATTCTTAACTCTTCTACGGTTAATTTATTAAAAATAGAAGCAGCAAATATTTGTTAATATTAGATAAATAGTGGTTAAATATATAAAAAATATATTTATGAAATTTAGAAAATATAATTTTATTAAAACCAAAAACATGTTTTATTAGGTTATTTCAATTTCATTTTTATGAGTGGTTTATATGAAGGAACGATTTAAAGGTAGAAAAAATTATCCAACAGACGAAGTGGATTCTGAGAATTTTCTTAGTGATGATGAGGTAAAAAAATTAGCTAATAAAAAAGAGAAGTTTACTTTTCATCCTAATGATTATTATAAGCTCTATAATTGCGTTCATTGCGGAGAGTGTGAATCTGAAGAAGAGAGATTTCTTTTAAAACAAAAATTTATCGAAGACGGGAACACGTTTGATGGTAAAGAAGAAATGGTGGAATATTTTAAGAAATACCGGTCACCTTATCCAACCAATGAAATGCGTATAAGAAAGCCGAATAATATCCCAGAATCCTCAGATACACTATTTTTTATGGGATGTTTATCAACAATTCGTATCCCCAGATATACCGAACATGCGCTAAAATTTCTTCTTAAGGAAAATGTAAATTTTACAATTTTGAGTAAAGAAATATGCTGTGGATGGCACTTATTAGCAAGTGGACTAAAAAATGAATTTGAAGTGTGTAAAAAAGAAAATATAGAAATCTTCCAAAAATATAAAAAAATCATTTGTCTTTGTCCCGCCTGTTATTATTTATTTAATGTAGTATATAGACCTGAACTAGATGAGCATATTAAAGTTGAATATATTGCTACTTATTTAAAACCAGCATCAGAAATGAGAAAAGGGAGCGTAGCAGTTCAGCATCTCTGTCAACTTATGAATAGAGGGAAAGAAGGTGTAGATAGATTTGTCAATAACATTCTTGAAAAAAGTGGATATAATGTTGTTGATGTCCCTCATTGGTGTTGCGGGGGAGGAACCGGATGGATGGGAAGAACGGATGTTATAGAGGCAATTGCTCGTAAAAGAATGACTGATTTTGATAATGCTCAAGTAGATTATGCTACAACCTATTGCCCATCATGCTGGTGGATTCTACAAAGATTCAGTAAGATTTGTAAAATTCAACCGCAAGCTAAGGATTTATTTGAACTACTTTTATAGGTTAGAGTAATGAAAGAAGATTACAAATGTCCTTGTCGAGATACTGACCCAGAGCACTTTGTAACGAATGAAGAGGTCTATAAACTATTAGCTAATAAAAAAAAATTTAAATTTACTCAAGATGATTATTTTAAGCTCTATAATTGCATACATTGTAATGACTGCGGCACTGCTGAAGAGAGGTTTCTATTAAAAGAGAAATTTTTAAAAGATGGAAATAAAATTGAAGGATTAGATGAAGTTTTAAAAACATTTGAAAAATATAATAGTCCTTTTATCCAAAATAAGAGTCGAGTTAGACCCATTGAGGGTATATCTTTAGAAAGTACTACATTGCTATATTTAGGCTGTTTTACTACCGTTAAGACGCCTCGATATGGTGAAAATATAATAAAATACTTATTAAGAGAAAAGATTGATTTTTGTCTATTAGAAGAAGAAATTTGTTGTGGATATCCGATTCTCTGTACGGGGGAGATAAAAACCTATGAAAAATTTGTAAAAAAAAATCTTGAGTTATTTAAATCTAAAGGGTTTAAAAAAATTATAACAGCCTGTCCAAGTTGCTATATGGTTTTCAAAAAACATTATAGTGAGCATGGAATTACGGTAGATTACTTTACAGATTATTTAAGACCCGCAAAACTTAAGAAAAAGGGAAATCTTATTATACAACATGCATGCCCATTGAAAAACGGTGAAATTCCGGGGATAGTAGATAATTTAGAAAGCTTATTTAAGAAAAGTGGGTATAATATATTGGATGCTGTTCCTAGAGATTGTTGTGGGTTTGGTGTTGGACATCAACTAAGAGTGGATATATCTGAAGCTATCGCAATGAAAAGGATGATAGACTTCAAAGAAGAAGGGGGTTATATAGAAAAAGTAAAAGATAATGAAAATTTTATTACATCCTACTGTCCAGATGCATATTGGGTATTAAAAGCGTATGGTAGAAAACAGAGAATCCCATTTAAGGTTAAAGATATGTGTAATCTCTTAATGTGATAGAAATATTATAGTTTTAAAATCGATTTTTTGAGATATTTATCTTAATATCAAGTTTTCGCTATTATTTTTATAATTTAAACGAATAAATATTTTAAGATTAAATAGTAATATACATCTTAGCTTAAACAGTAATGGTGATTTTATGCTATTTTCGGAAAATGAATTAAATAATATTAAAAGAGAAATGAGTAAATTAAAAAATAAAGTTATTCTCAAATTATTTACTGATTTTAAAACTCAAGAAGATGGTTCTAAGTTAAGAAAATGTATGTCATGTGAAGGAACTTATGAATTATTGATATCTTTAGAGGAACTATCTAATGGAAAATTATTAATTGAAGAAGTATCAATAGAAGAAAATGCTGATGAAGCAAAAAAGTATAGTGTTTCTAGAATTCCAGCAATTTTATTTGTTGATGACGACGGAAAAGAAATTCTACGTTATTCTGCCTATCCAACAGGATCTGAATTTGTACCGTTTCTTAATAGTATACAGTACTTTTCTGGTGTAAGACCCTTTTATGCGGATCAGATACTTTCTCATCTTAAAAAGATTGATCAGTCAAAGATGAAGATTTTTATAACTCCCACATGTCCATATTGTCCTGCAACCGTTCCAGTGTTAACTCTATTCGCCATTGTATCAAAAGGTAAGATTTCAGCGGAGGTTATAGATGTGAACTTAAATCCAGATATTGCAATGAAATATCAAGTTCAAGGAGTGCCCCATACGGTAATAAATGAAACAGAAAATATTTATGGCATGTTTTCTCCTCAGGATTTACTGGATAAACTTACTAAGGGGGAGAGAGATTTTGGGGGAATGTATGCTTAATTTATTGAGGTGATTTAAACAATGTCGCAAGATGATAAATATCGAGAGATAATTAAGAGAGAAATGGCTAAATTGACTAAGCCGGTGAAATTGAAAGTATTCACTTCTCTAAGCGCTAAACCAGATGGAACTAAGATAAGAGCTTGCATGGATTGCGATCAGTTTATGTCTTTATTAAGAATTTATGAAGAAAATTCTAATGGATTGCTCACAATAAATGAGCTTTCCATTGAGGAAAATCCAGAATTTGCTAAAAGATATGACATTCAGAGAGTTCCAACAATATTATTTGTAGATGATAATGGGGATGAATTAATTAGATATTTAGCAGCCCCTCAAGGTGGAGAGATCCAACCGTTTATTCAAGCACTTTTTACTTTTGCAGGATCTCCCAATTATTATGAAGCAACAATAAAGCAAAATCTAAATAGAATTTCACCATCCACGATAAAAGTTATGATCACAAATTCTTGCCCATATTGCCCTCAAGTAGTCTCAATAAGCAATCAGTTTGCATTGGCTTCGAACGGAAAAATTAGAACTATAGTCATCGATATTATGGCAAATCCTGATATAGGACAATATTATGATGCCTCTGGTGTACCATATACTATTATTAATGATAAAAAAACTTTAGTTGGAATGGTAGGTCCGAATGAAATAATTCGAGAGCTTATTGGGGGCAATATCCGGGTACAGTATTGATTTAAGTAAATCTTTATTTTAAAAATAAAAAAAGTGAGCAAAATGCCAGCTTCATACATAATTAAGAAAATGTTAAAACAAGAATTAAATAAGCTTCTAAACCCTGTTAGGCTAATGTTATTTTTTGATAATAATGATACAATAAAATCCCAAGGAGAAAAAGATAATTTATTAACACTTAAGATGTATGAAGAGTATTCTAATGGGAAGTTAATATTCGAAAAATACATTATCAATGAAAATAAAGAATTAGCAGAAAAATATCACATTGATAGAGTTCCAACTATTTTGTTTGTTGATGATAAAGGAAATGAACTAATTCGCTATCTAGCGATACCAAAAGGTAGTGAAGTAAAACCATTTATTCAAACCATAGTAATACTTTCAGGAGTGAAGAATTATTATAAAGCCGCTATTAGAGGAATTATTGGAAAGATTGATTCTACTACTTTAAAGGTCATGGTGACAGATTCTTGTGCCTATTGTCCAGAATTAGTCATTATGGCTTCCCAATTTGCACTGGCTTCGAAAGGAAAGATTAGAGCCGAAATAATAGATATTATGAAAAATCATGATATTGGTAATAAATATAATACTCAAAGTGTTCCTTATATTGTTATAAACGATAGGAATCCTATAGTAGGTTTATATCACCCTAATGATTTATTGGAGGAAATTCTTAAAGAAAATTAATTTAGATATATTATTAAGTGAAAATTATATAAAAAAATCAAGAGAGAATTATGTATAATATTAATATGGAAGAATTTGATGTAGAGAAAATATATGATCTTATTGTTTTAGGAGGAGGTCCTACGGCTATAGGATGTGCAATATATGCAAAACGATTCGCAATGGATGTGCTCATAATAGGCAAAACTTTTGGAGGATTAATTGCTACTACTCATATTGTAGAAAATTATCCTGGAATTACTACAGTTAGTGGTCAGGGCTTAATGGATATGTTCAGAGATCATATGGATTCGCTAGAGATCCCGTACATTTCTGATGAAATAAGAAGCATTGAAAAAATAGATGACCATTTTGAATTGCTTTCTTTTTTCCAGAAATTTAAAGCCCATTCAATCGTCATCGCAACAGGATCAGTAAGGAAGAAGCTGGGGATACCTGGAGAAGATGAATTTGCAGGAAGGGGAGTATCTTATTGTGCAACTTGTGATGGTCCATTTTACAAGGATAAGATAGTTTGCGTAATAGGAGGGAGTGATTCGGCAGCAAAAGAGGCTCTCTTTTTAGCACAGAATGTTAAAAAAGTCTATATCATATATCGAGGTGAAGAATTAAGAGCTGAACCAATAAATAAAAAAAGAGTAAAAGAAAATGAGAAAATTGAAATCATATATAAGAGAAATATCATAGAAATCATCGGAGAGGGAAATGTTAAATCTGTTATGTTTGATAATGGAGAGATTCTACATGTCGATGGTGTGTTTATTGAAATAGGATCCGTTCCTAACTCTGAGATTGCTCAGCGAATTGGAGTAAATTTGAATGCAAAAAATGAGATTATAATAAATCGTAAATCCGAAACAAATATTCCTGGTATATTTGCTGCAGGAGATGTGGCGGATGCTCCTTTCAAGCAAGCAATAACAGGAGTGGCAGAAGGAGTAATGGCAGCATATTCCTCATTTGACTTTTTAAAAGAAATGAATATTGAATATTAATTATTTGATGTGTTTTATCCTATTTTTAATTTAAAGTCTTTTTAAATCCATAGAATAAAAATCAATTCCATGTTATATTGGAGTTTATATTATTCTATTAAAAAAAATAACAACCAAGAAATTTTTAATAAACTGGAGAAGATATTTCGTGTCTTGGCTAAGTGTTATTTTAACGCTTACTTTAACCATTACTTGTTATTATATTATTACTATTTTTTATTTAGAGGTTTTGAAAAAGAAAGGAAAATCTTTTTGGAAGAAATTAAAGCTAAATAAAAATCATCCAAGATTAAATACTGTACTGGGGCTTAGTTTATTAATTTTATTAGGGGGATCAATAGGATTATTCTGTTTTAATATAAGTAATCGAATTGCATATTTTAAATTTGGCATATCAGGTTCATCTGAGTGGGTCTATTCGAATGGTCAAAAATATCTACACATCAACGCAGATAATAATTATGATTTAGGGTATCACACAGGGTACCAATTATCATCAGAAGTTTTCAAAATGAAATTTTTATTATCTGTTTCAGAAGCTTCCTTTGGTGTTTCCTATGCTCAATTTCTCGATTTATCAGAAAAATATCTTCCATTTATTCCTCAAAAATATATTGAGGAAATGCAAGGTTTAAGTGAAGGTGCTTCTGCGGGAAGTGGTTTTCCTATAAGCTTTTCTGATATTCTTATACAAAATGTTATTTTTGAGATTTTATATGGTCTTATCAATCCTCTTGATTTATCTGTGGAAAATACTTTAGGATGTACCACTTTTGGTTCAAAAAATCATGATGGAACAATAATTATAGGTCAAAATATGGATTTAGTAAAACCTTTTTCATGGGTACAATCATTCGTATTGCATAAAGTAAATGATGATCCCTACGTTTTTTCTTATAGGCTAGGAGGGTGTTTAGCGATGCCTATGGGAAAAAATGAATATGGATTGACATTAATAACAAATTTAGTACAAACAAAAATAGTAGCACCAATAATGACACCAACATTTGTCTTGATAAGAGAAGGTTTAGAAAAAGAAAAGAGTGTAGATGACTTATATGATTCGCTATTTCCAAGTAATAAAAGTTCGTATAGTAGAAATTTTATAATTGCAAATCAAACTACTTTATTATCAGTTCAATCTTTACCAGATAATCAAACAATTTGTCATCCTGAAACGATAGTTGTACAATCTAACACTTTTAACAATCTTTATTGGCAAAAATATCTGGTTGATGACCAATACTCAAAAGAGCGACAAATATACGCTGAAAGTTTAATAATCGATGCTTTTAATGATAATGAATTAACAAATCAAGAATTACTTTTAATTTTAAAAGATACCCCAATCATTTGTAGAGACGAAGAAGGTCTCATTGGAATGAGTACGCTAGCATTTATGACTTCTAAATCCTTTGGGTTAGGAAATCCAAATGGTAAGATCGGAATTCTCCCATTTTAGCTATAAGTCATAATTTTAATAGTTAAATAAAAAAAAGAAATATATTAATCAATTGGTACATCTACAGCACCTTCCATATGATCCTTGAAAGGTACTTCAACTTTTAATATTCCATTTTTATACATGGCTTTCGATTTATCAGCAGATACGGGACAACATATGGCATATGATCCCACATATACTGTATTTTCACTTTCCCCTTTCACAAAAAAAGAATCCTCATGCATTTTCAAAGCTATTGTATCTTTTTCTACACCGGGCATAGTTATTTCAATATGATAATTATCATGTTCATCATCTGCATAAGCACATATATCAGGGGATATTATATACTTTTCTTTCTCTTCAGATATGATTAATCACCTTTTTAATTTAATTGGATTTATTTCATTAAGAAATATCAAAATAGGCATTTTAAAACTTTGTTTTATGATTTGTAAGACTTTGGACTAAATCCTTATTTGAAAGAATATTTCAGAGCCATTTTTATTTTATTTTATAAATTTTATACATAATATCATATTTACGTTAACTTTATCGCCTATTTTTTCAAAATTCTGCTAGAGGAATTTTGCCATCCAAAAAGATGGTACTCCCATCGAAAGAAATTTGGATTGCATAGATAGGAATATTCTTTTTTCTTGCTTCACTTAATTTAATTGAGAAGATAGGATCGGTCTCCCAATTAGGTTTGAAATTATTAGATTTACGAAAAATTAAGAACATTATCATTCCATTATGATCTATTATTTCTTGCACATGACGAGCCCCTCTTTTAGTAGGAGCATCAGGAAATAGAGCGATCTCATCCTGAACTAAAGTGACTCCTTTAACTTCCAATGGAACGCCGTCTAACAGAAAGTCTATACGACTTTTACCTATTTTAACTTCTTTTTGGATAGTATTTACTTTTTCAAAATCTTCTAGAAATTTAAACACTTGTAAAGCTATTTTCGAGTGAAGTGCGGTATCAATTAAAATCCATTCGCCATTGTGTAGCACTGCTTTAACGTAATAATCTAACTTTCCCTTAGAATTAGCAAATAAAATCTTTGAATTTTTGATTAATAATTCAGTTAATCTTCCAGGATCATGAATATGAGCTGAAAACACTTTATTTTTATATTCTATCTCACTTGAAAACCTATTAGGCCGGTTTAAAAAAGTACCTAGTTTAAGATTCGTCAATTTTAATAAAGGAATTTGAGAATTCTTCATAACGATGATAAATAGAAGAGATTTTTAATAATTAGAGGTATTAAAATAGAGATTAAAAAGATATTATTATATAATATAAACTATATAGATAAATAGACTTCAATTTTCTTCAATCATGATGAATACGATAAAAAAGCATAAGAATATTGCAAGTTATAAATTCCACCATATTGACACTGATAAATGTAAGAGATGCACTCAATTTTCTTGTGAAGAAGCATGTTTTAGAGGAATTTATAAAGTGATTAATAAAAATTCTGAACCACGATGCACAGTTGTTGAGAATCGAGAAGATCGATGCGTTAAATGTCATATTTGTACGACAGCATGTAAATTTGAAGCTATTACTATTGATTAATCATTATATTTTTAATAAACTCATTTTAAAGGCATATAAACTAGCTAATTAATATTAAATTGGATTATAAGATATTAGATAAATCTTATAAAATATAAATTTTAGAAAAAATTAATGAAATATAGAATTTATAAAAATTTAAATGATTTATTATGATATCAGAAAAATTAAAACTAGATGATATTGACCGTAAGATAATTAGCTTAGTCCAAGATGATCCTAGTCTTACTCATACTGAAATCGCAGAAAAAATTGATAGAAGTCAACCTACAGTCGGTATGCGAATCAAGAAATTAGAAAAAGAAGGAATTCTTCAATTCCAACCAGGTATTAATTTTAAAAAGGTGGACTTATTTCTGGCTACTGTTGAATTAAAAACTAAATATCCCGATGAGATAATCGATATGGCTAAATATTGTCCATTTATGCTAAATGCTTTCCGCTTAAGTGGGGATCATAACATATGTATCCTTCTTGCAAGCTCAAAGCTTGATAAGTTAGATAATATTATCAATTATCATTTTAGAAATAATATTAATGTCCAATCTGTTTCAATGGAAATTGTAACTCAAATTGCTAAGGATTTTATTCTTCCGATTGAC
Source organism: uncultured archaeon (assembly GCA_964447495.1). GTDB lineage: Archaea > Asgardarchaeota > Lokiarchaeia > Sigyniarchaeales > SOKP01 > SOKP01. Next base: position 61,564 of record CAYUTF010000006.1, read on the forward strand.
TTTGATTCCGAAAATCATAATCCCACATTGGAGGAGGGATGCGGAGAGAACTGTAAATATAGGTTGGGTGCGTTAAAAGGAAGGGTAGAGGAATCACATTTCATGTGATGTGTTTACAAGAAAGATTGAGGATTATTCTTCCTCCTCTATTTTATCAAATCGATATTTTGGAAGATTTACATTAAGATTACAATCAGGACCACAATTATTAGAATGAATATCAAACTTTTCTATCTGAAAGTCTATTGGTACTACAAAATCATGAATAGATTCTATAATAATATTAGTTTTCACACTTGTAACATGGGGATCTTTTCTAAAACATATATCCACTAACTTTTCGATAGTCTGTAAGTCTGAAGCAGCTACAAAGCATAATAAATTAAATTCACCAGAGATTTTAAATGCATGATTGACAAACGGGCATTTCTCGAGTTTGTTAACAATACTATCAACATCTTTAGTTGAGATAAATACAATCGCAGTCTTAATATCTACTTTTTTGATATTAAATCCCACTTGCTTTGTTAATAGATTTTTCCTCTCTAACTTTATAATTCGAGCACCAACTGCAGGTTGAGACTTTTCTATTTCTGCAGCAATCTGACTATGGGTGATATCTGGATCATGCTCAATCATTTCGATTATTTTATAATCGTCATCATCAATTCCTAATATTTCCTTAAAAGTTTTCTTTATCATACCTTTGTACCTAGAGACTCTATTTTAATATAAATTTTATTTCTATGAATATAAAATTTCCTTGTATTTAATATTAAAAAATATGAATAGTTATGATTTAGTTCTTTTATTTTATAAATTATATTTCTAACCTTTGTTTAATAATATAAGTTATAATATTATATTTTCTTTGTTTTTCATTTAGAGAAAACTAGTAGATAATTGAAGAAATAAAATAATCAAAGAGTATCCAATAAATCCAAGTAAAAAGTAAAGTGGTTTACCTTTTTCTTTTTCCGGGATTACTTCGCGGACAATAGTGTATAAGATTACTCCAGAAATGAAAGAATATATAATATAGAATAATTCTAAATCAAGAGGGTTTATTGGGAAAATGAGTTCAAGAAGTATTTCAATAATAATTCCTAATAAGACAGCACTAGCCAAGAGATATTTTCTTAGCTTATTATCACTAATATCCGTCTTCTCATAAATTTCTAGGTCTGCAAATATAATATGACTCTCAGATCTATTTGTTATAATAGCTCTAGACCATGCAAATATAAAAAAAAGGATACCTGATATGAATTCTATCGAAAGCAAACCTGCTAATATAATTCCTATAAGAAAATGATATGTAAAATCTGTAAAAATTCGCAATCGCGATAAATCTTCACTAACACGGTTTTGAATTTTAATTTTATAGCGATTTATTTCATATAACATTTCTTCTTCCTCTTTATTTAAGCTAGAAATCGTTTGAGCTATATCTCTTACCGCTAATTCATCTAAGCTATCCTTAGTTAGCTCTTTAGTTAAAATTCTCTCAATATTTCTCTCAACTTGCTCTAATGTTTTTTCTTTAAGAAGTAACTTTCGCATTCTTTTCTGGGAGTTCAATTCAACTTTCTGAAGGATTATTTTTTCAGATAAATGGACAAATGAAAAACCAACTACTACAAAAAAATATTCAAAAATTACAACATCAAAAGGATATACAGGTATTCCAACAGCAACTTCTGGAAGCAGAACAAGAAAGAAGTAAGCTAATGACATTCCACCTATAAGAGAAATATGGAGTTTAGGATGTTTATGTTCATAAAAATCAACAATAAAAAAAACCATCCCAAATACTAGAGATACAATCGCTACAATTAAAAAATTCTCGATCATTATTATTCTCAAGATTGAAGATTTTTATTAAAGTTTTATGATATGAAACTTAAAATTAAATTATTAATAGTATCTATTTTTTTAGTATGCTAACTTGATTAATTAATGTGAATATAGATGGAATTTCTGATAGTTTTTTCAACAGAAGATAAAGCTTCAATGAATATTAGAAATAATATAATGAATTCAAAAAAATATTCATTAAAAGAGCTTGATATAATTTGGCATGAAAATAAGTTATTTCAATTAGAAAGTTTTACAAAAAATAAAGCACTGAATGCTATTTTAAAGAATAATCAAATTTACTTGGGATTAACTGATGAACATTTAATTTTTTTAACCAGTTTAAAATTAAACAAATTTAAGATTAATCCTAACTTAGTTGTATTTGCTAGTCGTCATACTTCTAAGACAGCAAGACCAGCTATATTAATCCACACAACAGGCAATTGGAGTGATGATGCAAGTTTTGGAGGAAGTCCTCATGAACTTTCTAAAACAAGTGCCTTATTGCAAAAAGCGGGTTTTTATTGTTTAGAGGAACATTTAAAAAAGAGAAGTTTACCTGAATTTAAGTTTGATATGGAAGTAACCCATCATGGTCCGACAAAAGTTGATATCCCTCTTGTATTTATGGAGTTAGGAAGTAGTAAAAAAGAATGGGGGATAAAAGAGGCAGGTGAGAGGGTTGGGGATGCCATAGTTGATACCATCTTTAAATATCTTTCATTTAAGGAAGATAAAACTTTACAAATTGGATTAGGATTTGGTGGAACTCATTATGCTCCAAATTTTTATAAAATTATGAGGGAAACTAATATTGCCTTATCTTTTATTTGTCCAAAATATCATATAAAAAACCTTGATGAAAATTTGGTCACTCAAATGATGCAAAATACTATTGAAGATATTGATTATTTTATAATAGACTGGAAAGGAACAAACTCAGAGGAAAAGCAACACTTATTTATGATTTTAAAAGAATTTGATCTACCTATTAAAAAAACTAAAGATTTTAAATCTGTCTGACTTAAAAAGATTATTTGTTATTGATATTCTTTATAATATTTGATTAAATTCTCAAAGACGTAATGACAAGCTACATATCCTTGGGTTGCAGCTTTAGATAATATTTTATTTAGTAATTCAGGATTTTTTGCTCCTTCTGTGACAGTTACATTGATTTCCCTTATATTATAATAACTTCTCCAAAAGAGTGTTGGCCAATCGACGAGGGGACGTAATAATTGATTAAACTTCTTTTTACCTTTCTCAGATAATTCAACTTCTTTACCTAAATTATAATAGAAAACATTTCCCTTTTTCTTTTTAGTAAAAAACCCATCATTAATTATTAAATTGATAGTTTTTTTAAGCTCTGGTAATTTTAAATCAATATTAATTTTTTTAAGATTTTCTTTTATTTCTGTAGCTTTTTGTCCTACCCTCTTGACCAAAAAATAATTTCTCGCTAATATATTATATTTCAATGGAACAGTCTCATGATCCATTTCATTATATTGAATTAAATTGCCCAGAATTTCTTTAGCTACAAAGTATTGAAGATTTAATTGATCTTCCTCTGAAAAATCTCTTAAAAATTTGTCAGAATTATTAAAGTAAGAACTGTAAAGCGTAGAAAGTAATGATTTTATTGAAAGAAACCCATCTTCGAAAGAGAGTCGAATAGTATCTAAAATTTTTATCCTATAATCAACATCGTTAAGAAAAGCGTCCTTATCAACAGAATATTGCCTTACTATATGTG
>CAYUTF010000006.1:65285-66825 GCA_964447495.1 uncultured archaeon
TCAACATCGTTAAGAAAAGCGTCCTTATCAACAGAATATTGCCTTACTATATGTGGCTTAGAATTGAATTCTTTAAGATAATCATCCCATTCCTTTTTAAACCTATAAGATTGAGTTTTTGAAATTCCTGAAAGTTTATATGCGACTTCATATAATTTCACTAAAAAGCGTTCTTCAGTAAGATCAGTCATCTAATAAAACCAAACCCATTTTCTTATAAAAATATATAATCTAATATTTATTAAAATCTAAAAATTTTTAAAGTTTCATTAGTCTTTCGAATAGAAAAAATAAATCATTAATAATTTCTAAAAAAGTAAGTGCCAAAATTATAAAAAAATAAAATAATATTGAATTTTATAAATACAGCATTTTTCTTGTATTTATAATTTATTAGTATCTCTCCCGAGAATATTTTGCGGATCTAAAACTTCTTTGTTTGATTTTGAGCCATGGAATAAGAATACTGTTGAATAGACGCATATAATCATGATCACAATATCCATAGCAATATGTATTGGTAATACTATACTCTGGTAGTTAGCAATAATTATTAACGTAAAAGCCCTTATTTCTAAGATTAAGGATATCCCAATGATGATTATGACAAACAATGTTAAACCTTTACTTTTTCTTAAAGCAATATTTAGACTTCCTATGATTAAGAAGAAAATAAAGTAGATTCCCCCAAATATCATAACCGCTAAACCAAAGAATAATTGAGCCAACATTCCGGTAATTGCCATAGCAATTGCTTCTCCTAAATTTTCAGCAGATAGATCCAGAGAAAAATTAAATAGGGCTGCGATACTATCTGGTTCAATGAAAAACAATGTTAATAAAAATGTAGATCCTATTAATAACAGTATACCTGACACTATTTTTAACTTATTATGAATATCTTCTCTCACATTACCACCCTCTATTAAGATTAATTAGTTGTTGAAATTCTTGTACAACACGACTATACAAAAATGTGAATTATCAATAACTAGTGAGTTTAGGACTCTTATAAATGTATTCTTTCTTTTATTAGGAATTTATTAAAACTAATTGTTATATTATGAAAGGAACTTTTTTAAACGGTTTCATTCAATTATTTAATATTAAAGAAAAATAATATGGTCATATTCACATTGGTTAGGTGATAAAGATTTGAAAATAGAACATATTGCTCTGGCTTCAAATTCAGAAAAAGAAAGTGATGAGTTTTTCATAGATTTATTAGGATTAGAAAAAATAAAGAAATTTACGGTTTCTAATGATAAGATGGCACAATTTTTTAATGTGAATGAAAATCATAGCTTCATTAGATATGAAAAGAATAATATCTCCATTGAAGTAATTATTACCAACAAAATGGAAAAAGTCAAAGACAAATTCACACATTCCTGTATAGTAGTGGAAGATGGTGTTAAGCTGTTAGAAAAAGCAGCAGCAATGGGATACGAAACGACAAAATTACCTCGAGTAAACAATGAGGGGTATTATTTATTTTTAAAAGATAAATTTGGTAACCTATTTGAGATTAAATCACAGT
>CAYUTF010000007.1:0-27212 GCA_964447495.1 uncultured archaeon
CCGATGCCGATGCCGATACGGACACCGATGCCGATGCCCCAGTAGATGGATGGGAGGTTGAGGGGGACACTTTTTGTGTGGACAATGTCCTATCGGTATGCACGGCTTCTGGAGCGGATTGCCAGGCGGTGTCTATCATGGAATGTCCTCGGATGTGTGTCGATGGAGCGTGTGTGGAGTGTAGCGAGTATTCCGACTGCGAAAACCCGGGAAGGGAGGTGTGTGAGGATGGGTATTGCAAAACAGCTGATGGATGGGCTGAGATTACACTCTCCCCACTGGTTCTAGAGATAGAACCTATTAAGCTGTTCTTTCGTGGCGGAGCAGTCTTTGATTCAGAGGAATCAAAGGTTGTAATACAGATGGAGTCGATTAATAGGGAACAATATTCCTTTGAGTTGGGCATTGATACGATTTACAGGTCTTCCGAGATAAACGCAGCGGGCCTCCTCATGTTCAACGGAACCACCGATCCCGATTCCCGCGGGAGTTTTTTGGACTTCTTTGTGGAGGACTTGGAGATTACCAGCCTAAGCTACGAGTATCCAACTGAGGAGTTTCATGGGAATATTCCTATCGCGGAAGGAGATATGAGGCCAGGAGGGGAGATTAGCGGGGCAATAAGCGTAGCTACCTGCCCTACCTACCCAAAATGCTTTGAGCTTAAGGGGAGATTCTACACAAAGATACATCTCTAGACGACATTCCTTCCCTTCCCCTCCCCTCCCCTTCTATCGGATAATCATTGATTAGATTCCCCCGTTTTGTTCATTATTTGCTCCCGATTTGCTGCGCCTTTTTATCCCCTATTCGCCCGTAAAATAATCCTATGTACTCCCCTATGTATCCATAAAAAGACTCTATCAGATCTCAGTCTGAACCGGTCTGACCGGTTTTATAATTGTATCCTCTATAAATCTCTGGAGGGTTGAAAAATTTTGGTGTTATGGCATATTTGTCTTAGAGGACACTAAGGAGTTTTTATGGAATCAACAAAGGATACACGAGACACAGAAGAGGTTTATGCCGATAATTTAGACCAAGCAGAGGAGGTTCTTAAAGATACTCCGTTTGAAACAAAAAAGGGGAGGCTTACCGATAAACAGTTATGCAAGCTTACGGACGTTATTCTGAGTTTTTCTCAGATGATGTGCGGGATCGATTTGCATGACTATGAGTTAGAGTTTGGTTGGAGGGTTATTTATTCGATATTGGTCGAGGATGCCGAGGAGATAACCGCTCTTTTCGCTAGGCAGTCAGGGAAAACGGAGACGGTTGCTGTTACGGTTTGTGGCTTAATGGTGATGTTACCTTTATTGGCCGAGAAAATTCCCCACGACGATCGGATAGTTAAGTTTAAAGATGGGTTTTGGGTGGGTATCTATGCTCCCCACTATCATCAATCGGATATTATGTTTCGTCGTATGAAGGCTAGGATGTATTCTCAAGAGTCTAAGGCCACACTGCTAGACCCCGAGATAGATATAGACTTGACAAAGAAGAAGGTAATAGAAAATCTTAAGCTTCCTAACAAATCCTCTGTGCATTGTGGAACCGCAGCTCCTCAGTCTAAGATCGAAGGGGAGACCTTCCACTTAATTATTTGTGAGGAAGCTCAAGATATTGATAGGAATGCCCTTAGGTCGTCTATCCATCCAATGGCCGCGGCCACTGCTGGGTCATTAGTAAAGATAGGCACGGTCAATAGGGTAAAGTCCGATTTCTTTGAGGCATGTAAGAGGAACAAGAGGTCGGATATTGTTCATGGAAGAACTAGAGCGGCAAAGCGCAAGCATTTTGAGTTTGACTACACAGTTGCACAGAGGAATAACCCTAAGTACCGTAAGTATGTAGAAAAAGAGATTGAAAGGTTGGGGTACGATTCTGATGATTTCCGGATGAAGTATAGACTTCATTGGTTATTAGAACGTGGTATGTTCGTAAACTCTGATATGTTTGATGAGTGCGGGATTAAAGAAGCCGATTATCTGAAAGTGTATAAAGGGGGTAGAGGGCGCAGGAGGGCAATAAAGTTTATGCGTTCGCATAACTTAATAACCTACGACCCATCAACGCAAAAAATTGTGGCATCAGTGGACGTAGGTAAGGAGTTTTCAACTGTTGTCACTATTGGTAGGCCGTTTTACGATATGCCTATTGATTATGCGGATACTATAAGGTTTCCAATTCATATTTGGAATTGGCTTGAGTTGCAGGGGGACGATCATGAGGAGCAGCATTCTAAGATTCTTGATTTCTTAGCGAACTACAGGATTTCGGATGTTATAGTGGATGCTACGGGTAAGGGTGACCCGGTTTATTCAAGATTGGCGGCAGATTTGCGAAGTTTAGATATAGCAGTTCATCCCTTTATTTTTTCCGCTACGAGTAAAGATAGGGGATACAAAGCTTTTTTGCAGGAGATTAATAGTAAACGGTTTACATACCCGGCGGGGCCTATGGCGGCAAGAACGCAGAAGTGGAAAAGGTTCCAGTTGCAGATGACCGATTTAAGAAAAACCTGGCGAGGAAATACTATGGTTGTACAGAAGGATAAGACTAGTGATGAGGCACGAGATGATTATTGTATGGCAGAGGATATGGAGATTCTAACTCAAAGTGGCTGGGAAGGGTTTAAGACGTTTTCTACCACCTCATTGGTTGCGAATTATGACCCGAGTACAGAAGCGATACAGTACCTCCCTGCAACTAGAATTATTCGCAGAAATCTGTATCGAAAGGAGTTTATGGTCAGTATCCAGGGGGATTTTGTGGACCAATTAGTCACGGACTGCCACAAGATGTATTTCGAGAAAATGACTAAGGGCAATATTTGGATTAGGGATATAGACACAGCGGAGAGCCTACTTCAAATATCACCGAATAAGGTTTCAATTCCGGCAGCGGCGAAGCAGACCCCTAGGTGGGCGACGTATCAGCGTCATGAGATACTCTCTATGGGGCATAGGCTATTGACGGGTGAGTTGCCGAGCATTCCAAAGTCCATGCTTGGGGCATTGACTTCGGATGAATGTTATTTCTTGTTGAGCTTATTTCTCACTAACGGGGAGTGTGGAGAGATCACAGATATTGATAGAGGTTATTTTGTTAAGAGTAAAGCCTTGGCTGATGGAGTGCATGAATTAGCGTTTAAGTCGGGGAAATATTCACGCATAGAAATGACGGATACAGGATATTTGGTTTATCTTTATGATCTTAAGAGGAGCCCTATAGTTACTTGTGAGAAGAAGGAGTATAGCGGTTCGGTATGGTGTGTAACAGTGCCTACTGGGTTTTTTATCTGTAGACGCAATGGAAAAATTTCTGTGACGGGCAATTGCGACTCGGCAATGATGTTAAATTGGTTGGTGAACGTTGGGGCTTCCATGGAGGTTGAAGAAGGTGATAATATGCTCTTGGGTAGAGTTGCCCGATTGGCGTCTAATGGAGATATCCATGGGGCGGTACGTGCGATGAATCAACGGCTGAAAACCTACAGGAAAAATTTAGGTTTTAGCAAAAAGCGTAGGCAGAACTCGAAGTGGGATTAATGGAGGAGTAAATGTCCGGATATTCGGTGTCTTCAGCTGAGATACGATTTGGTATAGCCAATTCCTTTGAAACCCTTTTCAGCGAGGAATTGGGCTTAAACCATGCGCGTAGGCTTCAAGCATATCGGCGTTATTGGTTAGCGTATTTTGGAGAGCATTGGTCGTATAAAAGAGACCCAGGTGAAGTAGAGCATACGGTTAACTATTGCAGAAAGGCAATAAACAGTCATTTGGATTTCGCGTTCAGTAAAGGCTTTGAAAATATAGTTCCCGATGACCCGTCGACGACAGAGAATGAGCAGATAACCCGGGATTTTATTAAGGTGAAGCTGGATGAAACGTGGGAGAAGAATAACAAGGAGCTTTGGCTGGTCGATTGCGGTCAGGGTGGTGGGGTTACGGGTGATGTCTTTGCTCGGGTTAGTTGGGATAAGACCGATTTATTCGAGGATGCTTATGCTAGAGTGGATATAATTCCGAGCCATTTTTGCTTCCCTGAATTCTGCGGGCCACATGGGGTCGACAGAAAGCGCATAAAGAGGCTACTGATAGTTATACCGACTTTTATGGATGTTAACTGGAATGAGCTGGCGCCCGGTAGGTTGCTTGAAAAGAATTTGGGGAACAATAGAGTCACCCTAGTGATGAAGGCGGAGCTCTGGACATCTCCGGTGGTGGACGATAACGGCGTCATTCAAACCCCTGCTATGGTCTATGAGTATGAGGACAATACTCTGATAAGCGAGAGAGTTAATCCCTTGCAGGAGATACCGGTAGTTCACATACCCAACTATCCGGTTACGGGGGAATATTATGGTATTTCTGATTTGGTAGACGTAGTGGAGTTGAATACCGAGTTTAACGAAAAGATAACGGATATTTCAGATATTATTGATTATCATGGGTCGCCGCAGACGATCGTCAAAGGGTGTAGGTTAAATCAGCTGGAGCGAGGAGCCAATAGAATTTGGGGTATCCCCGAGACCGGAGATGTTTTTAACCTTGAGCTGAAAGGAGATATGTCGGCAGCGCTAAAGCATGTTGAGTTTCTGAAGAAATCTTTCCAGGAGCTCTCGAGTTGCCCGGACCACTTTTGGGGAACACCATTGCCCATTAGTAATACTTCAGGGGCGGCATTGCAGATCATGTTCATGCCAGTGTTACAAAAGCGGGACATGAAGGCGATGGTTTATGGTGCGGGTATACAGAGAATAAATCGACTTATCTTGAGAATGAATGAGATAGCTGATTTAGATTTTGCGAAACAGATGAAGAACATCAAAAATCGCTATCGAAACAAGGTGAAGTTCCCGGATCCGATGCCCCGGGATGAAGTTCGTGAGCTTGAAAGGAACAAGCTGGAAAAAGACCTCGGGATTACTTCCCGGAAGTTCATTTTAAAGAGTAGAGGGCTGACCGATGCCCAAGCAAAAGACATCATGACGGACGCCGACAAGGACAGGGAAGAAGAGGCCTTGCAGGATTATGAAGTTGGGCTTGGAAGCGGGAATGGAAATTTTGCTCGTGGAGGGTCTAGCGATACTCGGGGTGAAAAGATTTCGGAGTCAATGAATGAAAAACCTGACGGCCCGAATTCTCCTAAAGAAGAAGAATAGTCTGAATGCCGGCTGACAAGATACTCCAAGAGGTTGTAGACGTCTTATTCAGGTCTTGGGTTCGCGAGTCCAGATATGTCCGGACACCTTTTCAAAAGATGAATAGAAAGATTCAGGGGAGGCTCGACAAGCAGGGGTTTAATGCGTCCGGAGAGTGGATGCTTAAGCGAAATGCCGACAGGCTTTCAGCGGCAATCCGGAAAGACATGGCTAAAGCCTTTAATGATGTCGATCTGGAAATTCAGTCTGCGGTAGAGCGGGCAGCGGCAAGAGCCGTGAAGTATCAAAAGAGGTTTTTGAAGGCTGCGAACGTCCCCTTTTTAAAGAGTGCCGAAATCAATGCTATTCATAAAGAAGCGGCAAAGATTTTGAATGAAGATTTCCCGGCGGGGTCTGCGTTAAACTATCGGGACCGATTGAAAATGATACGTATGCGGCATGAAAGGGAGCTTTTGGGGTCGCTACGAGCTTCATATAAGTCAGGGGACGCATTAGCACGGATATCGAAAGAGGCAAAATTACGACTTACAAGTAACACTATCGGAGTAAAGGTACGGGTTTCCGGCGGAAGTGTAGCTAAACAGGTCTCTAGGGTTATGGTCGCCGAGGAGGCTAGGATTTCCCATGAAATAGAACGTCGTATTCTGGTCGTGCATAACGTTGAGTATGGTTATTGGAGATTGAGTCCAGATCATAAGTGGGAAAATGGTTCTGAGATTTGCGAAGTTTTGGCGGTGGGGACTGGGGAGGGTGTTCTGAGGTCTTTAAGAGAGGGTGAGTCGCGTCCGGTAATACTCGAAGGGCTGTACCGTCTAGACGAGTGGCCGGAATATCCGCATCCTTATTGCAAGTGTCATTTAGAGCCTTGGCTTTAGTTTTAAAATTTAAGTTGAAATCAGGTTCATTAAACTATAGACTTATTGTGTTGGTCGTTGAGATCATTTAACGGTTAATTTTGTTGGGGAGTCAAGTAGTTACCTAAAGGAGGCCGAAAATGGCGAATAGTGCTGGAAGTGTTACCGGTGGTGACCAGAGCAAAACCGATACCAATCGTGGGTCGTCCATGACCTTCCCGTTTTCAAAGGGAGGCAGAAAAACCAATCGTATTGGGAGTCCGTCGGGAACCCCCAATTCCAACACGGTTGACGGAAATGCCCGAAAGGCGAGTGATCCGAGGTACGCGTAAAGACTTCGGTGGGTTTATGGATTCATTATAGGAGAAAACTATGGGTGTAGAAAACGAAAACAGTCAAGGCAAAGTTCCCGAGGGGCAGGACCAGGGAGGGGTAACCCCTCCGGAAAAGGGCGGAGTAACTCCTCCGGAGACATCACAGAAAGCAGCAAAAGAGCCAGAGGAAAAGAAGGCAGAGCCGCTTTATTCGGCAGAACAGTTGAATGAGCTTCTGAATAAGGTCAGAAAAGACGAGAAAACGAAGCATCAAGACAAGATTGAGCAAACCGCGAAGCTGGTAAAAAGCCAAGCGGAGAGTCTCAAACGTTTTGAGGAGATGTTAGAGGAAGCTAAGAATAAGTTGGAAAGTCTCAAGGAAACAAAGTCCAAAGCGAAGGGTGAAGTTTCCGAAGAGTTGGAGAAGCTCCGAGAAGAAAAAAGGAAGCTGGAAGTAGGGATGGAAGAGTTGGCAACCTTGTCCGCGAAGCAGATTCATGCTGTTGAGTTGCAGGGGGCCAAGGAGAGATTAATCTTAAAGCATGGGCTAAAGTTTCCTGAGTTGGTTTACGGGGAAACTGTTGAGGAGTTGGAGAAGTCTGCCGAGGAGGCTTTGAAACGAGAGCAAGCACTCATCCAAGACGCCGTAAAGGAAGCCGAAGTTCGTGCAAAAGAAAAAATGTCTTCTACCATGGTTGACGGTCTCCCCAAGCCAATGTCTCCCAATGCCTCAATGGGTAATGGCAACGATTTGCCGACAGGGCATAAGTCGTTTGAGCAGATTGCAGCGTTACCCAAAGACCAGTTTCTAAAAATCCGATCGGAAATTCTCCAAGAAGCGAGGAGAAAAGCCGGAATTTAACGACCGGCATAGCTAAGGAGAATCAGATATGGCAAGTTATTCCGGTGTACAGACGGCTGGGGATGTTAAGGCTCTTCCTCAAGCAGTGTTGGATGTCTTTTCCATGGACATGCTTCATGAAGCTATGGGCATCATGAAGTTTGATGTCTTTGCGGTCAAAAAGACTGAGTTGATGAAGCAACCGGGTGAGACCATCACCATGACTCGGTACAACAACATCCCCCGGGGTGGTCGTTTGGACGAGCATGTCGAGATGGTTGAGAAGTCGATGTCCGCAAGTCAGCAGGCCATCACGGTTACTGAGTGGGGCAACGCGATTGGTGTCACTGAAAAACTGCTTCAACTTTCGGCTGACGACCAGATGTCCGAGGCAGGAGTTCAGTTGGGTCGGGACTATGCCGTGGTTCATGACCTCATGCACCGCGATGCCTTGACCTTGGCGACCCAAGAAGTCTATGCGGGTGATCATACTTCCATGCCCGCGCTGGTAGGTGGGACGGATTATTTCGACGTGGAAATGATTCGACAGGGTGTGGAGATTCTCCAAACGGGCAATGCTCCCAAGTTCATGGGTGACTTCTACGTATGTTTCATCACCCCCCACCAGGCCGCATCGATTAAGCGTGATCCCGATTGGATTGGAGCGCAGAATTATGCAGGTACTCGAGCACTGTTCACCGGTGAGATTGGTCGATGGGAAGATGTTATCTTCATTTCAACCACGCATTGTCGCTCGGGTGCTGGGGCTGCGGTAGACCCCGGATACGAAGCCACTTTCGTGAACGCAGCTGTGGGCGGTGCCTTACCGGCGCATGTCTACGAAGGTCTCCTGTTGGGTGACAGTGCTTATGGTAAAGCCACGGCACTTCCGGCAGAAGTTCGTCAGAGTGAGGTCAAGGATTACGGCAGAAAGCACGGATTAGCCTGGTACGCGATTATGGGTTCCGGGATTTTGGATGACAAGTTTGTCATCCGTATGCTGAGCGTGTAGTCCGAGGAGGGCAAATGGCAAAGACGAAAAAGGTTTCTAAGGAATATGTAGTTCCGAGTCAGAGTACCGTAGAAGCTAAGCCGAAGGAAAAGATTCCAGAGGTTGAGGAGTCGAAGCCGATAGTTGCGTTTTCTGTGAATAAGGCGAAGAATGTTCGTCATGCGGTACCGGCCGAAGATGTTTTGTTCAAAGCAGTAGCTTTGCAGGACGCTTCGAGGTTCGTTGGCGGGTGGATCACTTTAGAAGCAGGGAAAGAAGTCCGCGCTCGGAAAGAGGTTATTGAGAGTCTTCGGCGTCAAGGACTAGTGAGGTAATTGTGTGGCCACACTTGAGCAAGTTGTCGATGCAATCCGAGTTAAGGTCTCGGACTATGCACAGCCAAGAAAGTTTGACATAAGCTATTACGAAGCTGCGATTTCCTTTGCTCTAAGTAAGCTAAGTCACGATTTCCACGAAGAGTATCTCACCATAACCGATGTTCCTTATGATCGGGAGTTCCTCCTGATTAAGCTTGCCACAATCGAGATGTGCTATACTCGGTCGCAGTCAGTACAGCAGTCCGATTTAGACCCAGATTCAGCCGATGATTTCGGACCGGTCACTTCGGTTCAAACTCCCGATTTGATGGTGATGAAGCGCGGGGAATCCAGTGAGGACACAGCCTCTAGATGGCTTCGGATTGCCACAGATTTACAAGCTGAGTATGACGACGAGTTGAGGAATTCCGGGGGGTCAGCTTTTGTCGCCGAAATCGTAGTCGACACGGTTAACCGTAAATCGATGAAGACCGGGGGGCTTGCAAGTAGAAAGCTGGATATGGGTCTGCCGGCGGTAGCGCTGTCTGCTGTAGTTGAGGGAAATACCGTGGCACTTACTTGGGGTAAGTTGTACAGTGATTTGTTTCAGCAGTATGAGGTGTATCGTGCTACTTCGATAACTTTCAGTGATAAGCAGCGGATTTCTGTGATAGGCGATAATCATGAAGTTGAGTATCTTGATACCGGGCTTCAGCTGGGAACGTACCATTATCGAGTGTATACAGTTAACCCCAACCTCATAAAAACCCCGAGTAACAGTGTAACCATAGAGGTAGTCTGATGGTAACCGAGTCCCTTGCCCAACGGTCGGCGGATGTGGTTATTAGAAGATACCGAACATCCACCATTTTGGTTAGGAAGTATGTCTCTTCCGGAGTTCCGGATAGATTCGGTCAAGCCATTCCTGTGTATGCCGCTGGATTAGATGTTGTTGGTAGGGCAATACATCACCCCACCAAGGAGCAAATATCGTTTATTGGGGATGCCGAGAGATACGGAGCCGCATTTCTGTTTAGTAGGCTCGAAATGCTGCGGAAGTTTTCGGGGTTGGCCGAGGGAAAGTGGATAACCACCTATGACCGGATTGTGTGGAACGGTAATGATTATAAGCTTGAAAAAGTTCAGCCTACAGGGCAAGTAGGGCGAACGTTTTCACTTGTAATAGCTTTGGGGAATACCCCAGAAGGGGAGCGGTTACCATGACAAATCCTTTTTATGGCGATTGGATGCAGCTTTCGGCTATGGTTCGTCGGGGGAAGTCCCCCAAGACGATTGGTGTGGCTTCCAGAAAGCTGGAGGCGTTGGGGAATGAGGTAAGAAGGTCCATACGGGGGCACATACGGAAGCAGGATTTGGACTGGGGACCTCTAGTTTCTGGGAGCATTAAGAGGAAGGGGTTTGATAAAGTTTATGTGAGTCGGGGGGATTATCTGAAGTCTATTACGGTAGATGTTACGAAAACAGATATAGGAGCGGAGGTTGTTGTATCCCCGGAAGGGGAGCATTATTCCGGATTGGATATGAAGACATTGGCGCATTATTTGGAGTACGGTACGAAGAAGATGATATCTCGTCCTTTATGGCGTCCTGTGTTTTCTGAAGTTGAAAGCATGCGCACATCGAGTAAGCTTTTGAAGTCGGTGGGTTCGTATGTCTTGACAGGGATGGAATAGATGAGTTTGTCGGTTAGTCAGGAAGCGTTTGAGATAGCACTTATAGGTCGGTACTCCGGGTTTACGATGGATGTTCTAGGGGTAGCTACTGGGGTACCGGTGTTTTTGGAAGCGCCTTCTGATGAGCTGATAACGGACAGAGTTTTTCCTTCAGTTTCAATCAGGTATCTAGGGGAAGATGAAGCTTCGGATTTGAGGGAGTCTTCGGATAAAGAGGCCGAGGAAGTTGATTATGATGATTCCGTATTTCCTCCTGAGCGGGTTATGCGGGAGACCTCCGACCCGATACGTTTGAGGTATTCTATAGATACTTGGCATAAAGACCGGGCCGCAGAAGACCAAGTGCTTTATCATGAGATGCTTAGGCGACGCACCCCTAGTCGAGGGCATATTTCTGTTTTGAATTTGGACAGCGAACCGATTGATTTGTGGCTGTTCAAGGTTAATGGGAGTTTAGCAACTCATGATTATGAGGACATCGATACCTATATTTATCATAAGAGTATCACTGTAGAAACGCTTGTGTACTTGGCTGAAGTTGAGTACGATGATACTGTAAGGGAAAAGGTTGTAGAAGAGGTTCATTGGGAAGTGCTGTCGAGGGGAATAGTATTGGGGTCTAAGGGGATGTTAGTTGGGGTTGAAAGTTCAGAGAATGTTACGGACGTTAATATGGTCGTAACGGAAGATAGTTTAGAACGGCTTTAAAACAAGCCTCCCTTTAAGTATCATCAGTCACGTGGGAGGGAATGAGCTGAGGAGAAAGCAATGGGATATTACACGAGGCCTGATGTTTACGTTGAAGAGTTAAGCAGTGCCGAGGGTCCGGTTCGATCTGCCCAGACGGGTCGAGGCGGAATGCAGGCGATTACGTATAAGGGACCGGTGGGGGTCCCGATTCGTACACGAAATTTTGAAGCCTGGAAAAAGATTTTCGGCGGATATGAGGGGCGGAGCGATGCCGCGTATGAAGCCGAGAGTTTCTTCAAAGAGGGAGGTTTCGAGCTGATCACCGTTCGACAGGCTCACTATGCCGATTTGAGTGACAAGACTTCCGTTGCGGGAGCAGCATCGTTTCGGATGCATCTGACGGCAGGTGTGGCAGCAACGCCGGCGACGAAAACCAGCTTAGTAGGGCCGTTCAATATCCGGTCCGGAGGGGATGTAAACTTCACGTTCGAGGTTGGCGGTAGTGGAAGTTTGACTGCAGAGGTCACGGCTACTTACGGCGCCATTCTGTGTACGTCCATTGAGGGTACCAATCAGGATGGGTTGACACTTGAGATCTCGGTGGATTCCGGGCCGGTTCAAACGATCACTTTGGCTGGAGCGGCAATCACATATCAAGAGATCATAAACCAGGTGAACGCTCAGATTACGGGAGCTTCTTGTGTTGCAGGTCCGGGTTCTGCCCCGTATATCATTTCGGACACCCTTGGTTCGTCGAGCTCCATAAACCTTACTGGGGGTACTTCCACTTTGACTTGGGATATTTCGAGTATGAGCGGGACCGGCAACGTAGCTGACGATTCCGCAGTGACAGCTACTGAGATGAAAGCTTTGTTGGATGCTATTCCGACTTTTCTCACCTATGGGGTTGCACAAGTCAACGTTGACGGGTCTTTCACGATAAGCTCGGTCGATACCGGGGCAGCTGTTGCCCTTGAGTTTACCGATGCAAACGCCACTTTTGGTTTTTCGGTTGAAACGCTCAACGGAACCGATGACGGGGCGACCTTCCCGACGCTAAAGGTGAGTGCTGGGTATCACGGGTATCTGTCTCCAGGGTTGTCCGGAGATTTGTTGAAGACAAAAGCAGTTCAGAATCCTCTTGTGGTTTCTGCGGGTGCCGGCAATGATTTGGCTGCGAACATTACCATTGGAGACACTGCAATTCAGGTTGAGTCGATAAGCGGGATTAATGAGAATACCGTTCTTACGGTGTCCGACGGTACGCATACGGAGCAAAAAATTGTTTCGGGTACGCGTACGGAAATCAGTGGAAGTACCATAAGCTATTTCGTGGACGTTTCCAGTGCGTTTACCTACGGGTATACCGATGGAAGCACCACCATCCATTCAAACGAGTTTGACCTCCATATTTATGAGGGAACCGAGGAAGTTGAGCGTTGGGAAGGCTTGTCCATGCTCGATACGGCTGACAACTATGTCGAAACCATCGTGAACGATGAAAGCATCGGGTCGGTGTATGTAGTTGTCGAAGACAAAGACGCAGTTCCCCCAGGAATTGGGTTGGATACCCCAGCAACAGACGCGGCCGCGGTTGCCCTAGGTACGGGTGCGGATGAAATAGCGGGAATTGGAGACCTCGATTGGGTTGGACTAGAGTCTGGGGGTACTGGATTGTACGCTTGGGATACGGTGAATGAGTTCATGCCTTTCTGTACCGTGGGGAATATCAGCCCAATCGTAGTCCATATGGCGGCGCTTTATGCGAAGAGTCGGATTTATATGGAGTACTTGACCTATCTCACGGCAGGAATCTCTGGGTCGGCAGCGGTCAGTTACCGGAATAGCACTTTGGGTGTCAATTCGGACTGCACAAGTCTGTACGCCGGTGGGATTCAGGTATTTGATCCGGTTGGTACCGGGTCCAATCCCCGACGAAGTCTCGCTGGGATGGGTGCGATGATGGCTATTCGAGCTCGAGTTGACACATTGCCCGGAGACGGCGGTGGACCTTGGGAGGCGCCGGCGGGAGAAGGGGATTATGGTACGGTGAACTACGCTCTAGACGTAGCGACGGATTACAAAGATTCCGAAACAGGCGGGATGAATGAGGCCGGAATAAATGTCATCCGGAAGTTTGGGAGTACGAATCCGGTTACGGTGTGGGGGTGTCGAACGCTGTCCACTGACCCGAACAAGCGATTTTTGTACATTAATGTTCGAAGGTTTTTCCAGTTTGTGGAGAAGTCGATTGCAGACTCCACCCGGTGGGCCGTTCATCGAAACAACAACTACAAGTTGTGGGCAAAGCTTATCGGTAGGGGGGATGATTTCTTGAGTTCGCTTTTGGTTCGCGGGGCCTTCCCCACGCGGGTTAAGGAGCTGGCGTTCTTTATCGATGTTGGGACGGCGAACGGAGTCATGACTCAAGAGGATATTGACGCAGGGAGAGTGAAAGGAAGAATCGGCATGGCGGCTAACAAGCCGGGTGAATTCCTGATTTGGGAGTTTACTCAGTACGACAGCGGTTGGGCCATTTCGGAGTGAGGATAGGATAGCTAAACAAGGAGGGCGTGATGCCAGATCCGTATCGAAATTTTAAGTTTGAGGTTGAAATCGACGGTTTTGTTCGGGCGGGATTTTCTAAAGTTTCAGGGTTAAGTCGGACTACCGAGGATACCGAGTACCGAGAGGGTGGGGAAAATGAAACCCCCCACAAGCTCCCGGGTCAAACCTCGTTTTCGGACGTCACCCTAAGCCGCGGAGTTTCGGATGACGAAGATTTCCAAAACTGGAGTGATACCATCTTCAATGTAGACCAGGTTGATGGTGAGCAAGGTGATGAAAATTTCCGAAGAACGGTGGTGGTCTATCTCAAGAACAAAGCCGGCGATCGGGTTATCAAGTGGACCATTCTTCGGGCTTGGCCAAAAGAGTTCTCGACGGAGGACCTTGATGGTGCGGGGAATGACGCCTTGATTGATAACCTCGTTTTGGTAAACGAGGGAATAAAACGCGAGCGTCTATAGGCCGCGTAATTTACAATAGTTATTATTGTTTCAACAAGTAGGAGATATAGCAAGATGAGTTACTCTTCCGACAGCGACTATCAAGACAGTTTGGATTCGACGGCTTCCGATTGGGAAGTTGACGACAGTGAAGAAGTTGAGTTTGTTCCCGACGATACCGTGGAGCTCCCGGTAGGGATACGAAAGGATGGGCAGGTTTATCGAACGGTAGTTATCGACGAGCTTGGGGGCGTCGATGACCGACTTGTTGCGGATTCGAAAGTGCGGGGCAACGGGGCGAAGGCGATGTCTTTAGTGATATGCCGGTCGGTGCAAGAAGTCCCCGGGCTGTTAAAGCAGAAGCAGAATCCGGATAAGATGTTCAACCGAGAGTTTGCCAGGGCGATGACGGAGATTGACCGGGTATTCTTGATTACGCGCATTTTCATGCTGTCTGGACGAAATGAGTCTGCGTTTGTGGGGACTTGTAGGCACTGTAAAACGGTACATTATGAGAAGGTGTATCTCTCGAATCTCAAGGTCGATAAGTGGCCGGATGACAAGCCGCCCGAAATTGAGTTTAGGTTAAAAGGAGGGTTCAAGGAAAGGAAGGATAACGGTGAGTACATTTATCATCGAGATGGGGTTTTAAGCTTTCCTACGGGGAAGACATCTGAGTTGATCGGAAAGATCACAAATGAAGCTGAGGCTTTGGACAGCATGCTTGCCTCCTGTATCAAGAATGTGGGTACTTATGGGAGGGTGGATAGTTCCATGGCTCAGGCGTTAAAAAAGACTGACCGTGAAGAGTTGCTATATTCACTGAGCGACGGGCTCCCCGGCATAAAGCAGGGTAAGTGGATCACTTGCGAATGCGGAGTGGACCTTGAGTTGAGTTTGGATTTAGTCTCTTTTTTCGACGGACGGCGGCGGAGAGCGAGAAAGCCCTAGAGAATCTTTATGAGTGTGTGAACTACCTAGCACATCGTTACGGTTGGTCTGAGTCTGAAATTTTGCGATTGCCGACAAGACGGCTTAATCGATATATCGAGTTAATCAACCGTGATCGGCGAAAGGAAGAAGGCAAGCGATGAGTGCCGGTAGTCAAATGCTCTTGGGGATTAGGCTTCAGTTAGACGCTGAAGGGTTGGTGACAGGGGCCTCCGTAGCCGAGAGTTCTCTCCAAAAAATACAAAACAATGTGCACACCACGCAGCGGAAGGTTTCCGAAGCCGGTAACGCAATGAAAGACTCCATGAATGCGAGTCTTGGCGTAGGAGCTTTGGGGACGGCTGCGATGGGGGTGGGGAAGGCTTTAGATGCAGCCATCACCCCGGCGATAGACCAAGCGAAGTCTTTTCAGGTGGAGATGTCTCAGTTGAGATTTGTTTCGAAGGCGACGGAGGACGAGTTGAGGGAGCTCGAGCAGGTTGCTTTGAAGACCGGTTTAGAGACCCAGTTTTCCCCGCAGGAGGCGGCTGCGGCCATCCGGATGTTGAAGGCAGCGGGTTTGTCTACCGAGACATCTCTCAAGAGTTTGAGTGCTACCCTTGACACAGTGACGGGTTCCGCGGGGTTGCTTGATTTGCAGACGGGTGCCACGGCGACAGCTGCGGCGTTGTTGAAGTTCAGCCATACGGGGGAAACCGCCCGCGATATTATGGATACGTTTGCCAATGCCACGCGAGAAACGAACTTGCAGTTCCACGACTTGCCTATTTTCATCAACTCTTTGCGAGATGCGCCGGCAAAGATTAAGGCCACTTCAGCGGAGGCGATCGCTCTAGTTGGTGTGTTGAAGAATGCCGGTATGCAAGCTGCCCAGGCCGGTCAGACGGTGGATATGTTTGCCAACAAGTTCCTGGTGGTCTATCGAAGATTGGAGAAGTATCTAGAGAAGAATAACATTTCTGAGCAAGATTTACTGGCCGGGTATACCGACAAGAAGATGCCCCAAACGGTAAAGGCTTTTCAGAAGCTGGGCGTTTCGATGTTCGACGTTAATGGCAACCTGAAGAACATGACTCAGTTCTTCGGGGAGTTGATTGACGCCTCCACGAAGTTGTCAGGAGAGAGTGCGAAGAGTTTCTTGGTGACGGCTTCTACTGTGTTTGGAGCTAGAGGAGGCCCCCTTATTACCGCGCTTCGTGACATGAAACGGGGCTCGCTTACAGGCAGAGCAGCGTTTGAAGATTTGGTCCATACCCTAGAGAAGTCCGGCGGGGCTTCCCGGGAGGCCGCTAAGGCGTTTGAGGACACCCAAGTGGGTTTGGAAGTGTTCATTCAGGGCACAAAGGATACGATCAATATTGCTTTGGGAAAGACGTTGATACCGTATTTGCATAAGTTTGGGGGTGTTTGGAAAAATGTGTTGGGGGCTTTCTTGGAGTTCATCGAGAATAACCCGGCGTTTGCCAAGGCTTTGATGGGCACTGCGGCAGCTTTGATGATAGTGGCAAAGATTGCTGGGTTGGTCATTTTGGCCTTCGCCGGGTTGTTGTTTTGGTCTACGGTGGTGTCTCCCGCGCTTGCTGCGGCAGGGGGCGCCGCCGGCATCGCTGCAATAGGGTTTGGGGCATTGCAGGCAATGTTGTGGCCTTTGATTCTGATTGCCGGAGCGGTTGCGGTCGTATTCGTGGCTTTGTACGGCGTAATAAAGATATTCAAGTATCTAATGACGGGCAATTTAGAGATCGCGAAGTCATTCCAAAGATTGATGAAGACTTTCTCTATGATAAAGAAGGGGATTACCGAGCTTTGGTCCGGGGAAGAGGGTAAAGAGCAGACGGTTAAAGCCCTGAAAGCCATGGGGCTTTATGGAATCGTTACCACTATCATAGGTATTAAGAATCGGATTGTTGCCGTCTTCAGTGGGTTTGTGGATGGGCTGATTTATGGGTTCAAGTCGATAGCTTTAGTGCTGTACCCCGTTCAGCTGGTAATAAGCTATGTTATCGATGCCTTCAGAAGATTGTTTGAGTCTTGGGGTCCTATGAAGGATGTTTACGAAGTGGCAAAAGGATGGAGAGCTTTTGGGTTTATACTTGGATGGATAGCTTCAGTAGTCCTAACTGCGTTGATTGTTAAGGTGGCATTGTTGGCATTGCCGTTTGCCATTCTCGCGGCGAAGGTATTAATTGTAGCAGCAGTAATTTATGGAGTTGTGTGGATACTGCATAAGATCTTTGTGGGACTAGGTACTCTAATAGGCTGGGTTGCATTTAAGATCTATCAGTTCTTTGTCTGGTTAAAAGAAAAGGCTTTTGCTTTCGGGGTGTATTTCTATGTTGCGTTCTTGAAGCTCAAAGTATCTCTAGTGAAATTAGCCGTGGGGATATTCCGAGCAGTCGCTAGTCCTATCGCAAGTGTGGGGATATTCATCCGGGATAGTTTTAATAGGGCTGTCGGATATTTGATGAGTTTGAAGACCCGTGCGGCACAGGCGGCGAGTGGGTTCATACAGGCCTTCTTCGATGCTATCCGGAGCAGGTGGGAAGCAGTTAAGGAATGGTTTAGTGGGGCGTTGCAGTGGATTCGGGACCGGCTCCCGGGTTCGGACGCCAAAGTAGGTCCCTTATCGACTCTCACACGAGCTGGACAGGGTTTCTCGCGGGCTTTCGGTGAGGGCATAGAGCAAGGGGCTCCTGAGCTTCAGGGAAGAGTTACTCGAGTCCTTGAGGGCACCGCACCGGACGGGGAAGGACTTGCCGGGGCTTATGCCAAGCCTGACGGGGTTCTCCCGAAGGGTGAAGGTGCTGAAGACCGGAAGGCGTCTATTACCAACAGTCGAGGCGGAACGGTAATTACGATTCAAAAGATGGAGTTCAATGTTGCGGAGGCTACTCCGGAAGAAGCCGAGAACCTTGCCGCGCTGGTTATTGAAAGAATCCGGACGATGTTAGATGAGGAGCAGGAAGTGGGGTTTGTATGAAGATATCCGGAACTAGAGCTAGAAGAGCCTACCTAGCGAAAATTTCTAACGGTGAAATTCAGTATGTGTATGAGTTTCAATTCAATCCTACTGAAGATGAAAAAGCGCGTGAGGTCGAATGGGGGTGGGCAGCAGCACAGGGAACCGCCTTGCCTGAAGCTGTATTTACACGAATCGCCAGCGAGAAGTTCACAATGCAGCTCTTCCTAGACGCAACGGAGAATTACAGTGCTGATAAGGAAGGTGTAAGGGCAGATATTGCTGCGTTAGAGAGTTTTACATTTCCAGATCCAGATATGTATTCTGCGGATATGGGGCAAGTAGCTTCACCCCCACCGGCGCTTTTTGGTATTGGCGAGGATGTGTATAATATTGTTGTTGAGAGTACCAATGTTAGAGTTGTAAGGCGGAATTTTGAAATGCATCCTACTAGAGCATTCGTAGACATAAAGTTATCATCCACTTTTACTGATGTTAAGAAGATTCAAGAGTCCATAATGAGAAACTCTGAGTTGGCTCGCAAGGTGTTAATAGCAAGGAGGGCATAGTGCTATCCATAAGTTCAAGATATGTTTCGGTTGGGAAGATTAACTATGTTGTAGCTTCGGGCGAGAGTATTGGAATTTTGAAGATGCGGCCGACTACTACAGTATCTGGTGATGAAACTCAGTCTTATATAGTTAGGGCTGGTGATACTTTTGAAAGTCTTGCTGCAAAGCATTTAGGAAACGGAAGAAAATGGTGGATATTAGCAGATATGAATCCTCATATTTTTTGGCCGTTAAGTTTAAAGGCAGGGGATAGGATTGTTATTCCATCCATGGTTCAGGCGTTACTGTCATGAAAGAGTCGATTGTTTCTTTATGGGTTAATGGTAGGGCCATGTCTCATGAGCTCACCAGGAGAATTTTATCATTAAGTTTTACCGATCGTATAAATAAAGCCGATTCCGGAAGAATGGTGTTACGTGACCCTAATTCTGAGTTGTTTGATACAAGGATTTTGAAGAAAGGACAATTGCTTCACTTTATTGTTGGATGGGTTGATGAAGCGTTGCCGAAAGGCCCTTATATAATAAAGTCCTATAAAATGACTTTTCCGGATAACGGTGAGCCAAGTCTCACAGTAGATTTTCAGGATTTAAGCCATAAGCTCGATAAAAAACAGAAAAAGCGGAAGCACGTGGGTACGGCTGCAAGTATTTTAAAGAAGATAGCCAAAGAGCATGGGTTGGGATATGATATTGATTCGATAAACGGCTTGGAGTTTACTGATGATTTTCCTTTGAATCAGGCATCATATTCGGACGCCACAATGCTACAGTTACTAGCCGATCGTTATGGTTATACTTGGGGAGTTTCTAATGGTAATCTGGTTTTTAAGTATCCTGCCGACAGACAGATGAAAAAGAAGGCTGAGCCTGCCGTATTATCATATAGGATAAATGATTGTTCTATAGCCTCTTTTGACCCAGAAATTAAGTATAGTAAAAATGGAAAGAAGACTGGGGCTAACAAGGAGGATGATAATATTGATTTATGTGCGGATAACGATAAGGGAAGTGGCATACTGGAAACCTTTTTGTCTAAGGATATGTCTGAAGAAGACCGGCAGGTCTTGTTCGCAGAGCATAAGAACGAAGCTGAAATTGCTGTGCTAATAGAAGAGAATTTGGGGTCACTTTTAGCTAAAAATGTTGGTGAAGGATTCCGTAAGTTTTATCATGAAGCGGTAGACAGTTCTGAGCGCCTTATAAGTTGGGCAGCTGGAACGGGATATCAGACAACCAACGAGAGTTTCAATCGAGCCGAGAGTCAGTGGTATACTCGACAGATTAAAAAGGATGTTGATCTACATACAGACCCTAATCTAAGTGACGATCCGGATGCACCCCAGTCCATTTACGACGAGGTTTGGGAGTTAGAGAATGCCGAAACAACATGGGCGACACCGGCTATGCTTGAAGAGCTTGCCCGCCGTAATAGAGCAAGATTCAGCACAAGAGAAGTTGTAAAAGCCAAGGTTGCTTTACGACTGGCTTCTGTTGGGTTTCATCCAGGAGAATCGGTTACAATTGCTGGGGTAGGACGGTTTTTGTCCGGAGACTATCTGATAAAGGAGGTTGAACATACCTTTCAAAGAAGCGGGATGCCGTTTAAGACGAGTTTAAATGTGGCTAGGTCAAGGTTAGGGGCGAGTAAAGCTGCCTTACAAAGAATCATTAAGCAGGAGGAACGGGTTAGAAACGGTAGGGTGTCTGTTTCAGGGAGAGCTGAAAAGACATATGAGCCAGAATTGGATCGAGTCGGTATTGTGAATAAGGTTGATAATGCTTAGTTCGGATGAGTTCAAAAGAAGATTTTCCAAACGGTATTTCGGTAAGTATCGAGCGTATGTTCGGGATGTTCAAGACCCAAAAAAGCTTGGTCGTATAAAGGCCGTGGTTCCAGCAGTTTTAGGAAATGAAGACGATGTTGGTTGGGCGTATCCCCTCCCCTCTTCTGGGGGTGGCGTTAATACGGGAGACCTTCAGCTTCCGGAGAAAAATGATTTTGTTTGGATAGAGTTTGAGGAAGGGGATGTGAGCCGGCCACTGTGGTCTCCGGGGTCGTGGGGAATACGTGGCGGGGAGAGCATGGTTCCGAAGCACTCTAGGGGGGAGTTAGACGAGACTGATTATGTGTATCGAGAGACGGGGAACCTTCCCCCAACCCAGTTTTCCGGACAATACGGCAACGTCCGGGTGATTCAAAACAGGTCTGGAGGCAATTTCATAGAGCTCGACGATACCCCGGGAGAAGAGCGCTTACAGATAAGCCATCGAACGGGTACTCGAGTAGAAATGACGGCTGACGGAAGTCTTCAGGAGGCATCGGCGGGGACTGTCAGGAGGAACATCGGCGGGGCGCATTCAGTAGAGGTTGCTGGGAATGAAGAGGTTTCGATTAAAGGAGCGAGCACGTTCACGGCTGAAGCTCAGAGAACGGAGACCTATGGGGGGCCGGTCACCCAGAACTTTGGTGAGTTGACTCAAGTGGCGGGGAACATCTCCCAGAAGAGTGAAGCCAAGACTCAGGTAGTGTCCGGACCTTGGGCTGTTCAGTGTGGGGGTCAGGGGAGCATGATGTTCAACGGTGCCCTTGCGTTCATGATACAGCAGAACCTTCAGATGACCGTTTTAGAGAATGCGGAAATTGCTGTATCCAATGCCACGGGATTGCCTACAGCGGATTCTCTGTTGATTCAGGGATACAATGGGAATGTCCATCTAACCGCCACGGACGCTACTGGATTAGTGTCAAAAGCAGAGGTGTTGTTGAAGGGGAACTCCCCCACGGCGAATATCCTCCTAGGCGGGGATACTGCAACGGAGCCGATGGTCTTGGGCAACTTGTTCAAAACTTGGATCACGACGTCATTGCTGTTGCACACCCACCCGACGGGTACCGGGCCTAGCGGTCCTCCAGTTGAAGCTGCGGCTATTTCGGCTCAAATCGACACCTTTTTGTCTACGGTTATCATGGGGAAATTCGTATGAGTATGCTTTCAGTCGTAGCTCAGTTTCCGGGAGACCTTCAAAGTTTGTGGGAGGGTGCTGATGAGAATACTACGGTGTATGAAACGGCAGATTTGATAGAAGATTTCTGGGGGAATTGTGAAGTTTCAGGGTATCCTCAACCGGCCAACCAAACAAATGTTATTTTACAGACATCGTATCCGGGGTTCAGTCTCATTTCTGAGCCGCTTTTATCCCACACAGCGGCGTATGCAGCGCAAGCTTTCGAGACGGGTTTGACAGCTTTATGTTTGGCTACAACTTTTACTTTGGTAGCGCCCCCCTCGGCCATACCGCCGATTTTACCGGCGCCGGGAGGACCGGCTACCCCAGGGTTGTTGACCGCGGTTTTGACCGCGATATTCACAAGCGGAGCTGCTCCAGGGGCGGTAACACCCACTGCTCCTTTGGTTGCGGCGGAGATAATCAAATTTTTAAATGGGTGGTTATGTAATGTCTTGATCCCACCGGCTACGACGCCGGTTCCATTGCCAATAATATGAAAAAGTTCGATGAAATTATTGTGAGAGATACAGCCAAGGAAATTGCCCGGCGGTGCAAAAAAGCACAAAGCCAAAGCCTTGCTGTAAGGGCTAAAGTGTTTGTTGATGTAGTCGTATTTCTTGCGGAGTATCGAATAAATCAACTGGAAAAGCAGTTAAGAGCTCTTGCAGTGGTTACCCGAGACAGGGTTGAGAGGAGCAATAATCATGGCTGAGTGGAAAAGCTTTAATCCAAGCGACTTAATGCCCAATGAAATTATGGATTTAGCTTCAACATGTAGTTCTGTTGGAGACCAGGTTGCTACAGTTTTGGATGCAGCGGCAACTGTGTTGGATGTGATAAAGAATTTTGTTTCTGGGTATAATGACCCGTTAGCTTCAGTCATTGATTCGTTACAGGATTTGATAATGTCCACTGTTCAGCAGTTTACCCAGGCCGGAGTTTATATGCTGAAGCATGTTCCGTTATCTTCGAAGGTTCCTGCGAGCCCAACGAGGTGGCTGTATGATGTAGCGAGTTCTTTGGACGATGTTTATGATGGAAATCGGCCGATATTGGTTGACCCTAATGCCTATATAGGTGCCGTAGTTTTCATGGCAACCTCCCAGTATTACAAGGATTTGATGAGTTTGTTCTATGGTATGCTGAGGTTGTTTGGGCTGGCCGGGCCTACAGAAGACCAAATAGCTGCTTGGAAAGATATCGGAGTTGACATCCCCATAGTTCCAGGAGTTGGGAGGGCACCTGATTGGGAGTCAAAGCGAATGATTGATTTCATTCCTGAGTTGGGAACTCTTGCCGACTTGCTCATAAACTTCTCTTTGGGGATAGCCGCAGCTCAGGGGGCTTCGGACTTGTACGGAATGTTTGCTGACCAACTTGCGGCAAAAGCGGAAGCGTTAAGGTCCATTGCCGACGATGCAGCGTCGATTGCCAGCAAGTTTGAGCAGAATATGGGGTTTGAGGGGGCTTATATGCTGCCCATCTATGGACAAGGGGATAAAGAGTGGTTACAGAGTCAACTAATCAATTCTACTGGAGGGCCTAGGGATATACGGGATGCACAGTTCTCTCTGGGTGTGGTATTCTTGGCTACAGGAGGCACATCAACCCCGGCCGATTTGCTGTTTACATTGATGGGGTTGAGTACGGAGTAATTCATTATGGACTATCCGCAGGGAATAAAGTTTCCTTTTCGTATTCAGCCAGCGGGAGGTGTGGGTTTAGTGAGTTCTGGGACGAAGATAACTTCTAACCTGCATGCCTTAATTTTAACCTTTGTAAATGAAAGGTTGATTTATAAGAGTGTGGGTACTGTAGGATATATGGCCGTACTCCGAACTAATAGTATCGTTGGGTTATTGCGGCATCTAATAGAGGAAGCAATCACTTCGTTTGAGCCGAGGGCTGCAAGAGTGCGGGTGGAAGTCATCCCTAGAGAAGAGTTCGGAACTCAGCGAGTGTACGTAAACGTTTCATATGTTTTTACTCTTTCGGGAGAAATGGTTTATAGTGAGCTAAGGTTAATTTAGGAGGCACAATGCCTACGATAACACTACTTTCAGGTAATGTAGCACATATCAATTTAGAGTCCCGCGATTTTGAAAGCTTTCGGAACGACGTAATTGGTGAAGGGGGCTTAGCTGATTTATACCTGCCCAACTGGACGGACAGGTCTCCTCTAGACCTCGGGGTAGCGTTAACGGAAGTGATGGCATTTTTTGCAGATAACCTGTCTTACTATCAAGATAGGTGTGCAAACGAAGCATTACCTTTAACTTGTATAGAGAGGCGTTCGGTCATTGAGCATTGTCGTTGGATAGGCTATGAGCTCCAGCCGATCCAAGGAGCTTCAGTGGAATTGACTATTGTCACTAATGGAAGTGGCACAATGCCAGCAGGGTCTAAGATACAGGTAGATACTTCTGATGGGTCTAAGCAGGCAACCTTCGAACTGTATGAAGATTTTGTTTCTACTGGGGCAGGAACGTATATTTCACAGCTTGCTGTTCACGGGGAGTCCCGGGAGGACACCCCTCAGTCGAGTTCTGGTGGAGCAGGTCAGCAGTTTACTTTGCAGGCGGCGCCGATGGCGTTAGGGCCGGACGGTAGCCCAAGTCTTGAAGTATGGATTGAAGAAGGCGGACCAGCAGAGATATGGACGATAGTTGGGAACTTTATCGAGTCTTCGGCTACAGATAAAGTCTACCGTATCTATACGGATGAAAACGATATCACTACGGTAGAGTTTGGTGATGGAGTGAAGGGAAAAATCCCGGATGCTGGAGTAGGGAATATTGTCTTCAAGTATCGAGTTGGTGGAGGAGTTGAGGGAAACCAGGTAGGTCCGAATAAGCTCACAAGGTTTCCGGCACAGCACACTTTTGTGGATTCCGTAACGAACCCCTTGAGACCTTCCGGAGGGCAAGAAAAGGAGTCCGTAGAAACCGCAAAGGTTAACGCGCCGGCGAGTTTGATCTCTATGGAGAGGGCTGTAAGGCATGACGACTATGCGGTACAGGCCATGAAGGTTTCAGGAGTGTCTTCGGCAAGTGCGAGCAGGGATTCTCGAAGTCCTTTGATAGAAATTGTAACGCTTGCAGCATATGGTGAGAACCTGGTTCCTACAGGTACTTGGAACAAATGGACACAAACGGGTAGCGGACTGCTTGGTCAAGTAGGAGAGCATCTGCTAACACTATGCACTATCCCTATTATTCTGGACATTAGGCCATGCCGTCCCATTTATGCAAATGTGGCTTTTGAGGTGTTCTTCATACGAACGATTCATATCGAAGACGGTTTAGCGGCAGTTAGGAACACTATTCGGGATTATTTTTCTTCTGAAAATAGGGAGATTGGTGCGCTTCTCCCCGTATCGGGCTTGATTGCGCGGATAGAGCAGACATATGGAGTTGACTATCTCAATACTCTAAGATTTCAAAGGACACCCCTAGAGAGGCGGTTGTCTGGGCTTAATTCCGACATAACTTTTCAGATGGTACGTGTCGGGCCGGAGACTTTACGGGATAGACACACTATAACGTTTATAACTCCGAACACATTTGAAGTGTATTCAGAGCAACACGGAAGTCAGATGGGTGTTGGGTCATTAGATTCGACATACACTACCGACGATGGTGGGTTTTCTTTTAAAATCTCAAGTGGGTCATATCCACCTATGGTTAAAGAAAAGTGGGAGATAGTAACGGGGGCTTACGTGGGTAACATAGAGTTGGATTATGATGAGGTCTGTGTGTTATCCGAGGATGAGGAAATACCCATAACCCCGAGAGTGGCTGATTAATGGAACTACTTAATACCCTTACTAAGTTCAGAGCCGATAGGCTATATCAGCCGTTGGATAATCTTATTAGAAGGGATATTAATGATGATTCAGTTGAAATGGTTATCGTTGGGAATGTTTTAGAGAATCGTAAAATTAACATTGAGTACGGATTGGAACTATCCATAGCAGATAGATTTCAGACTGGGGAATTGATTTTAATTCAGGATTCATCAGGCGTAGGGTTAAGTCATCGATACAGTTTTTCTGAGCCTGAAATTAGTGAAGTTGAGTTTAGTTCCGGAATAGTCGGAGTTAACATTCAACTTTATATTCAGTGTACAGGGATAGGTGAAAATCCCATATTTCGGTATAGGTACACAACCATACCGGTTACCTAGGAGGGTATCGAATGGCTTCTAAGCATTATGAATTGTCGGGTATTGATAGCAATGTTGAAATTGGCAAAAGAGGTCCGAGAGTCAAAGATAACAGCGGTGCTGTAGAGTTTCGGAATCAAGCGGATGACGGTTTTACTATTGTCCGTGGTGCAGACCCAGTAGCAGCGAATGATTTTGTCACCAAGCGGTATATGGAAACCCGAGCTTCGGTGTATGTGACTGGGCAGATTGACGGGGGGTCTCCCCCGGCCGCAGGCACCCCGGGAAGAGTGTACATCTGTACTACGACAGGCGGCGGATACACTATCAATTATCTCTACTGGGATAACGGGGTTACTTGGGATGAGATTGCTCCATTTGAGGGGCAAGTAGTTTCGGTTACAGATGACCTTTCAGGTGGAACTGTAGAGTTTGATGGAGACCATTTATATCTTTGGGACGATGACGGAAATGTTTGGATTGATTTAGGGCCGACGCCGGCGGCACAGGAGGTTGTGAAGTCGTCGAGATTGGCTTTTGCTTATGCCGATATTGGAGCAAATTTGATTGTGAATGTCCCGGCAAACGCGATTGTAACCAAGGTCATTCTCAACGTAACCCAAGTGTGGGATGTAGCCCAGCCGTATATTGAGGTAGGGGATGCAGCTGACGCAGACCGGCTGATGCAGTCGAAGGGGAACGATTTAGCGAAAATTGGAGTTCAGGTTACAGACGTTGGTTATCTCTATGGAATTGCTACAGATGTGAATGTGACTTTGAGCAACGGTGGAGGCACTCCCACACAAGGGCAGGCTGTTATCGTTGTTCATTATGACCTTATTTAGGTGATAAATGGGTAATGTCAAAGCGGGCAATCTTGAAGGCACTCTACAAGAGGAGTTCTATATCGGGAAGGGGGATATAGATACTCCCGGGCAGAATATTATAGGACTTCGAACTGATGGTTCTGGGAACGCTGAGTATAAAGAAGCTGGGGGTTCCTGGAAGCCATTCAGTTCGTTTGGTGTAGATAGCATTCTTGTGGATGATGTAACGGGTGAAGTGTTAACAAACGACGTTTTGGGTAACGTTTTGGTAAGTGAGTAAGACATGAGTTTTCATTCGACAGTCAGTCTTGGTGCAGTACACTGTCTGCATAATTGGGAGTATGCAAATCAAACAGCAAGAGAAGGTGCCACAGGGTTTCTTTCTACAGATGTCCACAAAGCCGCTTTGCAGTTAGATAATCTGTCTTTATGGTTATTGGTTGATACTTCACCTACTTGGCAAGCGTTTGGTAACATATCTGCTCACGGTGATCTTTCAGGGTTGCCTGCACCTTCTGATGATCATACTCAGTACTTGCATATCGATGGTAGAAGAGCAATGTCCGGTAATTTGAGTTTGGGAGGAAACGCAATTACCAGTGTGGGTAATGTTGATGGTAGAGATGTCTCAGCCGACGGGTCCACTTTGGATTCTCATGTAGGAAATACTTCAAACCCTCACAGTGTATCAGCGGCGCAGGTGGGAGCTATACCGGCTATATCGAGTCCGGCTCATGGGGATATCATCTATCGTGGGGCTTCTGCTTGGGATCGTCTAGCCGCGGGGACGTCGGGGTATTTGTTGCAAAGTAACGGAGCAGGGGCGGCGCCCTCATGGGTAGAAGCTCCAGA
>CAYUTF010000007.1:27312-66316 GCA_964447495.1 uncultured archaeon
CTGAATGGTATAACTACTCAAGACAGTGAAGATGAAGTTTATCTTGATTTTGATGGGACATTGTCTTCGGGGGAGGAAGCCACTCTTGACGCGATTGTTGCAGCGCATGACGGAGACGAAGACCCAGCACAGAGTTCTGAGATAATTAGTTTTTTAGATGTGAACACTATTGTTACAGACCCAGTAACGAGTTTGTTCGGTCCGTTTTTTATAATGCAGTTAATGTTAAATAGAAAAGCTTTGTATAATGACAATGAGAATCCTTTATATGAAGCTGGATATACTCCCCTGCTTGGGGAGGTGGGTTCAGTACCCTACCTTTTGAGTATGCACGAAAAGACAGGATGGCACAGGATAGAATTAATGCAAGCAAGATATGTTAAACCAAGGGCTTTGTTAATCTATTATGGCTATCCAAATTCTTTTAATTATTCCGACAATTCTTGGAATAACGAATTAGTTGCTCAAGATATGGCCAAGTATAGTCTTATAGTCTTGGGTGGGTCCATTGTTAGGCATGAGTCAGGAAGTCATACTGGGAGTAATGGAGCTTCAACTCTTGAGGACACAGGTAAGAGCTGGGAAACAAATGGACTTGTAGGGCTTACGGTAACCAATAGTACGGACGGAAGTTCCGGAACCATAACAGCCAATACGGCCACAACAGTCACGGCCACTTTAACCGGGGGTACTGACAATGATTGGGATACCGATGACGTTTATGATATTCGGCATCCGGATTACACGAACGCTTCTACTATCATATCTAGGGTGAAAGCTCTTAACCCGAATACAAAGATTTTTGGTTATGTAAAGACTCCACTTGAATACACTCCATGGACAGCTCGGGTTAATGAATGGGACGCGGAAGAAGTTCACGGAATATTTATGGATGAGTCCGGGTATGACTACGGCACTACATCTACAAACAGCAGGACTGCGTTCAACTCTAAAGTCGATTTTGTCCACGGGAAAACAAATTCGAACTTATGTTTTGTTAATTCTTGGAATATGGACCATGTGTTGGGTACGGTGAACGACGCCTCATACCCAAACACCACGTGGAATCCAAGTTTGGTGGAGTCGAATTTGACTTGGGATGATTATTATTTGCTTGAGAGTTTTACGGTTAACACTTCGGCGTATTCCGCGAATAACGGGTATGAGTCCAAGACTAACTGGGCGTACAGAGGTGCTAAGGCAATCGCTCATCGATATACTTATGGCATTAACCTTGTAGGCTCGGGAATAATTTCTAATGGAAATGCAAATGGAAGTGACCTTTTCAACTTTGGGTTCATCTCAGCTTTAATGTTGGCTCTAGAGGCTTTTGGGACAAGTGATGAGTATTATGGGGCTTCATCAGCTGAAGTTGATTGGTGGAGTAGGCCAGACGTTTCTGATATGGGTTTAGCATATGAGGTTACACCGGTTATTCAAGTAGATGCAGGTGACTCGGATGTCTATCACAGATATGTCGAGTTTGGTAAATTGTCACTGGACTTTTCTACCGGGGCACAGAGCTCAAGTATTACGAAGTATTAGGGTTAGGGATAGTGGTTTGTGGATTGCGTAAGTATGCTCTGAGTTTGGGATTAGAGCGTATTGGTATTGAGCATGTTCTTGGGGAAGGCATGGAGTTTGGGTATGGACAAAAGGGACGTTCCATCAGAGCCGACTGGAGTGAGGCAGCAAGATATTCGGGCATTACATGCACGGATAATGGAGTTGGAGCTTCGCATGAAAGCCGAGTTGGACAGAAAAAAGGACGCAAAAGTTGTAGACCTTGAAGTCGTACAGCTCAAAGAAGCCGTAAGCAAGCATGAATGCAGCCAGATTACTCGTATAGAGTTGATGTCGTCGAGCATGTCGGCCATTCAGAAGAGTATAAGCAACATCGAGGGAAGCATTAGCCGATGGAAATCTTTTCGTCTAGGAGGGGTGCTCGCGATCGTTCTAGCGCTGATTTCAGGGGCGACCTATATAATCAGGGCTGAAACGAAAGCAGATACAGTTAGCACTTCGGTAAAACGGATTGAAGAAGACGTAGCCGAGATGAGGGAGCAGTTCGACGGGATAACCCCGAAGAGAGAGGCCGATGAAGAGACCCTAAACGTTATTCGAAGTACGATAATGGAAGCTCTTTCCGGGAGGTAACGTGGAGACACATGTAAGGCAGGTAGGGGAAGTGGTAGTATCTCAGTTCCCTATATTTGATGAAGATGGTGTTTCGTATTTATCCGGGGTGCTTCCGAGTTCTTTTGATATTTCACAGTTTCGCAATGACGCCGAGGTTGCGGTTACAGCTACAGTTTCGGAGATAGGTACCAGCGGGATTTATCAAGTTACGTTCACCCCCACCGATTCGGCGCAGTGGGCTATCGTGGTAAAGCTCCCGAGTACAGGGGACGTTTGGGGTATGCATGTTACCTCATTCGTTGAAGATTTTAATGGGGTGTCTGAGGCGCAGATGAACGCGGCGTACGATGAGGACACTTCTATTCTCTTCCTGGAGATGTGGTTGGATAGGAACGGGGAGACCGTATTTACTGGGTTGGTTTCTGCAAGTGTTGAAGTGTATGACGACTTAGAGAATCTTCTATTTTCCGGCAGTTCGAGTTCACCTAAAGTCGATGGTCGGTTTAGTGTGTCGAGTGTCGTTTCTTTAGTGGAGAACCGGCCGCACAATGCGGTGGTTTCTATAACGGATAGTCTGGGGACTGTTGTAACTGGACAGGCTTTCACCACGGTGGGTTAGTGTTTTTAGTATCGAAAAATAAACGGTCTCAAGTACTGTTTCGTCGGGGGCTTGAGGGGGACAAGCCACCGGATATTTTCTTTGAGTCGCCACTTAGGGTAACAACAGAAGGTCTGATTATCATGGTTGATTCGCTTAATACAGTTGTGGAGTCGGAGTACGGGTGTAAAGTTGTGGATGAATTAACATTATCCCTTGAGAATGAGCCTGTGTTATCTTTGGATTGTGAGTAGGAGGGTCTATGAGTGTTCCTAATGTTTTAAGGGTGGTGAAGAAACGGCATTCTCAAAGGCCATACCTTAGAGTGAGAGTCAGCGGGTCCGATGAGACACCTTTTGATTTCACTGGTGCCTTGTCGGTCACGTTCACTATGGTCAACAGAGTCAGTGGTATTGAGAAGGTCAATGCAGCCGGAGTTATTGTAAGTCCGGTTACAGAGGGTTTACTCGAGTATCAGTGGAAGGCTGTTGATGTAGATACCGCAGGAGAATATATTGCGGAGTTTGACGTGGATTATGGGGCTGGGGAAACGATGACACTTCCCGAAAATGGTAATATTTTGGTTACCATTTTTGAGGATGTAAACGACGAATAGGTGATATTATGGCTGCAAAAATCAATATCGAAGTTACAGGGTTTCCTCTAGGCAGTCCGGGTGAAAGTGAAGTTCATCCCTATTCTGTAATCGAAAGTTCTTCTCCTTTGGTCAATCTTTCGCTGACTGATGACACGGGAGTAAACCAATACTTTTGGTCTTTTGTTTCGAGACCCTTGGGTTCTACGGTGACTATGGTTAACGCCACGTCTCCCATAGCGAGTTTCAACCCGGATATAGGGCTTGCTGGAACGTATATTGTTCAGTGCTCACTGAATAATGGCGCAACCATTTTGACCAACGGGGTTGCTTTCACGACAGACGTTATGGAAGTTCGAATACCCAGCGCAAAGGAGACCAAGGAGTTTGATGCATACTCCGGATGGGACCCGGCCTTACAGGATTTCATGCGTAAAGTCGATGTCGGCATAGGGGGTATTGGGGCTACGTACTGGGAGCAGTTTGCCGGCAGCCTTATTGGGGGCTCCGGGGTATACCTGAAGCCTGCCTTGGACGAGAGAGTAGCGCTCCCAGCAGGAACTTTTGCGGGGCCTTCTTTAGTGTTTGGTGGAGATGCCGAGACGGGGTTTTGGTTAAGGAATACCGGGGAGATTGCAGTTACGGTTAATGGGTACCCGGGAATGACTCTGTATGAAATGTGGGGTGGGCTTTATTTTGAAACCTATGATGTTGAAGACTCATGTTATGAGTTCCATTTGTCACATTATAAAGACTCTTCAGGGGCTCCAGCTACATTCTATGTAGCAGCTATTGGAACAGATGATAATGCGGGGTCAAGTCTTAATTTATGGAGTGTGGCAGGTTATACCGCTGGAAGTAGTTATGTTGAGGTAGCTGCATATGATGGAACGGACACACATATTGGTATTAACGCATGGAATAGTACTGGGTATACAGGTTCAGTCTCTATCCTGGCAGTAGCGGAAGATGTAACAAGCGTTAATGTTCATTCTCGTTGTATGAGTACTGCGTGGTCTTATCTACAGATTACATCCGAGTCAATACATGGAGGAGCATCTCTAGTATTGTCGTGCAAGGGTAAAGCTGGGGCTTCCGTGGACGAGGGCAGAATTCAAATAGGAGATAATGCTACAGGTAAAGTTACTTTCTGGAATGCCGATATTTATGCGGCTCCATCTTGGCCGGGGGATTATGTTTACCTAATCGATGATTTTACTGAAATGGATGATTATTATAGCGCTTTTGGTGAAGTGTCTATTCTTAACGCCATTGTTCAAGCGTCGACGACGGGGTTTAGTGTTTCGGGTTTAACAGAAGACCAAATAGTTTTCGGAGCTCCGAGTGGAGCATTAGACCAGTCTCAGGATTTCATGTTAACGGACACCTTAAGATTTAAGGTAGCTGCCGATTCGAGTGTTTCATACGATTATTCAAGCGTGTTCGGTAGGTATGTGAATTCTGAGTTTTCAGGAGCCCAGTTTGTCGCCTACTCTAGACGGGGCACTGACACAGGTTCTGCTCAAGTTGCGGATAATTTAGTCTTGGTTTGTGAAACCACGGGGGATGATACGGCGTCATTCCGATTAGTATCTGGGGGTACCGATAATCCTATAAAGCTTTCAGAAAATAGGGTTATGGCTTTTAAGGTCAAAATAGTATCTTCGGGGGTAGACACAAGTACAGGTGTTCGTGTTCAAGAGCGTCATGTGCTTTTCTGGAATAGTTCTGTGAATTCTTGGGATTGGGGACCGGCAGCTACAGTTATCAACGACAGGTCTACTTGGGTTTCTTCTATTGGAGTTTATATGGGGGGTGTTGACGGAGAGTTTGGATTGTCGATAGAGGTTACTGGAACAAGTGGGAGTCCGAATATTTTTCACGTAGCTTATGTTACTGAAATGGTCATAGCTCAAACGGCATATAATGCGAGTAGTTAAATGAAAATAGAGAATGCTAAAGTTCGGTGTATAAATTTGGAACGGTCACATAAGAGGTGGATAGATATTGTCACACTATTCGGTGATAAAGTGATACGGATTGATGCCGTAGACGGGATGCAGTTTGCTTTAGGTGAGTGGGATCGTATGGGCAAGCCTTGCTGGGCTGAACTCCCTAGCGATGTGACCACAAAGTATTTTGAAATGTACCCTACTACTTATGGTTGTAATCTTTCTCACATTAAAGCATGGGAGCACTTTTTAAACAGTGACGAAGAGTGGGGAATCTTTGTGGAAGATGACACTATGCCTATTAAGGGTATTTTATCGGTAGATATTCCTGACGGCTGTGACTTCTTCTATCTTATCGGGCCAGACCATCCGGGTTATCGTATAGGATTATTCCCCGATGGGCAAGTGCGGTTTGCCAGGACGTTGGGGGCGTATTTAATGTCTCGTAAAGCTGCTGGGCTGGCTATCCGAGCTATGAATACCCATTATTATCAGGCAGACACACAAGTTCCGATTAGACTCTTTGACTCTATGAAGCACCATAAAATAAAAGCGCCGAATTGGGCGGAGTTGCCCAGGATAAAAGCCTATGGG
The DNA here is from genome assembly GCA_964447495.1 of uncultured archaeon. Lineage (GTDB taxonomy): Archaea > Asgardarchaeota > Lokiarchaeia > Sigyniarchaeales > SOKP01 > SOKP01. The sequence continues at coordinate 33,191 of CAYUTF010000007.1, forward strand.
CCTACGGAGTCTATAGTTGGTCATTCTGAGCATGCAGAGTTGTCAACGTTCACGATTGACGGCAAAAAGAATTGGATACCAGATGAGCTAAAGAGTATAAAGTATACCAGTCATCAAAGGAGGCATCATGACAGTAGTTACAAATAATCAATTGGCCGTAGTTAGCGCAGTGTTCGATAAGCTCGGAAACACAACAGATGAGGTTTCGCGGTGGGAGTTTGCAGTTAGGATTTGTAAATTTAAACCATTCGTTGATGCATTAAACGAAGCCAGAAAACCCTCTGATGGGGCAAAGAGATTCCAGGATAGAGTCCAAGGTCTGGTTATGAAGCACGGATTTGTCGTGGAAGAAGTTAATGGGTTCCGTAGGTATGAAATCCCCGAGGAGGAAAAGGGGACATTTGCACGGGAGCAGGAGAATCTCCGAGTAGAGTACGCATCGGAGTTTCAGGAGTTTGTTAAGCATCAGAACAATTTGCGGGTGCTAGGGGATAAAGAAATAGAGTTGGACATAGAGCCGATAAAGTATGAATGGTGTGATAACCTGATTAATGCTAAGGAGGTCGCTTTCCTTATGGGATTGGGGCTGATAACGGCCAGTGTTCAAGAAGACGTTAAAAATGTACCCAACGTTATGCGCAAGGTAGGAGGTTGAATTGCTCGGATGGGGCATTCAGTATTGGGGCCTAGATTATTGGGGTGGGATAGGGCCTACTTTAGATGAAGGATTCGGAGAATTCCAGTTTAGGGTGGTTGCTATGTCCCAAGGGTACACCATAAAGGTTACTCTAACCACTCCGGATGCGGCTGATAGCCCACAGTGGTCGCGAAGGTTTATGATTCTTCGCAAGAGCAACGAATGGCCGCAGGCGGTCGATGATACGAATGTCTTTGTCATTTCCGATGTGGTTGATTTGGGGTCTACTGAATATTCGTTTTTGGATCCGGATTTGGTTGCGGGCAAGGATTATTACTATCGGCTGTTTCTTTTGGGCACCGATGGGATTTGGTATTCAAGTCGAGCTGAAATGGATTCGGCTTACCCGTATGAGCGGTGGGGGAGTACGAAGTCGATGTACATGAGCCTTCCTAGGGGATGGAGGTCTCATGATGAAACCCAAGACTTGTACAACTTCGTTGATATGTTCGGCGCGGTTGCGGACAATCTCAAGACCGATTGTGAGTACTTAAAAACTCTGTTCTCTATTTACGAAGTTCATGAAGATTTACTTCCGATAGCTGACAGCAAGATTGGGTGGCCTACCTGGATCCAAGCCGGCGGGGTTCATAAAAGGCGAGACTCGGCGAATGCCGTTGATACGTATAAGCGGTTAGGCACGGAGTATGGATACAGCCAGCTTTTTGCGTCTGTTACAGATTGGGAGTTCACTCTCACTTCAGGGTGGAGGTACCTTTTTTGGTCGAACAGTGCTTACAGCACCACTCCGGATTTAACTAATCCGGATTTATTGGCCGATGTGGGTGGAGTTGGTGACCTACTTCGGTATACGAATGACCCATCCCGATGGCAGTCGATTACTGGGTTGGGGTTTTATTTGACTGAGATCCCAGGGGTTACCGGTCCGTTCACTCAAGAGATGTGGGATAGGATTCTATTTCTCATCGAGTGGGGGAAAGCCTCGTACGTAGTGTATGAGGTCCGGATTGTCCCGATATCGGAAGAAGAGTATCTAGCGGACTGGGTCATAGACGAAGCTTTGGAACCCCTCATTGCGTTTATCGAGCGTAGTGTGAGCGCTGAGCTGGACGAAGAGGATGCCCCGTATTCCCCTGATTTACTTGTGTTCACATCGAACACCGCGGTGTGCATAACGAACACGGATTATAGTCGGGTATGGCACAGCTATTTAAGCTTTGATTTTCCACCATAGAGGATTGAAAAAGAGGTTGTAATGAAAATTGTAGGGCGATGGCAGGATGTTTATCGGTATTCAAACGGGCTGGTCACCCCGGGGAGAGCCGGAGAGTTTGTCTGGGGGTTTAACCAGATACAGAATTCTTTTCGGACGTTGTTGGCTTGTTGGGCGCGAGAAGAGTCGGGGTACGGACGTATAGGGTTTATGGGGATTGGTACTGGGTTACCTGGTTGGGACACTACCCCGCCGGTTCAGAGCTATGACCAAGCCATCCTAGAAGCTGAATATTATCGGTTGACGATTCCCCAAGGGGAAATCATTTTTATCGATCCGAGTACTGGGTCCCCAGCAGGGAGTCCCACCAATAAGTTAGAGATCACCGTTATCATCGGGTATTCAGCGGCCAACGGCACCATGCGGGAATTCGGTCTGTTCGGGGGAACGGCCACTTCCACGGTGGATACCGGCGAAATGGTCAATTGGATTGTGCATGACCGGATCGATAAAACATCAGGTTTTGAAATTCAACGAAAAGTCAGAATTGAGTTTGTTACCCAGTAGGAGGAGGCAGAATGCCAGGCAACGTTCCAAACATAAGTGACGATACTTTCAACTTTATCAAGGAGTATGCAAAAGTCGTACTTCAACAAGGCGTTCCTATTACCGATGCGGATTGGAATGAGCTACAGGACATTATTCGTTTGCGAGAAATCAGGCAGAATATTGTAGCTCTTGGGAACTGCCGGCTGGCCGCTGGGGCGTCGAGCGATACTCCGGGCTTTGTGATCACAGGTACCGGGGCTTCGAACAACTTCACCATTTCCGGAGGGCTTGCTTGTGCTGACGGGGTTATTGTGCCTTCTCAGCATGGGGTCAGTGAGCCTGGAGACATTGAGTATGATTCTTCTGATAACTATATGATGGAGGGTACGGTTTCCTCAGTCGGAGGGGGCAATATAGTCGATGAGCACACGTTCTATTCGTCTTTTATGAATGTGGTGAATTGTCGAATTCGAATGACTTCAGGGACTGAGAGCGGCAATGATTTCGTCATATCGGTGTTGGTTAATTCAACCACCCTGACCCTGAGTGGAGGTACTGGCACAATAGCCCCAGGCGATACGTATCTTATGTTACCTCCGGAGCTTACAACCCCAGGCACTGTCCGGGTTGACCAAGTGTATATCCAGGCATGGTTTGACGACATAAATGCCGAAGAAGATACCGATTTGTTGAATCCTGCTTTGGGATTGGAGCCATCGCATCGTAGTAAGCTGAGGTCGTGTGTTCGGGTTGCAGAAGGAGGGGTCTCTCCGAGCACTCCTGACCCCTATTCAACGGGAGTTCGTTATCTGAATATTGGGTATATTGAGCGCAATGTTTCGGATCTCATCCTCCCGTGGTTTTGTTTCCCTGCGGGTGCCTCCCAGGTTAAGTCGGGGTTGGGGGGAACTGACTTCTACACCACTTTACCCATGTTAGTTTGGCGGAATATGGGAAGGAAAAGCGATGCGGAGGTGGACAGTGCTACCTTCAGTATTTACCAATGGCAAGACAGGTTCATCCTAGTGAGGGGTGGGTATCTTGAGGCTGATGGACATGTCTTTGTAGGCACAAGTACAACGTATCCTGTTTGGTTCGACACCGATGGGTTTGTAAAGTATGGGTCGGACAACACTCCGGGAGCTGATTTAGGCCAGGCGTATCTAGATGATAGTACGTGGGATTCGGAAACTCAGTTTGCTTCCTCCGGACCGATTTTTAAGGGGGGTGAAATCGCCGTTCACAATACCCTAGCCCTTAAGGAGGGTTCTTTTCTCCAGCTAGAGGATGACGCGCATCTTTTGGGTGACCCCACTGTGTTGGGGGCTAACCCCATGAAGATGTTTGGTGTGGATGCAGGGCATTATTCCCAGATACATTATAATGATAGCGAGATCTGGTGGACATTGAACACCACCTATGATCGGGCTACGGGGGAGTTCACTTCAGTTGCCCCGATTTCGGCGAGCTTTCTTGTCCGGTTTATTGATGGGGGTTTTCGTCTAATGTACCATGCTTTTTCATATACTGCGTGGACAATAGGTGAATGGACAAATGAAGTAATTGTTGACCCCTTGATGGTACATGCGAAAGATTTCAATCTTACCAGGGAGTTGCAGACCTATATTGTGGGTCAAGAAAGGGTCTTTTCGCGCAGGATGGGGTTTTTAGCGGTGAGGCTGCATCATACCATGCAGGGTAAGCATGTGGCTTTGTTTCGGACTGAAGAAAATGATGCCTTGTTTGAGATGATAAGCGGAAACAGTGGGTATTTTTCGATTAATGAAAACGAAGCGGGGCGCGTAAATGTTTATCCTGAAGGTTCAGACCAGGTAAGGATTCAGAATAAGCTGACACAGCAAGTGGATATAGGGTATGGTTACATAGACATGACGGGTGTCTAGGCCAAAAGCTGTTGCCCCGGGCTAACGGGGTGTAAGGAGGAAATGCATGGCCAGTACAATGAGTAAAAGGGACATTCTTGCAGTGTCTGCCAGTGGTATAGCTACCAGAAAGCTTCATCAGTGGTTGCAGGATGCCCGAAACGACATGGTGAATTTAGCGGCGGGAGCCACTATATATCACCAGGGAATCGATGACGGAGCATTGGAGGGCCGTGCAGACGCGGCCGTAACTCTTGCTTCGGCACTCGAGTTGGCGAATTCTTTGCGTCGGAAGATCGTGGCGCATTTTGTCTCCACCGGTCAAGCGGGAGCGCATGCAATCGCAGACGCAGTGAATGCTATCGCGGCGCCGGCGGCGACAGACCTTGCGACGGGTCTAACGTTGGTGAATGAGTTGGCGACGGATTTTGATGCGCATTTGAGTCAGCCAAATGTGCATCTTAATGATGACGGCATCAACGCGGTTGGTGGGGCTGATGCGACAGACCTTGCGACGTTGATCACGAGAGTAAATTTAGTCAAAGCTAAATACAACCTCCATACGGCGGCGGCTTTGACCTCAGCGTATGTTCTGTAGGAGGAGCAAATGAGCGTATTAAAAGTTGGTTACAATGTTTTTGCAGGGGCCTCTCAAGCCGGAACGAATTCCGGAACCCCCGGGGTGGTTCAGGCAGAGGTTAATCAGAGCAAAGCGTATTTCATGAAGATTACAGAGCTGCCTGGCGGTACATACTGGAACAACACCACAAAAGCGTTCCAGGGAGGAGCCCCGGCACAGGCGGATGAAATCCAGATCCAGGGGTCCTGTCCCTATTCGGGGTCTCCGAACACCATCCGGCGGCTTTCCGACCGTATTCCCTACGAAGCGCTCGCGGGAATTGGTGTTGGCGGCTGCACTCTCACCATATATGCCGATGGGGATGACCCAGCGACAGAAGGTGTGTCGATTACGCTTGCATACAAGCCGGATGCATAGTATAAAGAGTCACCTCTAAGCCATGGCCCTCTTGTGGTTCCTTGCTAACACCCCACAAGAGGGCATCTTTTTTTCAGCCAAAAATTCAGGAGGAGTCATGGAAACGTTCAAGGAAGCTTGGGAGTTTATGTCGGAATCTATCTGGCCGCATTGGATAGGGATATTTTACACTCTCGTGGTATCGGTAACAGCACAGACGGTGAAAACCAGGGTTCTAACCCCGGAATATGCTCGAAAGTACCGGGTTGTTTTCTGGATACGGAGAGTCTTTCCGTTAACGCTCATAGGGTTAAGCGCTCTGATTGGGTGCATCGTCCAGAGCGAGGTCGCTCCGGGAGTAGTCTCTCTAGGGCACAGAGTATTATATTTTAGTGCATGTGCATGTTTTGCTATAATCGGATATGACATTGTGAAGCAATGGGCAAAAAAGAGGTATGATGTTGATTTAAATATCGGAGGTAAAGATGTTCTTAAGCTGGATTAAGTCGGCTTTTTCTTGGGTCAAAAATAATGTGGCGTTAATCGCCGTTGCCGTTGGTGGGGTTATCGCCATGTTGTTTGCTGTCTCCCATGAGAAAAGCAAAATTAGAGGTATAGAGTTAACAAAGGAGATGGAAAAGCTTCAAAGTGATAAAAAGAACATGGAAGCCGTTCGTAAACTGTATATAGAAGACATTAAAAAGGATTCTATTGAAGTAAAAATCATTAAAGAAGAAGTCGAGAAGATCGACAAGAAGATTGAGAGGGTTAAAAATGAAGTTAAACAGCTTGAGCCGTCAGAAGTTGTTAATCGCTTTAATAGCCTGTATGGTTAGTCTGTCGGCCAGCGCTCAATCCGTAAGGTTGGAGTTCAACGGGAAGTCTGGAGTATGGTTCCCCGACGATATGAGCAATCGGATTTTAAGCGATGTAGAAACTATCCCTCTTCTCAAGGAAAAGATTCAATTACTTGAGGAGAGTCTCAAGTTAAGTGAAAACTCACTTAATAAAGCCGTAAGTCTGGAGACTGTGGAACATGGGCACATGGAGATGCTCTACTTAAGCTTGGAGGGGTCTATCAAGGCACTTGAGGGCGCATGGGAAGAGAACGATAAGCTAAAGAGGTCTAAAAGTCCGTGGTGGAAGCACCCAGCGGTATGGTTTACGGTGGGGGTTGCAGTAACTTCGGGGGTTCTGGTCGGAGCTACACAGGTAATAAAAGTATCTAAGTAGCACTTCTTGACAAAACGCCATCTTCAATTACACTTACTGTACATGAAACTTTATTAGGGTTTGTGTAAAGTGAATAGAGTTTATTAGGTCTATTGCGGGGTATAGGCAGACGGAGAGCTGCATTCCCGGGAAGGTATTAAATGGAAAAATTATTTTTCACAATGACTCCTGAGTACACGATGAATTGGGGCTTATGGGAGGGGCTAAGGGAGCTGTTACAGAACTCTCTAGACGAGCTTGACCAAGGGGCGGAGATGAAAGTGTTTTATGTAAACGACACTTTGTATGTCCGTACTATGGGAGACGAGATTGGTGTAGATTCTTTTTTATTGGGAGAATCCGGAAAGAGGGAAATTAAGGGCTTGCGTGGAAAGCACGGGGAGGGATTGACTCTAGGGCTCATGGCTTTATGCCGAGCTGGCATAAAAGTCTGGGTGAACTCCGGGGATTATTCATGGGAGCCCTCGTTTGAGATGGTAAATACTCTTAATGGATTTGTTATCAATAGAGATTTATTTTGTTTGACACAGAAACCGGTCAATGAACGTTACACACAAGAAGTTCTTGTAGGTATATGTCTTCCCCCCGATGTATGGGAAGAGTACAAGTTTAAATTTTTACCCCTTGTAGAAGAGACAATTCCAATGGACAAGTTCCATAAAGCACCAATGGGTACCTTGATTTTGGATAAACGGTTTTCTGGGATGATATATTCCAAGGGTATATATGTCCAAACAAGAGACGATTTCGAGTATGGTTATGATTTGAATAATCTTACTCTTGACAGGGATAGGAACATGTTACCGGATTTTGATGTAAAGTGGGAAGCCGGGCAGGTACTATCTCATTATGAACGACAGGGTAAGTCTAGAGTAGTTTACGATTTGATTTTTCAAGATAAGCCGGAATGCACTTTTCCGAATCTATCTTCTGATGGTTATGAAAGGCTTGGCAAGTTCTTTCAAGAGGACCACGGTGAGGATGCAGTTCCAGTTATTTCAGAAGAAGAGTCTTCAGTTGTTCGTAGGGCTGGAAAGGTTCCAGTTATTGTATGTGGTAAAGTAAAAGAGTCATTGAAAAAGTCTAACGTTCCAGCTGTTTCGGATTTAGAAAATGACTATTCGGTACAAGTTGTAAGAACAATTCCAGGGGATGAGATAACAGACTCACAGAGTGAGGTATTAGATTATATATTTGGTTCATACTTTAAGCTTATTGGGAGGATAACTACAAATACGCCGCAGGAAGTTGATAAAGAGTTTGTTGATTTTCTACTCTCTATTAAGTTTAAAGTAGATGTTGTAGAGTTATCACGAGAAGAAGCTTATTATTGTATTGATTATAATAATGAAGTTATCGGCATAACCTGTGAAGCGCTGCGGAGTCGAGAATTTGCTCTACGAACCATATTTCGTAGTATTGCAAGTTATGCAGTAGCAAAGGAAAAGGTCTCTACAGTTTTAACAGGAGTGGAATATTTATGGTCCATGTGTTATGCTTTTCCAACCTGAGTTTAATTGTACAGGTCAGAGTGTGTGAGGTTTTGAAAATAGTTGTTTTTCTGTTGACTCCTATATTGTGTATTGTGTAAGGTAGTACGCGGAGTTAGCGTTTGAATAGATAAGAATTTTGTAAACTGGGGACTATATAGTTATGCCGAGATCTTTGCTTGTTAAAGATGTATGGACCGTTGTGTTAACCCTTTTGACTAGGAGTATCCATGTGCATTGAGGTATCTAGAGTGTTGGCGTATCCAGGATTAAGTGATAGAGAGGTCCGGATTATCTTGACTATCGACGAGTTATCGAGGGTTAAGGATGTGATTAAAGAGGACCTAATCACATACTTATCGATAAGTAAATCGACGGTTGAGAGGGTATTACGGAGTTTAAAACAAAAAGGAATACTTCTAATGAAAAGAAGTGGTCCGTATCGGTGGATATATTCCTTTACTGCGGGTCTTCATTCGGATGACGATGCAGTGGGTCTTCATCCGGATGACGCCTCGGGGAACCTTCAGACGGGGGGTTCTGCAGTGGGTCTTCAGTCAGATGAAGACCCACAAGAAAGAGATACTCTTTCTTTCTTCTTCTTCTCTTCCCTAGATCTACTTAAAAAGAATAATACTTATTTGGGTCCCCCAAATGTGACTCTTCACCTGAGTGAAGACCCACGAATCAAGATGTCGCCATTGAGGTTTAAGCAGAGGAGCTCCTTGTCAGATGCGCTTGAAGAAGTCGTTTCTAGACCCCCGAAGAAGAAACCCCCGAAGAAGCCGTTTAGTTGGCCGAGTAGAGAAGAACGTCTTAGAGATAAAATGGAAAGCAAGTCTCTTGACGAATACAACTGCAACGATATGCGATTTGTCTTTGAAGATGCGTGGAGTGATAAAGGTTGGAAGGGGAGCATTCCTAGGTGGGTGGGGAAGGACCACGGACTTATGAAACGCCTTATTGTTAATTACGGTGCTGAGCAAGTTGTCTTGTACGTTAAGTACGTAATTAAAAATTGGGAAGATATATGTCGGAGATATAAGATTCACGGTTACCCCACGGTTGGGATATTGTCCGCGTACAGTAGGTCTCTTTATCCTGAGATGGTTAACGGGTTGCCCGTTGTGCATGATAACGAGTATCGGGATAGGTCCATGGTGGTGGATGAAAGTGTCGAGAAGTTTAGAGAGACCCGTGGGATGAGCAAGGAGGAACGGGAAGCGGAGTCTCGTTTAGCCTTGAAGTATGGTTTAGGGGATTACGAGCTACAGCTCATATCGTCCAGGGGATTGAGTGTTGAAGAATTTATTGCCGAGACCTTTGGCGAGGACAGTTAGTGGAGTAAAGGCAATTAAGGCTGGATGTTTTATGCTATATTCTTTTTGATGTTGTTGATGAAAAGCATAAGTGGAGGAGCAATGGCCAGCGAGAAACGAACAGTAAGTCCAAGAAGTTTGATTCGGTGCAAGCACATATTCATAACCCCGGACGAGACGGGGAAGAAATTTTGGGTAAAGCTTATCGATTTTACTTCAGGGAAAACCATCGGGCATTCCGGGGGCCGTATAGTGCATGTGTTAAAGGCATATAGCGAGAATGATATTGTGAGGTTCTGCCGAGATTGGGCAGTTCGATTTAGGGTCCCTCCGGAGGCAATCATACGGGGAAAAACCCCGGAGAAGTATCACGAAGAGTTTAAAGAGACATGGGGGGTTGGATGACGAAGCTCCGAAGAGGTCACATGCATCTGATGAATATTGGGGTGAAATATTGGAAGGCAACCAGAGCGGATTTAAGTGAAGCCCAGAAAGCCGCTTGTGGGTATTACCTTTCTCATATGGATGAGTTTGTACCTTCTGGAGTTGGGGTATTTTTGCATGGGGATAACAGCGTCGGTAAGTCCTATTTGGGCGCTGTCATGTGCAAAGTTGCTTGGGGGCTTTATGGATACCCAAGTTTCTGTGTAACGGCTTCGGAGCTGAAGGATGCATGGGTTTCGGATAGGCCCGTGTATCCGGAAGCAAGACAAACTGTTAGCGAAAGAGCAAACGATGTTCGATTTTTAGTTATAGATGATCTGGGTAAGGAGTACAGAGCCAGTTCGGGGTTTGCTGAGAATCGATTTGGGGCCTTGATTAGAAGTCGGGTACGGGATGGTAAGGTTACAGTTATAACTACAAACTTTTCTTTGAATGATTTCGAGGGGACTTATGGGCGGTCCACTTGTGAGTTGGCTCGCGAGAGTATGCACATAATAAATTTGGTCGATGTTAATCATAGGAGTGCTGAGGCGTATAAATTGCTGAAGCAGGTATCAAAGTTTCAAGGAGTAAAGTAATGGCTAGAGTGCAAGTGGTTAATTTTGGTAAGTATCGAGGGATGAGTATAAAAGGGGACACGATTATGAACCCCCCGATACCCGAGAATCACCTAGACGAGGCGTCGTGGTTGACCGCAATGGTCGAGAGCAACGGTCGTTTTGGGTGTGTTATGAATTATGATGGGACGGGAATGACTGCGGGTATCCATCAGGCAATCGCGGTTTATCCTTCGGCTCTTGCAGATAATAATCGAGCCAATGACCAGGGGCCATTGTGGCAGTTGCTGGAGGTGTTTAGGACTCTTGATTTAACTTCCGCTATTGATCGTCATCTTAAAGAATACGGCGTGTATCCATCCATGGATGGCCTGTGTGTTTCTGAGGCTACCGGTAAGCCTGTTACAGGTCAGTTTATTCGGGAGATGTTTACCGGCGATGCAGAGGGCATCATGCCTCTAGAGGGCAAAGGAAGAAGGGAGTGCCGTAGATGGCTTGTGGAGTTTCATGAGGCGTTTTCAGAGCCCTACGGATTGGTTGCGCAGTTGAATTACGGTAAGCGTCATTTCGAGGCCATGAGCCGGCGTAGGCTTCGTTTTTGTCGTAACGATAAGCATGAAAAAATGACTTTGTCAGAGGTGTTCTATGATGGGGTTTCGTTGTCCTCGGTTTGGGGTTTGCCGGATCATTACAGTTTAGCTATGAGTATGTTTTGGAGCCATTCAGTGAATGCTCCTGGGTATGCTCTAAAAGTTCTTTGTAGAAAAGTTGTTGATAAGCTTGGACTCGAAGCCATAAAGGAGCAGAGTCCAATGGTTTCTAAAGCTATTGTTGCGGCTTTCGGTAATTCTTCGTTTGGTCGTTGGAGCGATGACCTGAAAAACGGTCGGTATCAGAGAACCCGGAACTATGCTAAGCAGTATTGGGAAGCAGGGTTGTTTGATGTAGAGTGCATTATGCCGTATAAAGTATCCAGGAGGACAGCATGAGCGATAAAGATTGGATAGGAGTTGAGTTGGATGGGACATTAGCCACCGAGGTTTCCTATCAGGATGCTTTAGGGATTGGGCAGCCTGTGGCTATGATGATTAAACGGGTGAAGTGGTGGTTGGCCGAGGGGAAAGACGTCCGAATAGTTACAGCCAGAGTTGAAGGTGTAACCAGTCCGGCTGTGACGGCGGGTATTCGGGACTGGTGCATTAGGAATATTGGGAAAATTCTTCCCATCGTGAGCGGAATAGACAAGGGTACGACGGAGCTTTGGTCAGCAAGAGCGGTTCAAGTTGTGAAAAATACCGGAAGAATTTCGAGCAGTGAGAATTTGTGGAGAGACCAGCGAATGTTTGATGCTAGAGCACAAGACCGGAAGGACCGGTTGGCGGAGATAGCTGCTCTAAAGGCCGAGTGAGGTGGAAAAGGACGCTACAGTTTTTGGTAGGATTTTACGTTTCACGTGCAGCGGCCCCGATGTGGCTTCCTGGATTGTAGTTCTATGCGTTCGGCTCATTTACGGAGGTCGACTTTGGTTCCTTGGCGGCCTATGGTGTGAACTCCCTCAGGGGAAGGCGAAGGACCAGTACGTACGTCCTCTAGGGCACGGTGGGTGGTACAGGCCGCCTAAGCATGCGAGTAGAGCAGAAGGGCAACAGTACGCTTTGAGAGAGGCCGTTGGGTATGTAGTGGCTTATGAAGCGTATAGTTTGTTCAGGTGGTTATTTAGATTGCCATATGCCGGCTTGTTTTGTTTCTTTGTGGGGTTTAAGTACTTTTTATTAGTCTATATTCTTTCAGGGGTTCAGTTTGGATTATTGGGCTTTGAAATGAGACAAAAAGTCGTAAGGGTTTTGATGGCAAGGTACGTTGTTGATACTCGGGGGGTCTATGTAGTTGCAAAAGAGTACATGAAGCATAAAGTCGGCATTCGATAGGTTCAGATATGCTTAGAGGTGAGTTGTCTAACATGCTGTCACCCATGTTTGGGGTGGATTTTCGGATTCTTTTGGAGGAGCCGGAGATTTCAAAAGTTGGAAGGGTTGCTGATAGGTTGCTTATGACTTCAGGCATGCCGGGGTTTCTGATGCATAGGTACAAGTGGAGAGATGGAGCGATAGATTGGATTAGTAGGGAGTTCGAATACCGAGCAGTAGGGGTTATTGTGGAGAAGGGCATCTATTCTGGAGTTATAGCGGAAGTACTTTTGCAGGGGCTAGCTGAAGTTAAGATATTTGAGGACCGATATACGTTTAAGCGGTGGGTACGTGTAGAGCCAGATTTAGTCAAGGTATTCACAAATGACCCGTATCTTTTGGGGTTAAACGAAGTCATAGATAGGCATTCAGGTTGGACAGAGAGGGTACATGGACTATGAATCAATAGCCATATCTAAGGCTATTCTTGATAATGCAGTTGGGGAAATTATCGATAAAGGTATAAAGGATGCTTACTTTGTCACCAATTTGTCAGTATGGCAGTTCGTTCTATGGTCTTATCGTGAGCACGGAGGCCCTCCTCCTCTAGACATTGTTCAGCAGCATTTCCCGAGCTTTGAGGTTAAGAAGTCGGATGCTCCCGTAGGGCTTATAATAGATGAGCTGAAAAAGAGACATATACACAACGCGATGCGTGAGTCTCTTCGCGGGATGGCTCGATTGATGGAGAAGGCGAAGCCATTAGATGCGTTCGGATTGATGAAGGAAACGGTCTTAAAGATACAGGCGGATGAAGATTCCTCTAGGGACGTGAATTTAGCGGAGACTACCGAGGCTCGATTAAGCGAGTATAAGGACCTTGCAAAGTGCGAGGGAATGGTAGGAATACCTACGCCTTGGAAGATGTTGAATGAGGCTACGTTAGGCTTGCAGTCTGAGGATTTAATAATGTTGGCTGGTAGGAGTGGGGTAGGTAAGACATGGAGTGAGGTTGTATTTGCTTGTACTGAGTGGATGATGGGCTATGTCCCGTTAGTGATTTCAAATGAAATGTCCGTGAAGCAAATGGTCCGGCGTATCGACGCCACGTGTGCGAAACTGCCGTATAAGAGATTTAGAGCTGGAATGCTTAGCGGAGAAGAGTTGGAGAGATGGGAGCGTTCGTTACGTGATATGAAAGATGGGTTGCCGTTCTGGGTTTCTGGGGATAGGCGTCAGCTTACTGTCACGGGTATACGTGCCAAGGTCAGAAAGTATAAGCCGCATGCTTTATGGATTGATGGTGGGTATTTAATTTCTGATGAGTCTCATGGACGGCAGTCTTGGGAAAGATGGTCTAATGTTTGTGGCCAACTTAAGAGGTTGGGACAAGATGAGGGCATACCGGTAGGCATTTCTCATCAGTTTAATCTTGAGGGTAAGGGGTCTGAAGGTTCGGCCGACACCCTTAAGTATGGCGATGTGAAGATGTGGTTTGACCTTATTCTGGGAATGTACCAGACCGATGAGTTAAGGCTGAACAAAGAGATGTTGTTCAGGGTGTTGAAGATACGAGAGAGTGAAGAGTTCAACGTTGAGTGGGTTAGCGGATGGGACTTGGATGCAATGGAGTTTCCGGATAAAGGTCCTGGGACGGAAGAGGTGAAAAGGGCTCAAGAGGTTATGGTAAATGAAGAAATAGATTATTGAGGAGAGTCATGTATATAGAAGTCGGGGAAAAGGATTTTAAAAAGTTAGTTGAAGCCATCAAGTATGTTATTTCACGTGAAGGTGAAGTGGTTGATACCGTTATGGTGGAGCACCTTCAGGGGGTGTTATCGGAGGTTGTAGACCATGTAAAGAATGACCGTTTCGGTAGAGTTGGGGGTCGGGCTTCCGGGGTGGCAATGCAAATAGATGCGGTATTGCCGTTGTTCGGTGGAAAGAGGAACGAGGGCGAATAGTGAACAAGAAGCAATTATGGAGGGTGCTTGAGGAGTTAGGAGTTAAAGAAGTCATAGAGTATGAAAAAAATGTTCAGATTCCATGTTTGTTAGCTGGGTGGCGGGTTGGCCACACTAAAGGAAGTGACCATGCAGGTTCTATGGGCATTTCGTTTAACGATAAGGGAAAGCCATCGTTAGTGAATTGTTTTGCGTGCCAATTCAAAGGTAATTTGTCCTATTTGCTGTTCAAGTATGCTCAGCTATCAGGGAAAAATATACAAAAGCTTAGGGAATGGGCTGATGATATTGAGGAAGGTGACCCCATTCAGATGGTTTTGGATATACGCGGGTTTGATGAAAGGGATGGTGAGGAGGTCCAGAGGGTCGATACTTTATGTGAAGGATTGTTGAGCATGCATTTTGAGCGTGGGTACAGACCGGAGGTGTTAGCCAAGAGAGGGTTGGAAGAGGACACTCTAGGTGTATGGGAGTGCATGTATGATCGTAGGTTTAATCGGTTTGTATTTCCAGTAAGAGAGATGCAAAAACCTACTGGGTATAATTGTTTCAACTATTCCAATTTAGTCGGAGCAGTAGGGCGCTCAGTGGTAGGAAAAAAGAGGTATCACAATTATTTTAATTTTCCTACATCGAGATATTTTCTAGGTGAGCATTTAGCCAAGAAGGACACTGTTGCTGTAGTTGTTGAGGGAGTGGTGGATACCATTTCTGTTTGGCAGGAGATACACCGAGCCGGGAGGTCCGATGAATATAGTGTATTGGGTCTTCTGGGTACGGAGGTGTCAGGTAAAAGGGAGAAGTTTCTATGCGACAATTTCACATCTGTAGTTGCATTTTTTGATAATGACCCGGCTGGATGGACGGGACAAAGAAAGTTGATTATAGCTATTCAGGATAAGACCTTGTTGAGGGGAGTGAGGTATCCGAGAGTAGCAGGATATGTCAAAAGCGACCCAGCTAAATTGGTAGAGGATGGGGTGGATGTAATCTCGCTTATCGATAATGCTGGGTTGATAGCTGTATAGGAGGTACTATGAAAAGTTTGTTGACGATTATTTTAATTTTGATGATGTCTTTTGTATGTTTTGGAAGTGGAGTATCCCGGGGTGAGAGGCCGATACCCCACGAGCAATGGACCGATAGCACTAAGGTGTGGCTTGCCCGGTCGTGTGTGGGGGAAGCAGGATTTGACGCATATGAGGAGTGCATTGGAATCGCTTGGGTCTACGCTGTGCGATGGAAGTCTTCTGCTGGGAGGGATACTTTGGAGGGGGTGATTCGAAGCTATTCTGCGGCTGTAAAGAGTAGAAATTCTCATAAGCGGAAGTGGATTTTTGATTTGAGATTAGATGGAAAGCGGCCTAAGGGGTGGCCAAAGAGGTTAAGCTGGAAAGGGCATTTGAAGTTTTGGAACAAGATATTGTTTGAGCTCGAGCAGTGGTCTAAGGGGTTTAGAGAGAATCCCGTGAAGGGGGCTATCCATTGGGGAGGCAGCATGGATACTCCCCATGCAAGTTGGGTTAGGGTTCTACCTACGGCAGGAGTTACGTTCAAAAATATTTTTTATAGGTCAAAGTATTCGGCGGTAAGAGATTGACAAAATTAACTCGGATGATAAGCTGCGCACAGAAGCATAAAAAACTAAAGGCTTTAGAGCCAAGGAGAAAGCATGACCGAACGACCAAGGTATTTTAGATCGGGGGATGAAGCTGACACTGAGTTGACTGAGCGGATAAAGACCGCTGAGCGGGGGTTTATTCCAAGAGTTTATATGCCGGTTACTCCGGAAGATTCTGACGGCATGCCATTTACTTTTTTGGATGGCAACGTAAATCCTGGTGGGTATAATACTCCCTATGCCTTTGAAGAACACAATTTTGAGATGAGGGGCAATTGGTTTAATCATACTACGTGCATAGAAGGCCTTCCGCATCCAATTACAGGAAGGCCAATGGCGTGTCCCATATGTCGAAGTAGAGTTATTCCTGCAAACCAGAAACGGCCGTATACGGCGCATGCCTATACCGTGATCAATCATACACCCTATCAGGTAAAAGAAGAGCTCAGGAATCCTAATGGGGATGAGATCACTTTATTGATTGCGAAGACTAAGTTTGCGGGCAAGTTGAGAAGGAAGCGCCGGCAGGTAGCTCAGGAAGGTGGGCTGAGAGGTTGGAAAGGGCTGTTTATTCGGTCAGAGAAAGGGGAGCCGAGTACAGGGGGTGAAGTTGAATGGGTAGGAAAGGTTGAGTTGCCTGACAATCTACAGCCATTTGATTATTCTCAAATTCTGGTTCCCAAGACTCCGGAAGAAATAATCCGGTATTTGATTCTTGGCAATATGGCCGATCCAATAGATTCTGGGAGTACAAGGGTCAATGCCCGCATCGGTGAGGGAACAGACCAAATTCCTTTCTAGTCAGGGTTTAGAGGTATACCCGAAGTAGTTGGAGGCTGTTAATGGAGTGGAGTACTATTGTATCCTCTGATGCGCATGTGTCGGCTTTTTTGGAGAAGGTGGAAGCATGTAAGTGCACCTTTGGAACGGACGTTGAGTCGACATCAGCTGTGGCGTTAGAGGATGCCCCTTTGCGTCATGATTTACTTCAGATAGTCGGTATTGGGTTTGGGTTTCCTGATGGGTCGAAAACTTATTTTCCTTTTGCGCATGCAGAAGGACCAAGGGCGCCAGGGGGGGCCTATGGGGCAGTAAAGAGAGTTCTTGAAGACCCTAAAGCTGTGATCTGGGCTCATAACTCCAAGTATGAGCATATGGCTTTAAGGTCATTTGGTATTGAGATACTTGGGACACTTCTTTGTAGCCAAATAGCTCAGTACAGCTTGGGGAAGTGGCTTCCAGGTAAAGACAGATTGAAGTTGAAGCCGGCGGCGAGAAAATTTCTAAAGATGAGAATGCGTGATTGGGAAGATGTGGTCCCAATAGGTACAAGAGCCCACGAGGTACCTTCGGATACCGTGGGGGACTATTGCGGAGACGACTCCCTAGCGGCGCTGAGATTGGGGGAGTTCTGGGTTCCGAAGCTCAAAGAGTATGGGGCATACAAAGCGTTTGTGGAGATGTCTTGCGAGTTCGCAAAAGTCTTGTCTCATATGCGGGAGGTCGGGTTTGCTATAGATAGGGATAGAATTCTTGAGATAGATTTAAAGTTCAGAGAAGAAGAGAAGCGCATAGTCAAGGAGTTTGAGTCCCTTGTTGGAGTGCATCCTAACCGGAACCAGGCGGTATCGGCGCGACTATTCAAGGAGATGCAGGTTTGGCCGATACTTCCGCATTTCGAGAAGGGTAGTAATGGTGAGTATCCAGTGAACAAAGAAGTTCGTGGGGAGCTGAGACACTATCTTAAAAAGGGCTCGAAAGGGCTGCATATCCTCGAGCTTAAGGATAGGCATTCTAAGGTGTCAAAGTTCATCTCCAACTATACGATATCCCTAGTGGAGAAGGCGGACCGGTCGGTGGATGGACGGCTCAGATGCGAGTTTAATCAGACGATAACGGAGACAGGGAGGTTAGCTTCTTCGAAACCAAATTTGCAGAATATTCCTAATTTGAAGAAGCTTGGGGGGGAGATTAGGGACAGTTTTGTTGCGGATGATGGTTGGGATATTTGTGACGCGGATTATTCACAAGCTGATTTGCGGATGATGGCACATTTGAGTTGTGACCCTAATTTGATGAGGGCGTATATTGAAGATTTAGACGTGCATCAGCAGACGGCTGATGCATGTGGGTGTGACAGAGGTGCTGGTAAAATTGTAAATTTGGGTATTATTTATGAGATGATGGCGGGGACGTTGGCTCATGGGTTGGGTATACCGGTATCAGCTGCGGAGATTATTTGGAATAGATGGCATGGTAACTACCCTGGAGTTCGAAAGTACCAAAAGGGTATGCATTTGTTTGTGGCGACACACGGCTATGTGAGGACTATAACCGGTAGGTTAAGGTTTATTCCAAAAGGGTATATAAAGGTAGATGAGAGAAGTCTTATAGACGGGCAGTCTGAGATGGATTATAGGCTTAGGATTATAAACAATCCTAAAGCTTCGAGAAAATATTCTAGGGCTTTCAGGGAAGCCTCGAATACTCCTGACCAGGGTAGCGTTGCGGATGTTCTTATGTTGGCGGCAAGGAACATGTACAGGGAGTGGAAGAGCCGAGGGCTTTTGTACGATTATTGGACTGGGGAGGGGAAGGTAAAGATACTTTCGTTTGTACATGATGAAGCAATTTGTGAGTTCCGAAAAGATTTTGCCGAGGAAGGGGCAGCGGATCTTCGTAGGCATTTGGAGAACGCAGTCGAGTTAAGAGTACCAATGAAGGCTAATCCCGGTATTGGTTATAGTTGGAAGCAGGCGTGTTTAGACGCTAAAAAGAGAGAAGAGGGTTAGAGGTATGTATGAAAATATAAAGGTGTTCGGGGAGAGGCATACTGGCACAAAGTATCTGTTGAAGTTGATAGAGTTGAATATGCCAGAGTTTAATATAGTTCAGGGTACTGGGTCATGGGTTCTTGAAAAGTTGTATTATAGGCCGTGGGTGGAGTTGGCCTATGATATGTATTTTAGGAAGACATTCCCTACAGTGTTGGGATGGAAGCATTCAGCTGTTCATTGTGGGGCTCTGTATGAGCAGAAGATTTTTGAAAAGACGTTTTTTGTTTGTTTAGTCAGAAATCCCTATTCTTGGTTGTTGTCAATGCACAGGATGCCTTATCATGCTTATGATATGCCCAGGAGTTTAGAGGATTTCTTGACGAGTGAGTGGCCTATATTGGATAGGGATATGTGCAGAGCCAAGAACGTTATGGACCTATGGAACATTAAGAATTATTCTTACTTGCATTCTGGTTTTTATTTAATAAAGTTTGAAGATTTAGTTTGTAATCCACGCAAGACTATTTACAAGCTGGCGAAAAGGTTGGAGTCGGATTTCAGGTACTCTCAGTTTGAGGGGTATAATAGATCTACGGTACAAGACATGTGTCGGGATTCTGACTGGTACAAGGATTATTACGGTTCAGAAAGGTGGCGTCACAGATTATCTCCAAGGGCATTGGAGATAATAGCCAAGGGTATTGATTGGGGTATAGCACACGAGTTCAGTTATATGGAGAGGCCATGTTTTCATTAGGGGCAATGTTAGCATTTCATAGGACGGATATAGACCGGGAGTTCCTTGAGGAGCTGAAGAAGGTTTACCAGGTTAAGTCGCCTTTCGAAGATAAGGTTGTTGAGCTGTTCCAATACGATGACGTCACGGGTTTTTATGCATTTCCGTGGAGTGCTTTTAAGTATTTTATCCGGAAGTGCGAAGTGCGGGTGTCAGATGGGGGCCGGACGTTCCGAGCTGATGCCCCGGGGTTTATACCCAGAGAAGGGCAAGAAGAGGCCATAAGGTCCATAGTGAACTTTCTAAAGGCAGGAAAGGAAGAGCGTGGGTTTGCAGGAGGGGTTCTTTGCGCTGGTTGTGGCAAAGGTAAGACAATTATGTCTTCCAAGATAATTCTGGAAATGGGAGTTCCTACTTGTGTTCTAGTACACAAGGAGTTTTTAGAGGAACAGTGGTGTATAGCGTTGAAGGAAACTTTGGGGTCTAATGTTTCTGTTGGGGTATACAGGGGCAAGAAGAAGAATACGGGCAAGACGCATGATATAGTCATAGCAAGCGTTCAGTCTTTAACCTCACCAAAGAGTAAGATTCCAGAAGGTTTTGCTAAGTCTTTTGGTTTGTTGGTTGCTGATGAAGTTCATAGGTATGGGGCAGAGGTGTGGCAGACAGCTATATGGAAGTTTCCTACTATGTTTAGATTAGGGCTTACAGCTACTCCAAATAGGTTTGATGGTATGTGGCCAGTAATTTCGGGTAATATTGGACCAATAATTTATGAGTTAGAGTCAGAGGACTTGCCTAACTCGGTTTATCTGGTCAAGTTGGAGACTCCTTTGAACCGGTCAGAGTGGGACCATAGTTGGAGTAAGGACGAGCATAAGCGTGCAGCGTTGTTGTCTTTGTTGGCGGTTCATTCAGGCAGGAATTTAGCTATAGCAAAGCAGATAGTTGCGGCCTTTAAGAAGGGGCGAAAGGTTATGGTCTTATCTTCCAGGAAAGTACAGTTGAGAACATTGTCTGCTCTAGTGGTGAAAGATGGGGTTAGCGAGTCGGACATTGGAATGTTGGTCGGGGGGTTAAAGAAAGTCGAGAGAGAAGAGGCACAGAGTAAGCAGCTCATTTTTTCGACTTATTCAATGTCCAATGAAGGGTTAGATATTCCTACGCTGGATACTATGTTTCTAGCGCTACCACAGGCAGACATACGTCAGGCAGTTGGAAGGCTTTTTAGAGATTGCGCTGGGAAGTCTAAGCTTATAACGGTTGATTTTATCGACTCGACTATTAGAGAATTAGTTGGACAAGCATATAAAAGATTGGCATTATACAGGGATATGGGCTGTGAGGTTCACGGTACAATTGAATAAGGAGTAGTATATGGCACTGAATAGGGCTATTGTTAAGTCCGCTGCCGGGCTGTTTGATTTGAACTCTATGTTTAGAAAACGTATTTCAAGGCTGACAGTAGATGAGTGTACTATTTATTGGTCGGTTATCGATTTGTTGGAAAAGAAGGTCCTAAAGGGCAGGAAGGCAGAGTTACGTAGCCGTCTGTTGGATCTTGTAAAGACGATGGGGGCGGTGGATAAAAAAGGAAATAAAGTTTTGAAGCTTGGAGATATTCAAGCAGAAGTGAAAAGGGGTATGAGAGCCGGTAAGATCTCGTATTCTATTGAAGCTGCAAAGGAGTACATACATTCTCATTCTGAGAAAGACCCAGAGGTAGCAAGGCTTATACATAACGTGCCAAAGGTGGATGAAAATGTATTGGTAGCGTTGTATGAAATGGGGAAAATGAGTCAGAAGGAGTTTGATAGTATTGCTGTTGCGGGTGATGACGTAGAAGTTTTAACGGTAAAGCATCCAAAAGACATCTCGGGTTTATTAGAGGACCAATGAATAAAGAGGAAAGAGAAAGGCGCAAGGAGGTAGCAAGGTTAAAAAGAAATGAGTATTCCAAGAAATACTATAGAGAGCATCGGCACGAGTTGTTAGACAACAAGAGGGAGAGGTATAATACCGATCAAGAGTATCACGATAAGGTTTTAGACAGGGCTAAGTCCTATCAGAG
Source organism: uncultured archaeon (assembly GCA_964447495.1). Classification (GTDB taxonomy): domain Archaea; phylum Asgardarchaeota; class Lokiarchaeia; order Sigyniarchaeales; family SOKP01; genus SOKP01. The sequence goes on from CAYUTF010000007.1 coordinate 54,589, forward strand.
GTCTGAAAGGGCGAAGTGCAAAAGGCGAAAGAGGAATTTGAAAGACCCTAAGGAGGTTGAGGTATGCATTGATGGTAAGGTTAGGGTTATAGAAGTATTCAATTTAAGGCAGCTATCGGTGGCGTTAGGGAAGAACATCGCCACTGTTAGAGGTTGGGAGGAGAGGGGTATTCTACCGAAGGCTATGTATAGGGAGTCCCATGGGGTTAGTGGTGGAAGGCTATACCCAAAGTTTCAGTTCTTTAAGATACTGGAGGCCTATGCGGAAGTCATTGAGGAAGATACCCAGGAGTTGCTAGATAAAAGAATCTCTTATACGTCATTTCAGGACAAGTTAAGGGAAATATGGGCGAGGTACCCAAGAGGTTTGGATCCAGCAGAGCTTTAGGAGAGTGTAATGGAAGATAATAATGGAAAAATAGTGGTTGCAAGTTCTTGTTCCAGGGAGTGCGAGTGTGGAACTGGTGCCTTGGAGTCTCGAGTCGGGAAAGGCCGAGTACTTGTGTCGAGGACTTATCCGAAGTATCCGGGTAAGGATAGTGAGGAGTATGAGGAGTTTGAAGTTGGAGTCTTCAATACCGCGACGGCTTCAGTCACAGTTCCAATCAGTATTACTCATAATTTGGGGAATTATGAGAGTGTTAAAACAGGGGTCATTGTGACGTTGCCTTGTTATGTGGAGGAGCTCGACGAGTGTTTCGAAAAAGCTCGGGCTTTTGCCGAGGAGAAGTCTGGAGAAATGTCCGATTTTTCTACTTCTTATAAAGCCTTTTTGAAGAAATGGAGACGCGGCGACTATGCCTCCAAGTAAGAAGAAGAAGGGCGCCGGTAGAAAAGCGGCTAAGAATGAGGGGGAAGGCACAGCTTTAGAGAGGCTGATGCAGCAGGTGAATGCTACGTATGGAGAGGGTACGCTACTACCGGCGGTAAGGGCAGAAAGTCTAATAGTAGACTGGATTCCAACGGGCATTTTTGACCTCGACGTGAGGACAGGTGGAGGATTCCCTAGGGGGAGGATCACGCTCATTAAAGGGAAGTTTTCTTCATGGAAAACGGCGTTGTGCTATAAGGGACTGAGTTCCGTACAGCGTATGTGTAGATTTTGTGGGAAGCCGCTGGAGATTATTGACTTGTTTGGGGAGGTCCATGAGGTTGATTGCAAATGCGGAAAGCGAGAGCGTGGAGTTGGTTTGTGGATAGATGGGGAGCATGTTTTTGACCCCGAGTGGGCTTCTCAGTGGGGGGTGAATTGTGACGATGTTTTGTTATTGGAGCCAGAGTCAGCAGAGCAGGCAATAGATGTTATAGATAAAGCTATTAGAACTCGGCAGTGCGACCTTGTGGTAGTGGATTCTATTGCTTCATTGACTCCGATTATTGAGTCAGCTTCGGCAGCGGGAGACCAGCAGATGGGGATTGCAGCCAAGTTGTTCAATAAAGCATGTAGAAAGTGGACGGCAGGGTTTAATTCGTTTGGGCTCTTAGCGAAAACTAAGTGCACTATGCTGCTGATAAATCAGTTACGGGAGAAGCTGGGTCCATATGGTGGGTTAACATCCCCAGGCGGGATGGGGTTTGGTTTTTCCGAGTCCTTAGAGATAATGACAAAGGCTGAGGAGTATATCATTGATGAGGCTACTAATCGAAACGTTGGGTCTTTAATTTCTTATCAAATACTTAAGAGTAAAGTGTACCCACCATCTTTGCCATACGGTGAGTTTGCTTTGTATTTCTCTAAAGTTAAAGGTAAACATTATGTTGGGTCTACGAATACTGAAGAACAGGTTATAAAGTATGGTGAGTATTGGAAGCTTATAGCTAAAGCGGGGGCTTGGTATACGTTTAAAGATATCAAGGTACAGGGAAAGCCGGCACTTATTAGGGAGTTACAGAAGCGGCCGGAGTATGTGATGGAGTTGATGGATGACATTAGGCGTAAAGAGAAGGTTTGGAAGGATGAGGGTAGGTTTGACGAGACCGATGGGTTAGTGTGGGCAGGGAGTAATGAAGAAAAAGAAGAAGGCTAAAGTTCGGAGTCCATTTTCAAGGTCGCCGGTTCAGACTTTTCTTTCCGAAAACGCAGAAGAGCCGACCGTGAGGGAGATATCGAGCTTTAATGAGAAGCGGTTATCTGAGCGTTTAGGTTTTGATCTTACTCCGGGGTCGGGGTGTGTACCGTGGTTATGCAAGAAAGGTGATGGTAGGACAGAAGATTTTGTTATCGAGTGTAAGGAAACAAAGTCTTCATCTATCCGTATTACCAGCGAGATGTTGGGTAAAGTTTATGCCGAAGCCAAATATTCGGGTAAGGAGCCGGTTATGGTCATTTCTATTTACGGAGTTCCAGACCCAGTCCCTTGTGACTGGGTAATGGTTCCTGCATATCTCTTTGATTCTACTTGACAAAATGCTAATAATTTTTGATAATTATTTAATGTCATAACGATATGCCATCGACACAGGAGACATCATGATTAAGCAGCTACACCCCGGAAAATGCCGATATGTTACGGATAAAGTTCTTAAGTTCTGTCACAATGTTGACTGGATTTTAGAGGAAAAGCTCGACGGGCACAGGGGACTACTTCATTGTGGGGGCGAGCTTGATAGAGCTTACTTGACAAGTAAACGAAAGTCCGCAGTAACAGGTATGTTTTGCGAGAAGGGGGAAAATGTTCCCCATATTATAGAACAAGCTCAGCGACTATCCAGGGGAAACTCTCTAGGGTACACGGTGCTAGACGGGGAGATATTAGTACCAGGTCATCCTTTTGAGTCTGTTCAGTCTGTTATGGGGGCTAAGCCTGAGAGGGCAATTTTGTGGCAGGAGGATAATGGCCGCGCGGCGTATTTTGTCTACGATATTTTATTCTTTGACGGGAAAGATGCCCGAGATGAGCCGTATTATGCAAGGCAAGAGTTGCTAAACTGTATTCTTAGGGGCAGGGAGCACTCTTCTAGTAACCTTTGTTCGATACGGAGGCATCAGTCAATAGATGCGAGGGGAGGGTTCCAAGAGTTCTTTGATGCTGTCATAAAAAAGGGGGGTGAAGGCATAGTTCTCAAGCATGTATGGGGGAGATACGGCAAGAATGTTTGGAAGTTGAAGGCGGGGTATTTAGATAATAGTTTAGATTTTGATGTGGTAATACACGGGTTTCGGGAGGGAAAGGGTAAATTCAAGGAGTTGATAGGGGCTATCGATTTCTCCTGCTATGAGACTCGTAAAGGAGCCAATACTTTGATTCCGGTTGGTAGGTGTTCTGGTATGCCTGATGGGGCAGTTCAGTGGGCTTATGCTGGGAGTAGAAGTAAAGGTTCAGGAAATCATTTGGTTATGAGCCCGGCGTGTGTGGGGGAGCCAGGCACCAGGTCATGGTTTACGTTTTATAGTAAACAACTTATTGGGAAGGTTATAGAAGTACGATCAAGCGGCCTAACGGCCAAGGGTAAGTTGAGACACCCAAGGTTTGTCCGTATGAGGCCGGATAAAAATGCTAGTCAATGTCCCATGCCTAGGGACCAGTTAAAGGAGTAGTTATGCAAGGAGAGCTTCGTGAAGTTCCGATAGAATTGTGCGTGGTTGATGATTTGTTTAATACCCGTACTAAGGGTATTGGCGATATTTCGGAGTTGGTTGAGTCCATCAAAGATAGTGGGGTTCTAGTTGCCCTTATGGGCAAAGACCGAGAGAATCCCAAGGGTGAGGTTGAGATCTATGCAGGGTACCGCCGGCTTGCGGCCGCCGCGATTGCCGGGTTGAAAGTCGTACCTGTCATGGTTCGGAAGCGAAGGGCCATGACTCGCAAGGATATGCTTCTTGATAACATTTGCGAGAATGTTCAAAGAAGGGATTTGAACCCGGTGGATGAGGCCAGAGCCTTTTACAGACTCCAGGAGGAGTATGGAATGTCGGTATCCGAAGTCTGTACGTCTTTGGGTCTCAAGAAGAAGTTTGTCACTGACCGGCTTGATTTGTTGCGTCTTCAAAGTGTGGTGCTGAAGGCTTTGCAGGCTGAAGAAATTTCGGTTCAGGCAGCAATTGAGATAGATCGGTTGCCGCAGAACAAGCAAGAAAAGTTTGTAGGTATCGCTCGTGAGTTCCGTGGGGCAAAGCTCAAGGCTATGGTGCAGAAGGAGCTGGATAAGATTCAGCAGAAGCTGGATGGTATTGAGAAAGAAAAGTCGAAGTCGCCCGATGCAGCCGTGATCACTGAGCATGTTCGTACGATCAAAAAGGCTTCTTCTGTAGTCTGTGTTGGACTTGGGTATTCTGACGAAGAGGCAGAGGCAGTAAAGTCTGTAAACTATCGTTCTTTGGGGCCGGACGATCTGGGTGTCGTGGCGAAGCTGTTGGACGATTGCGCTGACCAAGTGGAGGATGACATACCGATTAACGATACGGCCAAGGCTGAGCTGATAGAAGCCGTGAATTCCTCTAGGGGGATAAAGGGTACTGATGAGATTAAGTCCCTATGGGTTCAGTTCCTTATCAGTCAAGCCATGCAGAAGGCCAGGGAGATAAATCCGGAGAAGCCGAAAGTCACCCTAGCGCTGATGAGGGATATTATTGGACAGGTGTTTGAGTAGCCTTTGTTATAGATAGGTATTCATTATAGTTTCAACACAGGAGGCAATATGTTAGTGCATCATTCTAAGCAGTCATACAAAGAAGCCGCTTCGGACGCTGCAAGGCATGCGAGGCAGAAGCTGATGGAAGATATTGAAAGAGGTAAGGTTTTTGCTTCAAATATTATTGAAAGGGTTCAGACCGAAGTCCCAGATGATGCGGTAGTTAGAAGTAGGGGGTTAAGGTTTGATGGGGATGAGGATAGCCGGAGCTCTGGGGAGCCGGTTGGGCTTCTTGTTGGGTATGAAGGTTCTTTATTTGAAGCGACAAAGCATTCAAGGGGTCAATTATGCCAGAGGTCCGGGATGCCCCGAAAGTATTTGTCTTGGTTAGAGGAAACTGAGCGGAGGAGTTGGGGAGTTCGGCTGGCGGCAAATAATTTTAGAGAGATTTTTCAAAACCAGTCTGACAGGTTTCTTCTTAGAAGTTACGGCGGTAAGCTTAGGGGGTTTCTGTCTGATAGGTATAAACGAAGGGACTCACGGCCATTGTTGGATGGCTTTATTGAGGCGTGTAATCAGGTAGGAGCGTTGCCCTATGATGGGATAGGGTCTGATACTCGAGTTTCGATGAAAGCGGTATTGCCCAGGGTGTTCGAGCCGATAGATAATGAAGTTCTGTCCATTGGTTGCATGTGGGAGAATAGCGATTATGGTGCGGCCAGAAACAGATTGTGGGTTTTTGTATCCCGTTTGTGGTGTACTAATAAGGCAATAATGACCACGGGGTTTTCTCAAGTACATTTAGGAAGTAGGCTACCGGATAACCCGATGATAAGCCAGAAGACGGTTGATATGGATACCAAGGTTACTATCTCGGCTATGAAGGACGTTATCGGAACTACCATGTCACCAGATACCGTTGAAGTACTTTGTGAAGTTATACGGGAGGCTGGGGAGAAGCAGATAGATCCCACCATTGAGTTAGAGCGTTTTAAGAAACGTTTTTCAGCCAAGGAGTTTGGAGAGGTCAAGGATAGGTTTAATACTCCAGATGTAGTCCAACTACCGCCGGGTAATACCGCGTGGAGAATGAGCAACGCTGTTTCGTGGTTAGCGAATGACACTTCTGACTCAGATAGAAAGCTGGAGTTGATGAAGATTTCCGGGGAGATGTTGACCACGAAGAAATGAGTGGAGGTTTAACTGCTATGATGATTAGGCATACATGGACCGATTCTGATGACGAGCTTTTGCTGAAGATGATTTCAGAGTGTGAGCCGCTGTTTAACTATTATAAAGAGTCCAACAAGGGGTATACCGAGAGTAACGCTTGGGATGCAGTGGCCGGGAGGTTATTGCCTTTGGTTTGCGTTACGGGTGCCGCATGTAAGAGGAGGTTTGCGCGGATAAAAAAGCAGAAGAGTTCGGATAAGTCTCGTGAGAAGCTTATAGCCAAAGTAGAAGAGTTTGGAGATGTGAGTTTCCAAGCTGCCTGTGATCAGGTTCCGAGTCTGAGGAGGCAGATTGAAGCTTTAGATGCTAAGGTTGAGAGTTTGATGGAGAGGTTGGATTTTCTGATAAGTTTATGGAAGTGAGGGCAGATGTCTCTTAAAGACAGAATAAGGGCTATTAAGCGAGGTGAAGACAGTTCGGACTTGTCTAGGATTGTCAGGTCGTATTTAGTTTCAAGGCTGCAAGACTTTCGGGAGGATGGATGGCATATATCCGATATTTGTATGATGTGTGCAAGAGCTCGAGCTCTTAAAATGTTTGGGGTCCCCGGGATGGTTAGTAACGATACGGTTACTGAAAAGTTATACGACTTAGGTAAGGGCATACACCTCATATATCAGAACTGGTATTTTGGCGGAGCCAACGTATTATGGGGTAAGTGGGAATGTCTTAGATGCCTTAAGACCTTATGGGGGTTTAAGCCTGCGTCTTTCATCGATGGCGTCGGGTGTTATCATGATGGTAAGGGGCACCGTTGGTCTTATCAGGAGATTCCTATAAGGGTTAAGGCTGAGGAACGATTAAAAGGTTATGAGTGGGCACAGCCAGGGTTGGTAGAAGGGATTTTTAAGGATGTGGTTGGGAGTTCTGATGCGTTAGTGTGGATTGACTCAAAGAAACACTGGGTGTGCGCGGACATAAAGACTTGTAGGGATGAAATTTTCAAGTTTCAGTATAAGAAGGCAGCTTTCGAACCGCATAGGAGGCAGGCTAATCTCTATGCATATTTGATTAAAAGGGGTTATGTTGATGGGTGCTCTCGTGAGGACATTCCGAGTCCAGAGGAAGTTTCGGTATTCTATGTTAATAGGAACACTTCTGATGAAATTGAGCATTCTTTTAATATAGATGAGGGGTTAGTACAGGCGAGTTTTGATGAATTAACTAAGTTCGATAGGTACACGGTTACTGGGGAGCTGCCCGAAAGGTGTGCTTTATGTGACACCAAGGAGGCAAAAAGAGCAAAGAAATGTGGTCAGCGAATAGCCTGCTTTTCTAGGGAGTAATACAATGGAAGACCATCCAGCGGTATCCGACGCAAAAATGAAGATAATAACTGAGGGCTTTCCTAGGCCGAGTAAGCCGGCAGATGACAATTTAGGTTGGCCAAAGAGTGTGGGGGATTTGACGAACGAGCAATTAGCGCTGCATCTCACGGTATGGTCTGGGTGGGCAGGGTATACCCGGGTGCTATTAGCTGTAGCTTCTGCGAACCAGGTTGCTTATGAGTCTCAAAAGGGCATATTTAGAAGTCAGGAGATGGTTAAGCACGCAGCGGATTATAAGACAGTTACTGCGTTAAGGGCGGCTGTGGACAGTTCAGAGACCATTCAGCGGTATGATGAGAATTTTATGCAGGCAAGAGTTGAGAAGAAGATTCTATCATCATTGTTGGAGACCTATGTCGAGCGAGAGTCGGTAATCAGCCGTGAAATAACGCGGCGCAGAGGTGACATGGAAGATGCAAGAAGATAGTAGGACTTGCTTAGGCATAGACCCGGGGCAAAAGTCTAGTGGAGTTGTGGTCCTTGACTGGGTTAATCGCCAGGTACTTATGGCAGATAATCAGTACCCGAATGAACGTCTTTTGAATACTTTAAAGAAGAGTAATTTTTTTCGGGGTCCTGGGAGTGGAGATATAGTTTTATTTTCTTGTATTGATATGGTCTCTATAGAGAAGGTAGTGACCTATGGAAGGTCTGTTGGGCAGGAAACTATGGATACAGCTTGGTGGGGGGGAAAGTTTCATACGGCAGCTGAGTGGACAGTTGGCAGAGTTGAAGCTATATCACGCCCAACAGTGAAGATGATGCTTTATGGGTCATTAGTTTATAAAGATGCTACATCCAGAAAAGGGGTAGACACTAAGTTGTTAAAGTCCTGTGCAAAGAGCTATTTTGAACCTACTGGTGGGGGTAATGACCCCTATAGGGGGACGGTTAAGTGTAAGGGGCCGCTTTTTTGCGTGAGGGGAGTTCACGCTTGGGATGCGTTGTTTGTTGCACTATCGGCAATGCTGGCCTAGAATAGCCTAGGATATTCCGGGAGATAAGCATGAAAACACAGAAGACGGAGTTGGTGGCGGAGGTTGGAGAGAGGTCAGAAGTTCTATTCAGAGTGGCCGGCGGGTCTCAAGTTAAGCTGGTAGCTGGGGCAATAAGTAGGTCTATTCGGGAAGGGAATACTCCGGTCATTGTGGCCATAGGGGCAGGAGCTGTAAATCAGGCATTAAAGGCAATATGTGTATCTCAGGGCATGATAGCCCCGGAGGGCTATTCTATTGTCATTAAGCCGGGATTTAGAGACGAGTTCATCAGTGGCAGAAAATGTACTGCTATGTCGATGAAGGTAGTTTCTATTTAGCTGGAGGAATGATGAATAAAGTTGTTAAGGAAATAACGTTTGACGCCGCACACAGGTTATTTGGGTACCAGGGAAAGTGTGCCAATATCCATGGGCACAGGTATAGAGTTTTGGTGGCGCTCAATTATAAAGAAGTCAGGGACGATGGTCTATCTGTAGACTTCAGCAGGATAAGAGATAGCGTGGGGAAGTGGATCTCTGAGAATTGGGATCACAAGTTACTTCTAAGCTCGAATGACCCGCTAGGGAGGCATTTAGTTGACTCGAATATGTGCACTGAGAGTTCTATTTTCAGTTTTGAGAAGAATCCTACAGCTGAAGTTTTGGCGGAATATTTAGTCAGTGTTGTGATTCCATATCAGTGGCCATACCTTGGGCACATTTTACATTCAGTTTCGGTATATGAAACTCCAACATGTTTTACAGTAGTTACGGTTCCCCATGTACCAGATTAATGAGATTTTTTACAGTATTCAGGGTGAGGGGGTCAGTATTGGTTATCCAGCAATATTTGTCAGGTTCTCAGGGTGTAATTTAGCTTGTCCCTTCTGCGATACTGAGCATGATACATTTACTGAGTATTCATTAGACAATTTAGTGTCGGCTATAGTCTCATTGAGGGCTAAGTTGGGTATGCGCCAAGGGTATGGACTTTTTCCCAAAGACAGGCCAAGGTGTATTTTCACCGGTGGGGAGCCAATGCTTCAGTTAGATGTGAATCTTATTGGGGCACTTAGGGAAGCTGGGTTTCTACTGTGCATAGAGACCAATGGTACGATAGGGGAGCAGTGGCTGATATCCTTGGATGAAGTTACAGTTTCGCCTAAGAGACCCATCAATGAGTTGCCGGCATTAAGGTACGCGACGACGATTAAAGTCTTGGTTCCAGTTTTTGAGGGTATAGAGGTATCAAGTATAGTGGAAATGGTAAATATCAGTGCTGTAAGAAGGCGGAATATTAATCTGGTATTACAGCCAATAAGCGTAGAAGATGGAGCTTCGAGGCAGTTTAGAAACAATTGTCAGGAAGCTGTCGGGTTACAGAAAAGATTGTGGGTTCGACATGGACAGGTATGGAGAGTAATCCCCCAGGTGCATCGCTCTATGGGGTTAATTTAGGAGGTCTTGAGAATGAATGAGTACAGAGAAGGTAATACGGAAGCGGAAGACGGAGTTGAAGATTCTTTTGAGGATGCTGCAACCGGGGAGAAAGTCTCGGCCCCCTCGGCAATATCCGCAATATTGTTGGTATTAACCCCCCGGGGTGTTGAGTTGATGACGGACATTAAGGGGATAAAGGTTGATAGGCAGGCAACATATCACGATGTGGTTATGATGACATCGGTAGCAAAAGCAGAAGCTGAGGCCACCATCTCCAGCAGGTACACTGCGGATGCTATGCTAAAGGGTATGAGGTCTGTCCAAAAGGCGGCCTCCGGCAGAAAAGCTCCAAGAAATGTTGGTGGAGTCCCTATCATTGGAGGGGGACGGCGTGACCACTGAAATACAGCGGGAGATGGAGGAGGCTGTAAAAGTTCTTCTTCGAGGTATGGGTGAAGACATTAGCCGAGAGGGGTTGGTGGATACCCCTAGACGTGTAGTCAGTATGTTCTTGGAGATGACTGAGGGTTTGAGGGTGTCGCCCCCTCATATGACAACGTTTAGTAAGGGGTCTACTGACCAAATGGTAATAGTCTCTGATATTGCGTACACGAGTTTGTGTGAGCATCATCTAGCGCCATTTACCGGTAGAGTTCACATTGGATACCTTCCTAGAGGTCGGCTGGCCGGGCTATCGAAGTTGGGTAGAATTGTTGAGTGGTATGCAAAAAGGCTTCAAATTCAGGAGAGGTTTACATCACAGATAGCGGATAAGTGTGTTGATGAGCTGGATCCGGTGGGGATTATCGTAGTCGCAGAAGGGCACCATCAGTGTATGTCCATGAGGGGCATCAAAAAAGAAAATCATAAAACTGTGACTACGGCAATCAGGGGGTTGATAGCTAAGAACGAGTTCTTTCAGGCTTTGGGGGTTACCCGTGGCCACAATAGTTTGTGATCTGGATGGGGTCATCGCGAAGCTGGTTTCGAGTCATACTGAGTATTCCCAGTGCGAGCCTAACCAAGAAGTCATAGGAGTCTTGCATAGGCTTGTAGGTTTGGGTCATGAGGTTGTGATTCATACAGCAAGGTGGGAAGTAGATAGAAGCGTTACTGAGTCTTGGCTTAGGAGGAATTCAGTACCATATTCTAAAGTGGTGTTCGATAAGCCATTAGGTCAGGTGTATATCGATGATAGGGCTTTATTGTATAGCTCTAATGACGAGACCAGGGGTAGTTTATTAGAAGAGATTCTAGGGAGGCTAAGATGAGTCCTGAAGTTCTGGGTGATTTACATATTATTTTGTACAGTGGTGGTATGGATTCGTATATTACTTATAAGTATGTTGGGCGAATTTCGGGTGAGAATGATATAGTCTATCCAGTTTATTTTAGCCTTGGGCACAGATACGAGCATCAGGAGCTGGCGGCAGTTGCGAATACTTTGGGAAGCAAAGTTATGCGGGATTATTCACTTAAAGGATTGGGTAAAATTGAAGACCTCTTTGCGTATATTCCGGGGAGGAATGCGCATTTAGTTCTGGCTTCTCTGAAGTATGCCGTTGTTAAGGCTGGAAAGGTCTTTATTTGGCTTACGGTTCAGAAAGATGAGATGAGTATTCCGGACAGGAGTGATGAGTTTTTTGAGAAGATGTCAGAGGTTTGTAGTGTGTTGGTTGGTTCTGAGGTTCTTGTGGTAACTCCGTTTAGGGATATGGATAAGGCAGATATGGTATCTTGGTATTTGTCTAAAGGATATTCAGTTGCTGAGTTGTTGAGTACTTGGGCATGTTATGACTCTACTTCGTATATTCCGTGCGGCGAGTGCAGCGCATGTATCCGGAGATACATTGCTCTGAGCATCAATGATTTAAGTGAGGAGTACCGAGTCGACCCGTTGAGTTCGAGTTTAGCAGATAGTTATAGAAAAGCGGCAAAGTTGGGGGAGTACAGTGAGCAACGTTGTGAAAGAATTCTGGAGGTGTTAGGTGAGTGAGTTAAAAGACTGCATGGTGTTGAAGGCTGAGTGGCTTATAACTAGAGAGTGCAATTTGCGGTGTGAATATTGCCAAATTAGGAATAAGCCAGAAGGCATGTCTGAAATCTCTACAGAGAGGGCTATAGAGATTGTAGAGATGTTTTCTAACTTGTGGCCAGGGGCGCCGATGGTGATTTATGG
>CAYUTF010000008.1:0-1931 GCA_964447495.1 uncultured archaeon
GTTGATGTAACTGATTATATGGAGGGTTGAGATGGGATATGCATCATATAATAGAGGGTCTAGTAATATTTCTCGTCAAATTGACATGGAACAACATGACCCATTATTTGATGTTATTGATTCTTTAAATAGCACAAAAAAAATAAGAACAAAATTTGATATTATTGGTATGGAACGTAATTTTTTTCAACCTTTTAAAATTGGTAAAATTAGTTTTGGAAACAATGGGTGGTGGTTCGAGGATGCTTCTAAAGTGGGTGGTTTTGGATATCATTATAAAACGGTACGAGAAGTTTTGGCTAGTTGGGATATTATGGTAACTGGTATTGATGTAACTGGTAAAACGCCGATTTATTATACAGAGAATATAAATGAGTAGGGGTAATTCAGTGAGAAGTCCGAAAGCAGATCGTAAAGCTGTTGAGATGGCCATCGGCAGGATATTTAGGATCATGTCAAGGCCGTACAAAAAAGGAGACGAGGAGCAGTATGAGGAAGCGAGGAATGTAGTGATGTCCATCCTTGGTGATCGTGGTGAATACTTCACTGTTAATTATGCGCGTGACCGCAATAAGGGAGCAGCTGGGGACTGAGGGCGAGATGATAAAACCAGATGAAGACAAGAGGTCCGAAGTGATCAAGGGGTTGTCCGACTTATTAAACGAATATAAATTAGTAAAATGAGTAAAGTATCAAAAGTAGATATTATGTTGTTGGATGATGGGCTTGTTTTTGTATGTGAAGCTCAAGGAAAGTTTGAGACTTGTGATTACACTGATGGATATAAAAACAGATGTCCATACAAGAGAAATCCAGGGTGTATTTGTGTGAATGATAGAGCAATAGAGGTTGCTTTGAAAAGGATGAAGCAAGCCATTTGTGATGAGATGAAAAGAAGGGGAATAAAATGAGTTTTGAAACGGAGTTGGATTTTTTTGGTCTTAAAAGAGGCTATTCTATGCAGGAATTGAAAGCTGCATTTAGGCAAGTTGCGTTTAAAATTCATCCTGATGTTGGTGGTATTCGAGAAGAATTTGAAAGAGCGATGTCTTTTTTTAATATTCTTTCAGACCGTTGTACTAATTTTGTAAAGAAAGCTGATGGAACTTTGATTGTTGGTGATGATAAAACAGTTCAAGGGCATAAATTGGTTGATCTTGGGAAGGGATATCCTATTACTGAGAGTGCTAAGACTTGCGAGGCTTGTAGTGGTAAAGGATATACAAGTTTTAGGAAAGAATGGGACCAAAAATATCAAACTTGTGATGCTTGTAATGGAACTGGTCTTTTCAGTTACCCATGTAAGAAATGTGGAGGGTCAGGAGAATATTCCAGAAATGGGAAAGTTATAGGAGAGTGTAATTTATGCCATGGGTCTGGGAGGTTTTACCCAGAAAATAAAAGACCGTTAAGAGGATTTTATGACGCTTTTAAGTATATTCCTGGGACAATGAAATTGGGGATTACTTGTAAAAAGTGTAATGGTCATGGGAAACTTTGGGTACCTGTTATGAGTGATAAGTTATTTTACACTGTTTGTCAACAATGTGATGGAATTGGTGAGATTAGAATTTTTAATCCAGTTTTGCCTAGAGGTCTTTTTGCAGGAATGAAGTAAATGTCAAAAGAAGTATTTTATCCAGTAGTAATTTATCAGGTTGATGAAGAAGACGAACCATATTTTATAGCATATCTTCCAGATTTTGGTGAAGCGGCATGTAGTGCCGTTGGAGAAACAGAAGAAGAAGCATTATTGGAATTGAAGAATGTAAGACATGATGTAATTGAATATTATAAAAAAAACGAGAGAGAACTGCCTAAGCCGTTTTCTAAGAAAGATATTCATTTTGATTGGAGACATTGAAAGGTAGATATAATGAAGAGGTATACACAAGAGGATGTAGATAGGTGGGTTGAAGAGAATGGAGAGA
>CAYUTF010000008.1:2031-6834 GCA_964447495.1 uncultured archaeon
ATGAAGAGGTATACACAAGAGGATGTAGATAGGTGGGTTGAAGAGAATGGAGAGATGGATGCGTATGGTTTGTTCAGAGAAGCCTTGCCTGGATATGATAAAAAGCTTGATCGGCTTGACAAAAGGATAGCTAAACTTTTGGCAGAAATTAGAGAGATATTTCCAGATGCAGAATACTACACTGCTGGTGGTGGATTTGGTCTTGTTTTGGGCTGTACTCATGAAGGACCAGGCGAACAAGAACAACAACAAAGAACAGCTTGGGGAGGGTCTGCAGAAATAGGCGATGGAGATTGGTAAAACAACGGAGGAAAACGATGGTATTTGATATTGTATACCTTACTATGTTAATAGTTGGTATTTTCGTTGTAATCTATATAGTAGATATTATTATTCAAATACGAAAGAAATAATACGCTATTTATCCTAAGGAGAATCCGCAGAAATAGGCGATGGAGATTGGTAAAATGAAGAGAGAAATTGTAGTTGATGTTTTTGTTGATGATGATTATCCAAATATATGTTCTGCGTCGTGTGATGGGCTTGATTTAAAGGAAGCAATAAGAAAAAAAATAGCTTTTTGTAAGGTTTTTTCTGATGATTTGGGATATTTTATAGAATTGAAATGTACAGAGATTGATGGGAATAAGTGTTTTTATAGATGCCAACAATGTTTAGATGGAGAGAGTGAATATGGTAATAGACCCCAATAAAGATTATGTCAGAAGCATGTTGGTGGATAAATAATATGAATAATATTCAAGAAAATGATTTGGTAAAGAAATATATTGATATAGCAAAGGGTGTTGCAAGGTCATATTCGACAGTTACGCCAGACCATATTTCATTTGATGATTTGTTTTCGGCTGGATTGATAGGTATTTTAAATTCTATTAGGTCTGGAAAAACAAGATGTGTTAAGGCAAGAGTGGTTTGGGCAATCAAGGAAGAACTGAGAAGATGTGATTTTGTAGATAAACAAAAACGAAAAAAGATCAATGATATTGAAATAGCTAAAGATAAATTATTTGTTAAATTGGGTAGATATCCTAAAGATATCGAAATTGCAGAAGAAGTTGGAATGAGTTTTGATGAATACAATAAATTTATACTTATGCATCAGGATTATAGATTATATGATGAGTTAGAAGATGTAGTTGTTGAAGATGAGGTTTTTTATGATGGTATTTTTGCTCGAGAAATTATTGAACGTGCTAATTTAAGCGAGCGAGAATTGGACCTTTTGAAGTTGTTTTATATTGATGGATATACATTAGTAGAAGTTGGAAAACAAATAGGTGTAAAAGAAGCAAGAGCATGCCAGATAAGACAGAGTATTTTGAAAAAGATTAGTAAGGCCACATCTGTTGATGAAGTAGCTTGATATTTTTTTTAAAAAAAGTTGACTAAACGTATTTTTTGCTGTAAAGATCATAGTAGGATGATGACTAAGATAGTCATGGAGATATTATGTTAGATACAGTCAAAGATTTTGCAAACAAGTATTTCAAATGTTTTCCTGTATATCTTGTAGGAGGGGGTGTCATAGATTATCTTTGTGATCGTATTCCAAAAGATTTTGACATAGAAATTTATGGCTTATCAATAGATGAAATTTCAGACATATTAAAATCTAATGGTTTTGACGTTAATTTTGTTGGGGCAAGTTTTGGAATAATCAAGACAGTATATAAGAATATTGATTTTGATATTTCTGTTCCTAGAGTAGATAATAGAATTGGGAAAGGCCATAAAGGATTTGATTGTTCTTTTCCTTCCAATATTTCGCCGAAAGAAGCATCAAGAAGAAGAGATTTGACGATTAATTCAATTTTTTTGGATCTTCATACTTTGGATATTCATGACCCATGGGGAGGAGTTGAGGATTTAAGCAAGGGTGTGCTGAAAGCAACTGATTCAACAACATTTATTGAGGACCCGTTGAGGGTGCTTAGGGTCATGCAACTGTTAGCAAGGAAGGGAAAAATTGTTGATTCAGATACTGTTGACTTATGTATTAGTATGGTCGATAGTTTTGTTGATTTGCCCCAAGAAAGAGTTTTTGAAGAGTTTGTGAAGCTTTTTAGTGCTAGTCGTCCATCAAAAGGGTTAAGGTTTTTGGTAGATTCAAATTGGATTTTTTGTTTTCCAGAGTTGGAAAGCCTTATTGGATGTAAACAACATCCAGAATGGCATCCAGAAGGAGATGTCTGGGAACATACTCTAAGAGTTGTTGATTGGGCAGCTAAAGAGAAAGAAAATTTGGATGAGGATTGGCGTTTGGCGTTCATGTTTGGGGCATTGCTACATGACATTGGGAAGCCAGTGGTTGTGTCTGATGATTTTACTTGTCATGGCCATGATTTGGCTGGAGAGCCATTGACTAGGTCATTTATGGAAAGGATTACAAGGGATAAAGAACTGATTGATAGAGTTGTTTGTATTGTTAGAAATCATATGAGATGTGGACAACTTAGTTTTGGCGATGCTAAGAAATCAGGATGGAAGAGATTACATAATGACCTTAGGTTGGATGTTGCAGCATCTCTTTCTAAGTGTGATTCATTGTCTAGATATAGTGAAGAATATGTATCAGGAATGGAACATGAGCCAAGTAGGGTTGCTTTGCAGTATTTTGATGAATTTGGGAAAAAGCCAATTAAGCCTGTATTGATGGGGAGACATTTGATTGATGCAGGAATGAAGCCTGGCCCAGAGTTTGGTAAGATTTTGGATAGGGCATATGATATCCAAATTGAAGACGGAATTTCTTGTCCAGATACATTGTTGAGGTTGGTTAATGGGTGAAATAACTGATGATGTAATTGGGAATATTGCAGAATTTGGAGATGCTTTTGATGCAGAAGAAGAAGGGGTACCGAATATTGGTAGATTTGTATGTAGATATTGTGGGAGTGGAGGACTTTACTGGAAGATAGTAAATGATAAATGGAGGCTTTGTGAAAAGAATTTGAATGGAGATTATGTGGTTCATACATGTAAAGAGTATTTAAAGGATAAGACATGAATGAAGATAAAATATTGACTTGTTCAAATTGTGGTAGAGGATATTTGGTTATAAAAGAAGGAATGGTTAGGTCTTGTTATGGTGGTAAACATTTTTATGTTGAATGTAGTACATGTAATGTTAGGGGACCATGGCAAAGAACAAGACAAGGAGCTATATATGGATGGAATAAAAGATTTAGAGATTTATCGATGTATTGGACCTAATTGTAAAGGCGGTAATGAAGCAGTAGTTTGTCTTGTTAGAGGTGCAAAGTCAAGACGATATTCATATCATGTTGAATGTTCTGAATGTGGTGCAAGAGGACCAGGAGGATTAACAAAGGTTGAAGCTATTTCAAATTGGAACAAATTTGTTGAAATAGGAAGTAGAGAATTATGAGATACAAACGTAGTTTGTTTCCATTTTTGATTTCTTTGATATGGCCAATTTGGATAGTAGTTTTTATATTTTTAATTAATAACCCGTAAGGAGTTTTGAAAATGAAAAAAACAGAAATTGATAGTCCTGGATTATGGTTGGTTAAGTTTTATGGAGATGAAACGACATCAGTAATTCGTATAGTTAAAGGAAGATATGGTCAGGAGAAGGATGCTTCACTTTTAACATGTGACAATCCTGGAATGCCACGGCAAGGAGTAATTCCATTTTGGGTTACCAAAAAACATTTGGAAAAAGTATACAGAAAGATAAAAGACCCGCTTGGTAATGAAGATAGTCGATAACCTATGAACATTATAGGATGTAGGAAGGTTTAAAATGGATGAAAAATTTGATAAAAAAAAGAAACCACTTGAAGTAAAATTGTCTGAATTTGATAAAAAATGGAAACCACTCGAAGTAAAATTGTCTGATAATCATCATTTGACTTTGGATGATATGGCAAAATTTGGGATGTTTGCATCGACAGAACGATTAGTGCAAATTTTGTTAAACAACGCATGCAAATTTTGGATTAAACATGGTCACCTTAATATGTTTAGTGACAATAATCTTTGAACATTATAGGAAGTAAATGGAATAATATGGAAGAAATAGGTTCTAGGAAAATGAAAAATAGACCAAGAAAAAGGTCTAGAGTGTTTGGGTCTAAAAAGTATGAAGAGCAAAATGCTATTCTACAGAGAGCCGCGAAAGATGCAGTGAATGATTACGAGAATGATCGTGAATTAGTGTGGGATGACGCAGAGGAACCACTTGATTATTAAGGAGTAGAAAATGATAAAAGTATTTCTTGGTG
The DNA here is from genome assembly GCA_964447495.1 of uncultured archaeon. GTDB lineage: Archaea > Asgardarchaeota > Lokiarchaeia > Sigyniarchaeales > SOKP01 > SOKP01. The sequence goes on from CAYUTF010000008.1 coordinate 6,300, forward strand.
GAACATGTAACGAGTCTTCTTGGAGGGATGTATTAATATCAATGTTGAATATTGATTATTTTAATCCAGTAGTTGATGATGGGACTTCAGAACAACAGCAAATAGAGATTTATGAAAGGTCTATTTGTGATTTTTGTTTATATGTAGTTACTCCTAAAATGACAGGTGTTTATTCAATTGCTGAAGTTGTTGATGATTCAAATAAAAAGCCTTTTAAAACAATTTTTTGTTTTTTGCTTGAAGATGAAGGAAAACGTTTTGATAGAGGTCAGATTAGGTCTTTAAATCAAGTAGCATCTTTAGTATCTTCTAATGGAGCACATGTATTAAAAAATTTGAATCAAGTAGCAGATTTTTTAAATAGTTATACTTAATTTTATGATTATTACTAAAAAATCTTGTGTTAGATGTGGATATTGTTGTACACAATATTTTACCGCTATAGTTGTAATTCCTGAGTTGGGGCCAAGAAAAGACAATATAAGGTCAATAAATATGCTTGAAGAGAGATGTCCACATTTAGAAGGAGATCGGC
>CAYUTF010000008.1:6934-22427 GCA_964447495.1 uncultured archaeon
ATAAGGTCAATAAATATGCTTGAAGAGAGATGTCCACATTTAGAAGGAGATCGGCCAGGAGAGTATTCTTGTAGGATACATCATTATGAATGGTTCAGGGATACACCTTGCGGACAATACAATTCAGACGGTTGTGGATTAGGAGAATACATCATTAGTAATAGTAAGAAGGATGATTGATAGAGTGACTGGTTCAAAACAGAAAAGAGTTATTCGTATTCATGATGATGGACCATTTGAGATATGTGAATATGAACAAAGATATTTTCTTGAAATAGCAATATGGAAATCATCAGAAAAAGTATCAGGATGGTTGTTGCAGTGGGTTAGAAAAGAAGATGGAAAACCTCTTTCGTTCAAAAGAAGATGTGATGCAAGTAGATATGCAGGAAAACATTTTAAAGACTACGAAAAACAACACTGGACAATATCTTGTGGTAAATAAAGAATAAAATAAAGAATAAAAAAGTGTTGACAAACTATTGAGAACTAGATAATATATTTACTTGATAAAAATATAATAATATTGAATCGATAGGAAATATAAGGAATAAACAATATTTAGGAGATAATAAAATGGATGCTGCAATCATAATTATAGTGCTTTTAGCTGTAGGCTTTCTTGTAGCAGTTAGAATAGTTGGGATTAATAAGGGGGAGAAGAACCCAGAAGAAGATGAAGATTGTCAAGAAGATGAGTCAAGAAGATGATGTTGGAGATAAAGAAGAATAGAGTATGGAGATAGAGTTTTGAAACGATACGTATTTTATGTAGACACAGGGAATACAAGTGATTTGTCTCCTAAAGCAAAAGCTCGTCTTGAAAAGATAAGAAGCAAATATGAAAATAAAGAAGTTGATTTTAACAGTAATCTTATTGGTACAGATGATCATATAGATGATGAAAAGGGGAAAAATTAATGAGTATTTGGAATGTTGAGAGTATTTTAGAAGAGAAGTTTCATGAGAAGAATGGAAGAGTTGGTAAAGTGTTTGGGGTAGAGATAACAACTAGGTTTTCTAAGGAAGCGCTGGTTGGTATGATAGCTATGTTGGCTGATATGATGAAAGAGAAAGAAGAAGATGCAGGAAGACATCATGAGATGATGTCATTTTTTCAAGCAAATAAACATGGGTAGAAAGAAGAAAGAAAAAGTTGAAAGTGGTCAGCATCCATTTTGGGCATTGTTATCAGAGTTGAAGGCTGAAGAGTTTGATAAGAATGTGATGCTTTCTATTGGTGATATAGAGGCTAGATTAATTGCCACTTGGCCAAAAGTTACAAGAACAGTACTTAGTACGCCTTTTGAGAATATAAATATTCATATGGCATGGAACTATATTGATTTTTATGCAGGTGGTTGGGCTAGGTTGGCTTTTGTTGATGATGATGTTATATGGAGTAGGTGGCAAGGATTAGCCAATACAAAGTTAATATATCCTGATGGGACATATCCTGATGAAGTTAGAACTGTATTGTTGGCTAAGGCAGATGCTTTGGCTAAGTTGAAATGATTGATTTTTTTGAAGAATTATATGAAGGTGGTAATATGCAAGAAGTAATAAATTTGCTTTTGATGAGTGTTTTTACTTTTATTATTGGGGCTATAGTTGGATTGATTATTGGTGGGATAGTGAAACGAACTCGAGTTCGCAAAGCAAGAAATGAGTTGAAAGATGAACAAAGAAAATTGTTGTAGTTTAAGAATAGATGATATGAAGGGGTCATTTTTGTGTAAGGCTACAGAAGATCTTGGATCTGGTCAGATGAGATGTATTGGGTTTAAGCGTGATGATAAAGAAGGATGTAGTAATGGATGTAAGTATAATATTATGTTTTCATGTCATAATATTGAGTTGCAATTGAAAACATTAGATGAATTGATAGAAAAATTGGGTGTTTTAAAGGGACAATTGGTTATAGAATTTGGTAAAAAGATGTATGAGCAAGTAAATGGTAATTCATAATGTGGTCTGTGATGGGTGTGGGAAAGAATGTGTTGGATTTCCTCCTCTTGAATTGAATAAGAGGGGGAGCAATAGGGATAAACTACATAAGATACGGTATATGTATTCTCTTTGTGGGTGGAGAGTGAACCTTCCTGGTGGAAAAGATTATTGTCCAGAATGTTGGGAGAAGATGAAAGATGAAGAAAAGCATTTTTGATATAAAACAAGATCGGCCTGCAAAGAGAATACAACAGGCTCTTTATAAAGAGAGAGACAAAGATGGAAGTAAATTGTTGTCACCATTAGAATGGCAACAGGCTGAAATAAATGTATTATGGAATGTCGTGAATGATGAGAGAAAGAAGATTGGGAAGGGGCCAATTAGAATAACTAGAATAGAGGATGTTGAAAAAACTGCCTTTGGTCATATTGATTATGTACATAAAATAGCAATCTATTGTGAAGAATTGGTTTATGAGTAAGTTATGAAAAGGAGATTTGATATAGGTGATTCTGTAATAGTTGATGATGAAAATTCTATATTGAATCAAAGGCATGGTTTTGTTAGTGGATATAATGAATCACGTGGTTATTATGTTGAATTCAAGAAAACAATAACGATAATAGGTGGAAAGAATTTTTATTATTCTTGGTTTAAAGATGAACAATTGAGGGATGGAAAAGGACCATGTCTTTATTGATTGGAGAAAAAGATGAATAAAGTTGTGAAATTAGAAGAATTGTCATTAGAAGAATTAATAAAGTATCATAATAGAAAGATGCTTGAAATGTTCAATTTAGTTGAGTCTTTATTGAACAAGGCAGCGTGCAAGAGATCAGATGGGGATATTATTTGGGTTCATCCGATTGAGTTTGTAAGACTTTATACGTCTATAGAAGAATTGAATGAAAAAATTCGTCTTATATTGAAAGAGAATTCTATTTTAAGAGACAAAAAAATAAGGGAAGATGCAATTTTGACTTCTCAAGCAATGCGAGTTTCAGAAAGTGTTGCTGAAGAACTTACGGAATTAAGAAATAAAATTGTTTTTTTTAAAAATATAATAAAGTTAGTTGATGAATTAGATGTTGATTGTAAAATTTTTAATAAAATTATAGAGATGTATACAAAAAAAGGTTTTAAGATTGATTCCTTTATGGAAGATTTGATTAAATTTTGGCATAATGGTAAGTATGCTGTAAATAAACATATTTAAAGTATAATGGAGTCTGGTTAACATGATAATAGTTGCAATAGTTTGTGATAATTGTGGGCGTCAATACAGTCAAAGAGAATTCAAGGAAGATATTGTTGATGATTTGCTTGATGCTATCGAGACAAGAGGAATTAACAAGGATTTATGTAATGATTGTTCATTGGAAATATCTAAAGATAAACCAATGTGGGAAGATATTACTCTTGCAGAAGGAATAGATATACGGTTGTGTAGGGCACCATCGATAAAATCTATGGCTTTTGAATGTTCGAAGAGTGTTTTTGAAAAAGATGCTGATATTTGTAAATATTATTGTGACAGAGAGATTGGTGATACAGAATTTGGTCTTTGTTTATTCAAAGATGAATAAAAATAATATAATTTGATGAATAAATATTCGTTATTTTATGGAAACTTCGGGATATAGAAAAAACGGATGAAAACTGTGAATAATTATTCATAAAATATAAAAAGAGAGTTGAGATGTTAGATAAAATACGAAAAAGTGATTTAAAGAAAGGTATGTGGGTTGCTTATATTGCTAATCAAGTAAATTATGGTGGGGAAATAGAAGTTGGAAGAGTGAAAAGTTGGAATGATAAGTTTGTTTTTGTAGTATATAAATGTGCTGAAAATTGGGATCGGTATGAAGATTATACTGGAGTTGCTACAAAAATAGAGGATTTAGTTAGATGGGAAAGGTAGTTAAATGTTGGAAATACATACGTCCATATGGTGAATATGAAAAAACAGAATTAGAGATTTTAGCAGAATATTTTGAATGTTGGTCTGCTGAGATGAGAAAGAATGGAAGAGAAGATCTTATTTCTGAAAAAAGATGTATAGATGATTGGGTTGCTATAAATTGTGCTTGGGAAGTGAAAGATGAATAAAAGAAAAGAAGAAATTTTTGAATCGGTACCTAAATGGGCTGATTTGTATGAGGTATCTAATGATACGGTTAAGATGAGAAGTTGTGCTGGTCCTTTTTCACCATTAACTAATTCTCATATGATATTAGGTCCACCAATTTGTACCTTTAGATGTAAAAAATGTATGTCGATATATGATGAAGGTGATGTAATAGGAGACAGAAAGTGTCCAAGTTGTGGATATGGAGGATAGTTTGAACGTTAAGGAGGCTAAGAAGGCAAAGAATAAGTGGAAGAAAGTTGCACCATCTATGGGGGAGGATGAAGCTAATGATATATTGTTGTCTTCTATGAAGTGGTTATCAAGACATGTTGATGGAGATGTTAAGGAAAGCAGAGAGCTCGGTGAGATGCTTCGTGATAAAGGTATTTGGTATATGTTTGTTGAAGGAGATGAACAGAGGCCGATATTTAAGACTAAAAGGGGAAAGTTTAGAAGGATGGAATGGCCTAATTGAGTAAAGGTTTTTAAGATGGATGGTAAATGGTTGAAAGATTATTCTTTAGGGCCAGATTGGTTCAAGGAAGGTGTTGATAAGGTTAGAAAAGAGTTTGATGAAAAAAGGCAAATTATATATGAAAAGTATGTTTTTAAGGACCCTAATAATGGCAAGATTTTATTGATTGATGGTAAGGTTCATTTGTCGAAAGGTGCTGAAAAGAAATATACTAATGAAATGTCAGAAGCTGTTAAGAAATATGATGAAGAAATTAATTTGTTGAAAGATAAATTATTTATTTATTTTTCATTGATATGGTGAAAATAAGATGAATAAGATAGATTGGCCTAGTGGTAAAAAGATGCATGTTCAGAATATTGTTCTTGTACCACCTAATGGACGTCATGTTCATTCTGAATTGGTGGAAGAGGCTTACAAAGAATATTGTCAGATGTTTGGAAAAAATCAAACGTTAGAAAGGTTACAAGAGAGGGGTGGATTTGATATAGTTGAATTGGCTACTTTTTTGTATATGAGGATAAAGAGACTTGAGCAAGATGTTGCAAAAAAATAGTTGACAAATTCTATATTATATATAATATATCTGTATGGATTTCCAGTTAGATTCTGGATGTGGAGTGAAAATGAAAAATGAAAATAGACAACATGAGTATCGTCCAGATGGATGGTTTTAGGTATCAGATTAGATGATTTCTTATTTTAGAAATATATATATTATTCATATTCTTATTGTTTTTTTATGGTTGTTGAATTTTCTTGATGCTGTTTTTACGTGGTATTGGTTGAACAATGGTGAAGAAGAGTTGAACTGGATTATGAGGATATTATTTGATGTTCATCCAATTTTGTTTTTTGTTTGCAAGGTAGGTTTTGTGACTATTTTTTTGATAATGTTGAAAAGGTGGTCGAAAGAATATTTTCTTGCCAGAGTAGGAATTGTATTGTGTTCTGTTGTCTATTCTTTTGTTATTTTATGGCATTTTTGTGGTGTATATTTGTGTTTTAGGTGATTAGGATTGCGAACTCGAGTTCGCAAAAGAGGATAAAATGTATTCAGATGGATATGTAGTAAGAGAAGAAATAGGTAAAAAGAGTGATGATGTTGCTCGGTATATTCCTATGAATTGTGAGACAATTCAGATTGTTCTTTATGTTGGATGTGGTTGTGAAGATAATATATTTGATATTATTGAAGGTAAGCCATGTTTATTTGTTAGAAAGAATAAAAAAGCTACTATGTATCTTCAGCGTATAATTGATTCTTGTTATACGTTTGACATTATTGCTTTTCAAAAGAATGGAGATGATTATTGTGATGAAGTGATGGTTGTTAAGGAAGGATGTATACCATGGCATAATGATAATCCATCATTAAATCGTAGTTATCATAAATAATGGAGGAGAATAATGTTTGATATATTTAGAAAGCCACATAATGATAAAAAATATAGGCAGGTTTTTCTTGGTTACAATGATAGACGATTGGTGGGATGGGTAGATAACAGAATGGCCATGAAGAGGAATTTGGTTAGAGTGAAGGGATATGATGGTGTATGGGAGATACTTGAAGTATTTGATGATGTAATAGTGGATGATGGGAATTTGGATACTTTATCTTCTGAGTATAGGCATCATAGAGAAAGAACAGATGTATGATATTTTTAGACCAAAAATATTTTGTAAAAAAGAAAGTTTTAAGAAGTAAAATTTGTACAGATTGTGGTGGTTTTTTTACTAAAACTGAAGATGGATATTTATGTAATTCGTGTGGATTTGAGCTTGATAAAGATGGGAGTAGTAAATAATATTTTTATGGTGTGATTACTATTAAGAACAAATAATAGATAGGAATATAAGTGTCAAATTTGGAATTAAAATGTGTTGTTACTAGGAAAGAGAAAAAGACTGTTTCTGAAATTTTTTCATTGATTAAAGAACCTTGGTGTGAGGTTGTAGTTGAAATTAAAAAAATGAATATTAGTGTGGTTTCATATTTTGAGAAAGATGCTGTGGTTTCAAAAATAGATGTTTGGGAAAAGGCAAATGCACTAGAAGACTTAATTGATGATATAGAATATTATTCTGGTGAAGTTATGCAATTTACTGGAGATGGTGTTTGGTTGAAGTTTAAATTGTCAGAAGATATACTTAGAAGGGTTTTAGAAAAACTTTTGAGGAAAAACTATGGATAGGAAAGAAAGCATAAGAATTCATTGGGATTGGTATGGATATTGTAGGACATGCAAATTTTGGGATAGTCATGAGGATAGAAAGAAACTAGAAGGTAGATGTGATTATGAAAAATCACCTAATTACAATGAAGAAGTATGGAGTGAAGGACATTGTAAATGTTGGGAAAGTTTTGATCCTGAAATTGCTAATTTTGTTGTGAATGTAGTTCAAAGAAGACCTAAAAGTGAAGGGGTATGGTTCTATAAGAACAATTATGATGGTCATGTAGATTCAGCTCTTGTTGGCAGGAGATATGGAAGGCATAGTGGGCCACTGCAAGTATTTCATGTGGAAAATGATGATTGGTGTAATTTTGATGCTTTTGAAAAAGCTGAGGTAGCTAGATGGATGGAGAAAGCAAAACCATAAAACTTGAAGCAAAATGTTCGGAGTGTGGAGAATGGTCAGAAATATCATGGTTTGAGTTTGAATTTTATGCTGGTTATTGGTGGATAGAATCTGGTCCATGTCCACAATGTGGTGAAGCTGTTAGAGTTGATGAATTGAAGACAAGAAGTAGAAGATGAGCATAAAAGAGCATAAGGAATGGTCAAAGTGATCAATTGTAAAGAATTGATGTATTTCTATGGTTGGATTTTTGTGAGACCACGTAGGTGGTTTTTTATGAATATATGTAGAAATAATAAATTGCGTCTTTGGCCAAAAAAGGAATATGGTTATTGGCTTTGGCCTAATATGCATTGGATTGTTTTATATTATACTTTGTGGAAATTTTTTAAATGGATGTATTATGAGGCTTGGCGATTTTTTTGTAATTGGGATGGTGGATATAGAAATACTTATCCATGGATTGCTAGATTTATTCATTGGATTGGGCGTACAACAGTTGGTGTTCATATATCCACGGTAGAGTGTTGGCATTGTGGTTTTGAGGCTGGAAATCAGGTTGATTTATCAGATGATGATAGTGGAACGACATTTATTTTAGAAGATTCTGGTTCTTATGGTACGCAGGATGGAACATGTCATTGGTTTGAAGGTACAACAATTTGTCCAATATGTGGATATAGAGAACACTATGAGGATAGTGATTAGAAGGAGTATTTAATAATGATGAATCCAGAAACAAATAGATTTGAAGAAGTGCATCCAAAGGTTGAGAGTGCTCTTGAACAATTTGCTAAAAAAATGCCTGATATGTCTGGGTATGTTCGTCATGATGGGTCTGATGTGCCTAAAGGATATCCTGTTTTTGGGATAGGAGAAGAGTTTCAACTTAAAGGATATCGATTCAAGGTTAAAGCGATAAAAGAAGATGAAATTACTTTTGAACCAGTTGGTCCAGTACCTGTATCGAAAATACGCAGTGTGGTATATACAAAAAAAGGTACTGGGTCTTCAAAGAAGAAAAAGAAAAGTGGCAGTAGAAATAAGAGATAAAATGTTGTCAGATAAAGCAATTTGTTGGACATGTAACAAGTTTGTATATTCTGGAGAGTTAGATATTGGATATTGTTATTATCATGATAGAAATGTGAAACAAGATTCACTTTGTATTCATCATCCAGATTATGTTGAAAGTGATTTTATTGATATAGAGGATGAAGATGAAAGTTGATACAATTGAAGATTTAAAAAAAATAGTTGGTAAAAAAGTTTATTTAGGTGCTTGGAACAACAATGATAATGATTTTGATACTTTTGAATTAGAAGTAGGAAGTATAATTATTGGACACAAAAGATATAAAAATGAACTTGGGCCAGTAGAAGTTTTTATAAAGCCTATTTTAAAAGATGATCCTTGGGAAGTAATTGGTGAAGTTCCTATTGATTTTGTTTGGAATACTCGTGAAGAGGCATTGGATTTTATAGCGGAATATGAAAGACAAGATTAATGCATGTGAATGTTAGATTAAAGTATTATATATGACTTATTTTAATAGAAAAATTGCCAGGGTGTTTCCAAGGAAGACTAGGGCTACACCTATTGATGAATTTTCTTTTTTTGATGCTCCTGGTTTGTTTTGTCCAGAATTTGATGAGGTGCATGTATCAGTTACGTTTTCATGGGATATTAGGTATGCTGAATGGCTAGCTCGGCAATGGGAAAGAATTGCACCAGTTAAAATTGGTGGTCCAGCTATTGGGACAAGAGGTATGGATTTTAATCCTGGATTATATATTCGTAATGGATATGTAATAACGTCTAGAGGATGTCCTAATAAGTGTTGGTTTTGTGATGTTTGGAAACGGGATGGTAATATTAGAGAATTGCCAATTAAAAATGGATGGAATGTTTTAGATGATAATTTATTTGCATGTTCTGAAGGTCATATTAGATCTGTTTTTGATATGCTGAATAAACAGAATGAAAAAGTTGAATTTACTGGTGGTCTTGAGGCTGCACGTTTAAAAGATTGGCATATAGATTTATTAGTTAATTTAAAACCTAATCAAATGTTTTTTGCTTATGATACTAAAGATGATTATGAACCACTTATTGAAGCAGGAAAGAAATTATTAAAAGCTGGGTGGAGTTTGAAAAGTAGAGTTTTAAGAGCTTATGTCTTGATTGGATACAAAGGAGATACAATTGAATATGCTGAGAAGAGGTTGTTAGATACATTGAATGCTGGTTTTATTCCAATGGCTATGTTGTGGAGAAATAAAGATGGTAAAACAGATTATAATTGGAGGAAATTTCAGCGTTTGTGGGCTAGACCAGCAATAATGTATAGTAAAATAAAGGAAATATGTAGAAGTGAAGGTTAATTTTAATGGTATAAGGATAAATTTAGCAAGAGCATATAATGGTTTGTTTGAGCAATCTGAGTCAATAGATAATGAGAGGATTGAAATAAGCAAAGATAGACTTGCTGAGATGTGTGAAATGGTAGGTGCATTTTTGTGTATTTATAACGAAGGAGATGAATCTTTTCGTGATTTATCAAGTGATGTTAAATTGAGAGACCCATATACTGGTAGATGGGAAGAAGATGATGGTTGATAATAATTATTGTATGACATGTGAAAGTGTAAGGAGGGTTGCATCTGAAGATTTAGAAAAAGAAGGATATGTGGGTTGTAATATCTTGAGTGGTATTAGAGGTGTTATTTGTTATAATAAAGATGACTTGAATAAAATAATAGGTAATGTTGTTGCTATGGGATGGGTTGATTTGGGTTCTCGTCCTGGTAGTAAAAGTAGTGGTATGATAACAAATGAACAATTGATAATAAAAGGTGTTATTTCTTGTCCATGGTTTGAATTGAATTGGAGGAATAGAAGATGAGTTGTTGTAAAGATAAGAGATATATAATTGTGAAGATAGAAGGAATACATAGGGTTATTGATGTGTTGGAGGAGGAATTAAAAGGATCATATATGGATTTGCCATCAGCGTATCAAGCGATTTGTGGGTTTTTACTTGAAGACCAGAAGAATAAAAAATGTAAAAAACATAAAGGGGATAATGTTCGTCGTGTTCTTTTGGAATCACCATAAAATATGATTGATGAATGTTGGGTGAGTTGTGAATAGATTTGTAATGATGAAAGATGGTTTTTGGAAATGGGATATTGGTGGGTTGAGTTTTTTGATTGGTAGTACAAGAGAAAAAAAGACATATTTAGCATTATGGGTAACAACTATTTCGATATTGAATTATAGAATGGTGGAAAGGAGAATTGTTGAAGGTAATTATGGATTGGTGTTAAAGAATTTAGAGAAAAAAGCATCAATTCTTTTGGTTAAAAGTAAAATTAATGGTGAAAAAAATTTTATTGAATATATAGATAAAAGACAAGAAGTAATGGATAGTTTGATGCGTATTAGGTATTGATATGAATAAATTGGAAGATATGTCTAAAGCATTTGATTCATTAACTGGTGTTTGTAATAATTGTGGTTATACAGATGATAATATAGGTCGAAAAGAATGTTTAATGTGTGGAGCAAAGGCTTATGATGTAAAATTGCATGTTTTGGATAAAGATAGACCTAGTTTTCAAAAAATATATATGAATCTTGCGATTGATATTTCTAAACGATCTACTTGTTCTAGGAGACAAGTAGGTTGTGTAATATCTTCTAGTGATTTTAGAAGGATTCTTGCTGTTGGATATAATGGTAATGCTTCTGGGTTGCCTAATAAGTGTGACGCACCAAATGTTTCTTCAAGGTGTGGATGCATTCATGCTGAGGAAAATGCTTGTATTTCTTGTGTTGAGCCAAGGAATACAAAGAAAATAGTTTTTGTTACGGTTTTTCCTTGTAAGATGTGTGCAAAAAGATTTGTGCAACTTGGTGGGGTTAAGCAAGTATATTATTTAGATAATTATCATGATGAAGAAGCAAAATTTGTTTTTGATATGGCTGGAATTAAGTTTTGTCGTTTGTTGTAGTTGATGGTGAATATAAGGAAAAGTTATATGAAGATTAAGCATAGAGATATTTTTACAAAAGAACAAATTGAAGAATTTGTTGGTGAATTTGTTACAATCAGTTATAAAGGTTGTTTAGATATGAAAGTTTTGGTAACTAGGCTTTTTAAGGGAAGTATAGGTTTTGATTCTAAAGAAGAATGGATATTAGGTGTTATTGAAATTGGAAAAGGATTTTTTGAGATACCGATTGCTATTTCTAATATATTAGAGATAAAGAAATTAGTAGTTGATTAGTTGGCGAACTCGAGTTCGCAAAGAGGTTGTTATGTCGAGACGAGTTGTTGTTTGGTCTGGAGGTGCTGATTCTACATATCTTCTTCATTGGTATGCTATTTATTCTTCTATACAGAATCCTGTTCATGCTATTACGGTTGATTCTCATCCTCAATTAAATAAGAAATTTATGGCTGCACAAAGAGCAGCTAGAAGTAGGTATTTGAAGTTTGCTGAGAAATCTGGGTTGCACATAGAAGTTCATACAGTTAGTCAAGATTATAGCGAAAAAACATTGATTGGAATTGGTAAAAATGTATCGGGTCAACCTATGATTTGGTTGTGTTCGATAATGCCATTTATTCAAGATGATGATATGGTTTGTTTTTCATATATTTTTGAAGATGGAATTTGGCATCATAAAAAAGAATTTCAGGATGTTTTTTATAGTATATGTAGATTGAAAAATATTGATGCAACTTTGGAATTTCCACTTGAGGAATTTAGAAAATATCAAATTCTTAAAAGGTTATCTGAATATGAAATAAAAGATAACATGTGGTGGTCATGTGAAGAACCAAAAAATAAAAAGCCATGTGGTGTTTGTTATAAGTGCTGTGAGCTTAAATTGGCTGATATAAAATTTGAAATGGAAAAGAAGAATCCACGGTCACCGTTTTTTGAAGGAGAAAAGAAATGAATAGTGTTAATAAATGTTCTATTTGTGATGAGATATTTGATTTATCAGATTATGAGAGATATGAAAATCATTTATTGTGTGAACATTCAGATATTATGGATATTGTTATAAGACTTGATGATTGTGAGGATAGTGAGAAGGATGAATTACTTATGGGTCTTGTTAGGAAGGGATATGGGGAAAAACAACTTCCTGATAGATGGAAGGGCAAAGGTGGATTGAAGGATATTTATGAGCTTCATGGTTGGGAAGCTGTTTTTTTTATTGGAAAAGCTATTAGGCAAGAAGAATTGTATGTTGAAGAGATGAAAGATAGGAATAGTAATGCAGACAATAAAGTTTAATTATGATTTTTTGGATGTACCATGTAAGAAGAATAAAGAAGTTATGGTTGGTTCTATTACATGTAAAAAATGTAAGCATAACAAAACTTCAGGTATAAGAATGAGATATGGAGGGGAAATAATGTGTAATTATGATGAAGATGTTATTGTTATTGGTGATAGAGAAATAGTTGGTTGGTCATGTAATGAAAATGAAGAGCGGATTGTTTGTAGTGATAAAGATGAAGCTATACGATATTATTTTGAAGCGTTTGAGTGTGGAGAAAAACTAGATAAGATAAAGGTTTTTGGCTTTGCTCGTTCTGAAATATATGATGATGGAACAGGTGTTTTAGAGAATTTATTGATGTGGTTAGATGAGGATTTTGGAGAGCCAGATAGTGGATGGACAGAACCTTCTGATAAAATGAAAAGGGCAGCAAAAGAATTTGTTGATGTTGTAATATCAGAATATGAAGTTTGGGCTTGTGATTGTGTTTATGAAGAAGAAGTTGATGTTAAAGAATGGTTGAAGAAAAACAAATAAAGAAGATGTTTGTGGGGATTGATGAATGTATAGATATTATATTTGAGATATTTAATAATCCTCGTATTTCGATTGAATCAATTATTGATTCAGATGGTTTAGATTATATTGAGATAACAGTTTATCCTACTAAATGTTCTGGCCAAATATCAATGAAGGAATTTAAAGTGAAGGTTCTTAATATATATTCTATATTAAGAGAAAAAGGATATATAGATTTATACGAAAAAATTGTGATTAGAAAGGGATAATTTTGAAATTAAAATATGAATACGAAAGTAAGGAAACAGGTAGGTTGTTAACAGATTGTAGGTTTGGTGAGAGTGTTGATTTGGATGGTAATGTTGTAATAATTAAGGTTGGGTCTATAATGTGTGAGAGATGTAAGCATTTTATAAATATAGATAATAAAAAGAGAGAAGTTGAATGTGGAATGTGGAGTGGAAAGGAAGATAAAAAATGAAAATTGTAGAACCATCAGTTGAAGTTATATTTTGGGCTCCTGAAGATAGTGGAACATTAGAAGAAGGAATTGAGAAAGCAGCAAGAACTTGTTACAAAAGTGAAGGGAAAATTGGTGAAGGAACAGCGGATAAACTGATTAGGAAACTCAGAAAAAGTGGTCACCATGCTATGCTTGAATTTGGTTATATAATGGCAAGGATTATTGCAGACCGGGGTTTGAGTCATGAGTTGGTAAGGCATAGATTGGCTTCCTTTGCACAGGAATCTACAAGATATTGTAATTACAATTCAGAAAGATTTGATTCGGAAATTTCTGTGATAGAGCCACCAGGGTTGACATGGCAACAAAGAGATGAATGGCATATAGCTATGGATGATGCTGAAAGACATTATATGACTTTGATGAAAATTGGTGCTAAGCCACAAATAGCTAGGTCGGTTCTCCCGATAGGGTTAAAGACTGAGATTGTTATTGGGGCAAATCCGAGGGAATGGAGGCATATTTTCAAGATGAGGTGTGACAAGCATGCTCACCCTATAATTAGGAGTATAATGATAGAGATTTTGTTGCAGTGTCGTGATAAATATCCTGCTATTTTTGATGATCTTTTTGATGATTTGCCTGATGAACTTATAAATAAATGGTCGGAATTAAAAGATAAAACTATGAGAGAAGTGATTATGAAACATGTTGTTGACAAAACATGAATATGCTGTAATATATTAATGTTAGATTTGTAGGGCGATCTTACATGGATAGGAAATGAAACAAAAATGAGACCATATAAATCAGAATATTGGTGGTATGAAATAAAGCCAAATAGTAGATATGGTAATTTTGAGATAGCAGATTTAAGGGGGTTATCTGATAAAACAAGAGAGAAGCAAGTTTTATGTATAGAGAATGATCCTGTTTTTGTTAGGTGGTTAGATTTGGCATATCCGTCTAAGCATGTATAGATTGATAGAAAGGTGATATTGATGATATGCACAAGATGTGATGGTACTGGATTTATAAATTGGGATGAAAGGTGTGACCCAGAACAATTTCATCCTGAAAATGTAGAAGGGGTTTTGAAGTGGATATCAGAACATGAAGATACTGATATGTCGGTTTGTGATTGTTGTGGGGATGGAGAAGGGGGGTGGTATGGGATGCCAGGACAACATTATGGACCTGATGACCCAATAGGGAAGAATGGACCTTATGCCTATAACGGTGGGCTTTGTGAGTGCCATTAATGAATTATGAAAACTGTAAAAATAACAATTGAAGTTAAAGTACCTAATAAAACTAAGTTTGTAGCTGTTGACAAGAATGGGTATGTATATGCTTATTCAAGTGGTAAACCAGTTGCGTTTTCTAACGAAAGTGTATGGGATATTGCTGGTGATATTGAAGAATCAGAAAAATTTTCTAAAAGGGAAGTTTATAATTGGAGAGAAACATTGACGAAGGTTGAATAAAATATGGCTAATATAGATAAATTTTTACCGTTGACTGGTAAAGAACCACCACCAGGTTGGAGAAGACGTGTTGATGGTTTATCTGCTTTCTATCATGGGGTATGGGATAATGAGAAAAAGCAGATGAGAGTGATAATATCGTATTCTAATGAATACGGTGATGGTAAATGGTGGTACCATGTTTCAGTATCTCATCGAAAAAGAATTATTACCTATGATGAATTAACATATGTGAAGAGGCATTGGGTTGGAGATGACCATAAAGCTATTATGGTGCTTCCTGAAAAATCAAAACATGTGAATATACATTCAAATTGTCTTCATTTGTTTTGTTGTCTTGATGGAGATCCTTTGCCTGATTTTACTGGAGGTATTGGTACGATATGACAAAAGAATTTCATGTTGAAACTGGAATATTGACGGAAGTTAAAACATTTAAGGTAGTTTTGACTGCTGTTATAGAAAAACCATTTAGTTCTTTTGGTGAGTATAGAGATGACCATGAACATTCGCGTAGTGGAGATCTGCAATCTTATTGTTTTATGTGTTCTAGATTGTTTAAAAATGAAGACAATATAT
>CAYUTF010000008.1:22527-29602 GCA_964447495.1 uncultured archaeon
CTGCAATCTTATTGTTTTATGTGTTCTAGATTGTTTAAAAATGAAGACAATATATATTTAAGTTATTGGGAATCTCATGATAATGTGTTTTTATGTGAATCATGTAAAAATTTAGCATTAGAGTCTTATGAAAAAAATATTGGGTCTGGTTTGATTGTAAAGAGGGGAAGATGATAGAGTATGGTAAAAGATAAGATAAATAAAGATTTGTGTAAAAAATGTGGAGGTAGGTGTTGTAAAAAAATGCCTGGTTGTACATGGCCAGAAGATTTAATGGTTGACAATGAATCTTTTGAGAAAAGTATTTTTAAGTTGTTTATTTCTGGGAATTGGTCAATTGATTGGTGGGAAGGTGATCCTAGAGAAGGCAAAGATGATATAGTTCGTGGGTATTTTATTAGACCCGCCATAAAAGGTTGTGAAGAAATTTTTGATCCTAGTTGGGGAGGGGAATGTTGTTTTTTATCGACTGAAGATGGATGTGTACTTTCATTTGAAAAACGACCTAGACAATGTCGAGAATTGATCCCTGTTGAAAATAATAAGTGTTTTTATAGTAGTGATAATATTGATAAAAAAAGTGCTGCTATAGCATGGATTCCATATCGTAATATATTGATAAGTGCTAAACACAAAGCTGAAAAATATTTAACCTGTAGTAGTAAAGATAATGAATCTGTAATTATAAAAAATATATTTTTATTAGAAAGAAGTACTTTGATATGAAAAAGGTTAAAATTACAATAGAAGTAGAAGTAAAAGATGAAGCGAAGTTTGTAGCGGTAGAAAGTGACGGTACCGTTTATTCATTTGGTGAATTTCCTCATCCTTCTCCTCATGGGTCATATTTTGAAGTAGAAGATGATGTTTTTTGTGAGTCTGCTAGAGTTAGTAATTGGTATGAAACAGTTACTGAAGTAAAAAATACTGAAGTAAAAAATAAAAATAGGTCAAATAAGTCTGAGGAAGATTGGTGGACTCAGGCTTATAATATTTTTGATACCAAAAATGATTAGCAGAATGGGGTCAAAAACTGAATAGGTGATGAAATAATAAATGAGACCAGATAGACCAGGATATTGGTGGTGGCGTGTTGATGCTTCATGTAAGTGGGAGATAGTAGAAATATTAAAAAATTCTGATGATGAATTTATAGTTAGATGGATAGGTAAATCAGGATTTAGTTTTTTGTCTGTTGTTGGAGGTGAGTGGCTTGGAATGGTATGTTTAAATCATGTAATACCATTTGTTAATGAAGGAGAGTGATATGTATGAAGAAAAATTAGAAGTATTACGTGCAAATGTTGCTGTTCAATCTTCTGATGGAAATTGGAATTATGACCCATATAATCATGGTTATGCTAATGGTTTAATTTTAGCTGAAGCTATTATGCATGATTTGGAACCTATATTTCTTGATGCACCCAAAGAGTGGATAAGTGAACGTGATGGTTTAGTGTGCAGTAATGAAGATTTGAAAATTTCGTTTTTTGATTCTAAATTGTCTGCTTTAGTAGTTTTTAATAGGAAGGTTGCGAACTCGAGTTCGTTTTGAAGGAATAGTGAAAATGGTTTTTGAGGTTGGTAAATTTTATAGGCATATGGGTTTAGGACAAGATTTAGCAATTGTTGGAGAAGTAAATATGACAATGTATGGACATATTTTAGTTGCAGAAGTTGCAGGAAGTAAGTGTGGTACAGGGTTGATACCAGTTGGTACTTATGAATCATGTGCTGAAAATTATGAAGAAATTACCTTTGAAGAATGGATGAAAAATTTTAGTAAATAGAGGCTTGAAATGATAAAAGATACAAAAGAGGATAGAGTGGAACGGGTTTTTAAGCTTAAAAGATGTCCAAGATGTGGGTTTATTCGGGATTATCGATGTGAAAAGAAAGATAAAAATCTTAGTAGATGCTTGAGGCATATAGGTCATAGTGGACCTCATTATTTTGCTAATATGATAACGAAGAAAGAAGATCCTGTGTTTTGGGAAGTTCTTCAAAATGAATTTTCGGTAATTTATTTTCCTGAACCAGAAAAAGTAAGATGAGGTTATAAGATGGCTGTTGTTTATGATGAAGGATATGAAAAACCAACAAGAATATTTAGTTTTAAAGATACTATTGATGATTTTCATTTTATTGATTTTACATTAATTTATAGAATAAGTATTCATGAAAATTATACGTCTGATTCATCTGATGTATCTATATTTTGGAATTTTAAAATTACTGGATTAATTAAAACTGAATTTAAGACAAGTAAAGATAGTGCAAAAAAAATAGCTAATGCATGGTGTATGTATATTAATGGAGGTAATTAAGTGAGTGAAGATGACAGTAAGTTATCTATAGTTAAAAAAAGTAATGATAGTGTTGAGTTGTTTAGTTTATCTGCAATTTATACTCAAGATGCAGATTCTTGTAGCAATGAAACATGTCATGAATTGGAATTAAAGACAGATGATGCAGGTGGTGGAAGGTATTATGTTTTATCTACGAAAAGATGGGCTTTTGAAAGTGTTGATGAGATAGTAGGTATAATTGAAGATTTTCTGAAAAGAGTAAAGGATGGTGAGAATGATGATTGAAATTATGAGATAGGAAATGAGAAGAGTATATGATGCAAATTTAGGTGATTATGTATTGTGTTGTAAATATGCTGACCATAGAAATGAAGACCAATGGCAAGTAGGTTTTATTAAACGCACATGGGGTTGTCCAACAGTATTTGAGATGGAAAATAAACAGAGGTCATATTTTAAAGTATGTTTTTTTATTACACCTGATGAAGGTGATGAGATTATTAAAAATGGAGGACCGTCTCTTATTGAAGAGAATGGAGAACCTGAATATGCATATAAAGGAATAATGGATTAATTATGACTAAACCTGAGATTAAGCCGGAATGGGTTGAAAAGTATACTGATTCATTTGCATCACATTTAAGATATTATCGACAGGCTGCTGATAAACTTGGTGTTGATAAATCACTTGTGCTGATTCATGATGGTTCGAAAAGTATGGATGAAGAGTTTCCTTGGTATGTAAGGAGATTTGGTGGTGAGATTAAAGATGATCCTGAATGGTTGGCTGCTTGGAATCATCATATTCATAATAATCCTCATCATTGGGAATATTGGATAATACCAGGTGGCAATAATGAACCCAGTACAATATTGCCAATGCCAGAAAGATATGTGTTAGAAATGGTGGCAGATTGGATGGGGTCTGGGCGTGCATATACTGGTGATTGGGATATGACAGATTGGTTAAGTAGAAATTTGTCAAGTATAAAAATCCATAATAAGACAAGAGATAATGTTGAGAAAATTTTAGTTGATAAGCTTGGATATGGGAAACAGGACATACTGTTATGGAGATGGAGCTTGAAATGAGTGGTTTTTTGTCGGGTATTTTGGGTGATAAAGATGGGAAAAGATTATATTTATATGAAGAAGTTATTGAACTTTTTTTAAATAGAATAGATGAGGAGATGAAAAATAGGGGAATTTCAAGACATGAACTTGCTGAAAAAATGGGATGTGATGTTAGTGATATTAATAGAATAATGGATAGAAGTATTGATATTTATGTTCAAACAATGGTGAACATGGCTTTTCATGTTGGATTGAAAGTTGTTTTATCGTTAGAAGAGGATACTAATGAATAATTTTATTGTATTTGAAGGTATTGATGGTGTTGGAACTACAACACAATCATATATGATGTATGAATATTTAAAAGATTTGATTGGAAAGAATAAAGTTGTATGGACAAAAGAACCAACTGATTATTGTATCGGATATTTAATACGAGAGATTTTAGGTGGTACAGAAGAGAAGCCTCCTGGTAATGCCATGGAATTACTGTTTAGAGCAGATAGAATAGACCATGTTGAGAATTTTATAAGACCAAAGATAGAGGAAGGGAAATGGGTTATTTGCGATAGATATTATCCTTCAACACTTGTGTATCAAGGAATTCAAGATACTATGTTAGATAGTATAAAGAAGATGAAGAATATGTTTAATCGTTTTGTTGATGATGATGGAATTATTATTCCTGTTTTAACAATTATTTTAGATGCTGATGTTGATATTTGTCAGAGTAGAATAAAAGATAGAGATACTCATCGTGAAATTTATGAAAGTATAGAATTTCAATTAAAGATAAAAGAATTGTATCTAGAATGGGCCAATGCTGATGGAATACTTGGATCTCATAATGATATTAATGAATTATTTTATTCATTGAATAAAAAAATAGTTGTTGATGCGAATGGAAGTGAAAAAGAAGTTCATGATAGATGTAAAAAAGTATTATGTGATGTTTTATCTGATGCTTTAGGTATCGATTGGAACAGTTTAGAAGATATAAAATGAAATATTCTGTTTATGTGCATGGAGATAAAGATAATGGGTGATTTTGATAAGAGTGGTGTTGAGTTAATAGCAGATGAGAGAAGAAGGCAGATTGAAGAAGAGAAGTATAGTTTAGAACACGATAGGTCTGTTAATAATTGTGGTCAATTGTCTTGGGCAGCTATTGCATATGCTGCACCCGGAAGGGTATACAGAAGAATGGGATTAGGAGAATCTAATTTTAAGTTTGTTGACACTTTTCCTTGGCATATTCAGTATGATGCTAGACTTAGAACTAGGAAGGCAGATAGAGGGAGTTTT
This sequence comes from uncultured archaeon, assembly GCA_964447495.1. GTDB lineage: Archaea > Asgardarchaeota > Lokiarchaeia > Sigyniarchaeales > SOKP01 > SOKP01. The sequence continues at coordinate 27,216 of CAYUTF010000008.1, forward strand.
TGTCCTTCTGAATATGAAAAAGAGGAGAGGATTAGTTTGTTGATAAAAGCTGGTGCTTTGATTGCTGCAGAGATAGATAGGTTGAATAAATGTCAGAAGTAAAAGATGGGTTAGAAGTACTTTCTAGGGTTTCTGGTGTTCCTAAAAAGGAAGTTAATGAGATATGGCAGAGAGTAAAAGAAAATAAAGCCAGGTTAGATTCTTGTGAACTTCCTCATGATTTTTATCCGATAAATGAGAATGGTAGGTTACCAAGAAAGGCTTTGTGTAAGAAATGTCTTGGTGTTGTTGATATAACTAATGCTAGATTTTATATACAAGGTTTAAGAGATGCAAAACAAGGATGAAAAGGTTCATATTTGTACATGGGAAGACCCATGGACATCTGAAAAATCTAAGAGAGCACAGCATCCATTTGCAAAATGTGTATTTGATGGTGGTTGGGACCAAGAATATGAGAGATATGAATGTCCATGTTGTGGCAAGAGATTTAAAGTAGATATTCCTGGTTAGGAATGGAAGGATAGCAAATGAAAGAGAAGAGGATGAGGGATGAAGATAGATTAATTGGAATAGCTTTTGATGATAAATATGATGATAATTGTCAATGTTTTCATGTATTTGAAAATGAAGATGATTTGATAGAATTTATTGGTGATTATAAAGATGAAATTGGAGAATATTCTGTATATGAAATGAGAAGAATTCTTTTAAATGAAGATAGGATTTTACATTAACAAGGAGATGAATGATGAAGGTTTTTTATCACAGGGATGCTGACGGTAAATGTGCTGGGTATATTGCTAGGAATTTTATTACTGGTTCTGCAAAAGGTGTTTGTCCTGGTGAAGATTTTATTGATACTTCAGTAGAATGTATATCTATAAATTATAATGAAGAATTTCCGATTGATAGAATTAAAGAGGATGAAGGAGTTGTTATTGTTGATTTTAGTTTAAAACCAGATGTTATGTCAGATTTGGTTAAAAAAACACATAATGTGATATGGATTGACCATCATATAAGTGCTATAGAAAAGCTTGATTCATTTAAGCATATTTGTGGTTTACGGTCTGTTGATTTTTCAGGTTGTGAGCTTACTTGGTTGTATTTTAATTTTAAAATTGAAGGACATAATGTTAAAATAAAAGAAGGTTCGTTGGCAATGTGTCCTAAAGCAATTCGTTTGATTGGTGATAGAGATGTATGGCGTTTTCAGTATGGTGATGAATCTAGATGGTTTCATGAGAGTTTCAAATTAATGGGTGAGCCATGTCCTGAAAGTAAAGAAGTATGGGATAGATTATTTTTTGATACTGATAGATTATTAGAGAATGGAAAGTTGCTTTGTGAACATACTGCTATGATAAACAAAGCATTTATAGATAATTGGGCATATGAAGCTTATTTAAATGGGTATAGGATACTTGTATGTAATTCTGCTATTTCTGGGTCTGAAATATTTGGAGATAGAATAAAGGATTATCCTTTTGTAGCTGTATATTGTCATAACGGTAAGAATTGGACTGTTTCACTTTATTCTGAAAGTATGGATATAGTTGAGATAGCAAAAGAACGTGGAGGAGGAGGTCATCCAAGGGCTTGTGGTTTTACATCAGATAAGGTTCCTTTTGAAAGGATTTATAAAATATGAATTGTGAAAAAACAGAGATGTTACAGGAAGAAATTAATGACCGTTTGAGAATGTTAAATGATAGACTTCCATTAGAAGTTAGAGAAGATTTTGAATATAGGTTTATTGGATATAAAAAATGTGATGGTGTTTCTACAGCAACATTTGGAATTTATAAAAAATGATAAAATAGGAATAGATGATGACCTTTATGATGATGAGGATGATCCTTGTATAAAGTGTAGGTTTAGATATACAAAAAGTTGTTGGTTTTTTGGATGTATAAAAATAAGAGAGATTAGATATGTATGTTGTTAATTGGATATCGTTTGATGATGCTGTAAGAAGTAATAATTTTATTAGTTTGAAATTTGGTGGTTGGTTTGGAATCAATGATGATAAACAATATACAGAAAAAAGATGTGATTTTAGGGCTAGGCATAGGTGGTGTGATTATATTGATAGAGCATCAAATGATATTGAGTTATATTTAGAGGCAATAAGAGTTTCTGTTGTTGATAAATATGTTTCAATTGATAAGGCAATGAAACATAATGGAATATATCATCAAAGATATAAAGATGGTGTTCCTTTGTTTTCTGATGGTAAAGCAAGTGTGTTTTCTAGAAATGCTTGGGGTGATTTGATGGCTGCAATTTGGACTGAAGTTAGTATAGAGAATGATATTGATTCATATAATGAATTTGGTTTGTGTGTTCAATATTGTTATTATGATTTTAGATGAAAGGTGATT
>CAYUTF010000008.1:29702-38472 GCA_964447495.1 uncultured archaeon
TGAATTTGGTTTGTGTGTTCAATATTGTTATTATGATTTTAGATGAAAGGTGATTCTGAGAATGTTTTATTTAAAAATATTGTTTTTTTAGATAAGATACCGATGATTGAAGTAGTTCTTATGAAAGAAGATGGTAAGATGTTTTTAAAAAAACGTTTGGTAGAATTAGTATGAATTGGCATTCTATTATATTTTCAGGGAAAATGGTTAGAGCAATTATTGCTGAAAAGAAGAGTCAAACTAGAAGAGTTTTGAAAAAACAACCTAAAGTTGTAGTGGATGGTAAAGCCCCATATACATGGGAAGTATCTGGTGGTGATTTTTCTAAAAGTAAAATTTTGAAATGCCCATATGGAAAACCAGGGGATTTTCTATGGGTAAAAGAAAAATATGCGTTATCTTTATGTGACCCAGAAACACCAGAAGAAGATAGAGATATAAAGAATTCCTGTATATGGGATCATCCAGTATATGCAGCAACAGATAAGGGTGGAGAATGGTGCATGGAAGAGGTAGTAGATGAAGGCTTGATTTCTAAGCCAATTGATGCACCATGGAGAAATCCTGTTTTTATGCCTAGATGGGTATCTAGGATTTATTTGAAAATAGTCAATGCTGACCTTGAGAGACTTCATGATATTTCAGAACAAGATATTATTGATGAAGGAATATTTTTGCCTCCTTTGTATCTTGGAGCAATTAATGGTGAGCCAGTAGAGAATGATTCTTGGTGGGATGCTGAACGAAAAGAGATGAAAGACCCATGGTCATTTTTTTCTGAAGAATGGGACATTATAAATGCTAAACGTGGATATCCATGGAAAGAAAATCATTGGGTTTGGGTTGTAAAATTCAAGATACACGAGATATTTAAGTAAATAGAAAGAAAATGTTGACAAATCCTTAACGAGACTATAACTTGTGTCTAGGATACGGTTTGAGATTGCCGTTTTATCACAAGGAGAAAAAAGATGGATATTGTCAAGCTTATCAAAGAAAGAGGGAGAGTAGATATAGAGGAAAAGGAAGGAAAGCTTTTGATTCTGAGGAGTTTGATAATAAGTGGAACTGGAAAGGTTATGTTGAGAGAAACATATGTTGCTAAGAATGGGGAGGTAGTGCTTGATTGTGTTGAAATGGGGGAATCTAGAGAGAGATTGGTAAAGCAGGAGGATGTTTCGTGGGAAAAGATGGAGATTGGTTTGGGGATGGAGTGTTAGCGAACTCGAGTTCGCAAGAAATAGTTTCAAAATGTAAAGGATTATATTTTAGATATAGTAGGGGAGAATATATTAGTCATGGATTAGATAATCGTTTGTCTATAGATAAGCGAGAATCATATAGAATATTAAAACGAATGTCTTGTCCTGGTGGTTGTGGTAAAAGATGTTTGAAAGATTTGTTTGAGGATGATATTGCTCAGGTTCCTTTTGAAGATGTTGGTATAGTGTATCCAGATAATCCTAAGCATGGAGATCTTTATCGTCTTTGTTTTGTTCCTGGTTCAAAAGATTGGGAAACTGGTTGTATAGATGAATGGAAATGGGTTTTTAAAAAGGTTGATGAGTTAAAATGAATAAAAATATTCAAGATTTTGCTAGAAATTATATCAAGGATGGGCTGAAAAAGTTACCTGAAAGATGTACAGTTCTTTTTAAGAAAATGTATGCAAATGGTTGCATGGCATTGGATATAGAAACTATTATTGATAAAATGCCAGAAGATAAACTTGATTGGGCAATGCAACAAGTTAATAGGAGTATTGAGATAGAAGAACGAAATAATGATAATAAAAATAAATAAAAAATCTGAGTTTATAAAATATTGCAAAGGTTTTGAAAAACCTGTGTTAGTTTATGGTTCTGGTGATACTGAGTTGTTATCATTTTTTTGGTTAGTGAAAGACAATGGAGAACGTAATCGTTTTCTTACTATTGAATTACCTGGTATACGATTAAGCAAAAAGGAGTATTTGTTAGGTAATATTGATGCTTATGATAAAAGAAGACACAAGAAACATGACAAATATATAAATTGGATGTGTGATTTGTTTATAGACCATTATGATTTATTATTTGTAGAATAATGTTGGTTGAAGAGTTGTTGGCGAACAAAATAAAAAAGGAGATAAATGATGCCACCACATGATCAAGAGACTGAATTAGTTTTGATGCCGAATGAGTTTTGTTTCTATTTGGATAAAACCAAAGGAAACATTAATGTAGTTGTTGGTCCATACAAACAATCATTGTCACAGACAGATCAATTGATGCAATGGAGTGATGAAAAGAAGAAGTTTGTATCCGTAGATTATCATAATGCTAAGAGAAATTGTATTGTGATACCTGAAGGTTGGTATGCACCACTGAAGAATCCTGCTGCTTTGACAGAACATCCTAAAGAGAAAGAAATTTCTGACCAAGGAGAAGCAGGATTACAGATTGGGAAGAAAGTTAATATTCCTGGCCCGGCAAGTTTTGCTCTTTGGCCAGGACAAATGGCCAAAGTGATTGAAGGCCATAAGTTGCGGTCCAATCAATATTTGTTGGTTCGTGTTTATGATGTCGAGGCTTTTAAATCGGAATTGTGGTATAAAAGTCTGAAAAAAAGTGATGTTGATTTGAAGGTAGATGGTAATGAAGTAGATGGTAATGAAGAAGATGGTTCAGTTGCTGATGAAAATGTTGCTGCAAGAACGACAGATATTTATGGAGGTCTTGTTACTGAAAAATTAGCGACTGGACAGCAATTTATTATAAAAGGTACTGATGTACATTTTTATATTCCACCAGATGGGGTGGAGGTAGTTGGTGTTTCAAGTGTTAATGGTACAAGGTATGTACAGGATGCAATAACTTTGGAGCAACTTCAATATTGTATCCTTCAAGACGAGAGTGGTGAAAAACGATACGTGCGTGGACCAGATGTTGTGTTTCCGCTTCCAACTGAAAAGTTCATTGTTCATAAAAAAGATGATGGAACAATGCAGAAGAAGTTTATGGCTTTTGAATTGAATGAGACATCAGGTCTTTATGTCAAGGTTATAAAGTCATATGAAGAAGATAACAGGTTATATGCCGAAGGTGAGGAATTATTTATCACAGGGAAGGATACTCGTATTTATTTTCCAAGAAAAGAGCATGCTATAATTAAGTACGGTAATCAAGACCGTCATTTTGCTGTTGCTTTGCCCGAAGGTGAAGGAAGATATGTATTGAACCGTATTGAAGGTGGAATTTCTACTGTGATGGGACCACGGATGTTTTTGCCAGACCCTAGGAATCAGGTGATAATAAATAGAGGATTAACAGATAAAGAATCCAGATTATTTTTTCCTGGCAATACTGCTGTTTATAAATATAACAGTGATTTAAGGAAAGAAACTGGTGATAATAGTGCAACATCATCTTTGATGCGGAATCTTAGACGTTCATCAAAGCGTGCAATGTCTAGTCCAAATGAAATGGTATTTTCAAGTTCTGTAAATTATTCTGGGGATGTTGATGACAGTTTTTCTACAATGCGCACAGATCCTGGAGTAATGGGCATTATGGGAGATATGTTTGACCGTGAAGGTCAATTTGTTCCTCCAAGGTCAATTACATTAGATAGTAAATTTGAAGGAGTTGTATCTTTAGATATATGGAATGGATTTGCTGTATTAGTGACAGATAGGAATGGAAATCGTCGTATTGTTGAAGGTCCAACTCGTGTTCATCTTGAATATGATGAGACATTAGAAGTGTTTCAACTTTCTCAGAATACACCAAAAGACCATGTTAATGTAAAAGAGGATGTTTTTCTTAGAACGAAAAATAATGTTGTTAGTGACAAGATTAGAGTGGAAACAAAAGACCTTTGTCAGGCAAAAGTTAACATTTCAATGAAGGTTGATTTTGTCGGAGATAATGCAGAAGAAAAATACAAATGGTTTTCTGTTGATAATTATGTGAAGCTTTTGTGTGAGAGAGTAAGTTCTTTACTTAAAAATCGTATTCGACAAATGTCTGTTATGGATTTTTATAATGATTCTACAAATATCATCAGGGATACTATTCTTGGTAAGAATGAAGATGGTAAGCGAAAAGGATTGTTATTTGATGAGAACAATATGCTTATATCTGAAGTTGAGGTTCTTGTTGTAGAATTGGATGATATAAAACTTTCTGAGACATTAAAAAGTTCTGCTTCTGATGCTCTTCAAAAGGCACTAGAGATTGAGCGTAATCGTCGTGATTTTGACCATGAAAAAGAACGTGCTGAAATTTCAAAGGCTGTTATTGATGTAAGAATTGATGCTGAAATAGCCAAATTGTTGCTTGAGGCAAATAAAGAACGTATTCGTTTGGAGAAGGAACAAGAACAAGAGTCATTGAGAAAACAATTGATTGTTACTCAGAGAGATGCTGATAAAGCTAATTGGATGGCTGAGATTGAGGAAATCAGCGCAAAGACTAATCAGCGACTTGAGAGAGAACATGAAGAAACTGCAATTCAGAAAGACCTTATGAAAGCAGAAACCGAGAAGGCTAAGGCTATTATGGAAGCAATTCAGCCAGGTCTTATTGAGGCATTGTCAGGTCTTGGTGATAATGACCGTATTGCAAAGCTTGCTGATGCAATAGCTCCACAAGCGATGTTTGGTGAGCAAGGTGTTAAGGAACTCATGGAAGCTCAATTCAAGGGACTTGGTTTTGGTGCTCTTTGGGAAAAGCTTGGCATTAAAGGGAATGGTGTTAAGTTGCTTAGAAAGAAGAAGTCTTTAAAGACTGATGATGAATAATTGTTTTGATTGATGCTGTTTTCACGTCTTTTTCTAGCCTAATGTGTCGCCTCTTTGAAGGGATCATGGATTGAAATCATGAATCAGTTTGAATTTGATAGAATGATTGATGATATGAAAGTTATGATTGATGTTTTGAAATATGATTTGAAGGCTAGAAAAGATGTGATGACGGCTATTTATTTGATTGAACAGAAAAACATATTTTGGATGGTAGATTCAATAAAGAAGCTTAGGTTTCATATTGAAAATCAAAGATATATATTGAATGATGAAGACGAATTGTGGGTAAAAGAAATTTCTTTTAATGTTAGTAATTTACAGCATGCTTATGATGCTGTTTTGATAAAATGTGGATGGGTATTTGATTTTATAAAATATATGTATAAAAAAACATGTAAGATTGATTCTTATAATGAATATATAATTGAATTAGACAAAATTCATAAAAATTGTTGTTATATTCCTATGGAAGCAGTTGTTGTTAAAAATTTTGATGATAGATATGAAACTGTTAGTATTACTAAGGAATATTTAGAACATTTTAATAAGAGATTAAATGGTTATTATGTTATTGCTGAAGATTGGAATAAGTGGGGATTTAAAAAAGAATCTGCTTTATTATTTAGACTTTGGGAAGAGATGCCAATTGATATAAAAATGATGTCAATAGTTAGATAGGAACTTTTAATGGATAATAAAAGTGAAATTATTATTTGTTCAGTTTGTGGAGAACAACAGATTTTAGATAAATATATATTTGATTTTTCAAAAGAATTAAAAAGATATGTTATGTGTTTTCATTGTCATTTTTGGATGATTGATGTTGGTGCATCTAATTATGTAGTTATTGAAGGAGCGGCATATTCTATTGGAGAAGAAAAATTTGATGGATGTATAGGATTTGAACCTAGAGGATATGGAGGAAGAAGATTTATTATAAAAAGGAATAATGGTTGTATAATTGAAACAACAAATTTGTGGCATAGGGGTGATGTTCCTGATAATTTTAGAGATAAATTTCCAGATGATGCTGTATTTTTGAAAATGCCTAATGAGTTTTTACCATATGGTGCTGAATTAAATGAACCAAATGGTATTTGTGATTTTAATTTGCCGTATGATGAATGGTAGGAGGAAAGGTTGAAAGCGTTAACATTGTGGCCAGAATGGGCTTGGGCAATAATGCATCTTGGTAAAGATGTTGAGAATAGAACATGGCATCCACCAAAGAATATATTAGGTCAGAGAATAGCTTTACATGCTGGTAGAAAAGTTGGTCGAAGATATGACCCAGTTGTAAAAGGTGCATTGCCATATTATGATTTTGTTATATCAATGGCTCGAGATGCATGTATTTTCCCTAGATTTATACGTGGTAAAAGAGAAGGTCTTAGTGGGGAGTTTATAGTTGGTATTCAGTGGTATGCAGACCGAGATATAGTGATTAATGGTAAAGTGTATCATTCTAATGAAGTTATAAAAGAGATGATTTTTGAAGAGATATTGCTTGGTGCAGTGTTTGCTACTGCAAGGATAGAGCCATGTAGTGTTTATAGAAAAAGTGAAGGATGGATAAGGTCTCCTTGGGCAGCTGAAGGACAGTATACTTGGAAATTAAATGATCTTGTAATTCTTAAAAAGCCAATATTTTGTCAAGGGAAACAAGCTTTATGGACATTATCTCCAGAAGTAGAAGTAAAAGTTAGACGACAAGATGAGTTTTGTTCTGGAAATAGAGTGAGTTTTTGTGAAAAAATAAGTTGACAAACCTTTTTTGATGGGTAGAATAGATGATAGATGGTTGACAAGATGTCAGCAAAGGAGACTCACAGTGGCTATGACACTACAAGAAAAAAGAGCGAGAAGAGCAGAACGTAAAGCTTCTGAAGAGAGGATGAAAAAATCCAAGGAAGAGGCTATAGAACATGTCAAGAGGGGTACTTGTCCAGTATGTGGGGAGAAGCTTTATCGGAATTTAGCTCTCACTGGATGGTGGGTGTGTGGTTCTAAGGGTGCAGATGGTTTTAGAAGGGATGGTAAAACTTCGGTTGAAAAACCTTCTTGTTATTTTCAGTGTTTTACTGATTAAGTTTTATGATGATATTACATTTTGAGGAGAAAAAATGCAAGATACAATAATTCCTATTATCCATTTAAATGGAACATCAAAAGAATCTTTGTTGGATGGATATCTTGAAGTATATAAGGCATTACAATTTTCTGTTGATAAACTTTATGATGCTGCTCCAAATGGAAGAGATTATTATGTTCATAGAGATGGAGAAAAGGCTTTTAAGAAAGCCAGAGAACAGCATGAGGATAGGGTCAACAAGCTTAAGTTAGTTATGAATGAAATAGAATATATTATTAATTCTATAGATTGTGAATAATAAAAGAGTAAGGAATAAAACGAACTCGAGTTCGTAAAAATTTTTTATTGGGGGTAGAAACATGAGAAGTGAAGATATAATTGATAAACAGAAGGAGATTTGTTCGACAGTAATTGTCTTGTTTGATGCTGGGAAGCTTTGTTTAACAGAAGAAGAGCAAAAAATTGTTTTGATAATGAATAGGACAAATAAATGTCTCAAAGATTGGCATTTGGCTATTTTGAAGACATTTTTATTGAGAGCAAGTGATTGAGGAAAGACAATGAAGGGATATGGTTTGCCAAGGAATGATGATGTGGCTAATCCAGATGTGGCTGATATATGTCTGTATGGGTTGAATACATCATCTGGTGGTAAGTGTTATCAAAAACCTGGGTCGAAAAGTAGGTCAAGGAGGATTTGGAAGAAGAAAGAGAGAAGAGAAGCAAGAAAATATTGTATGATTTTTTTGAAGAAAGGATGGATTTATGAAAAAAGACGGATGGGATCGAGCTGAAGAAAGATGGAAGAGAACTGCAAGAAAAGGACCATGGTCATTATTTGTGAAAATTGTTATTACTGTGCTTTTATTGAGTGCAATTTTTGGAGCAATTGGCATGATTTGTGGGACAGCAAAGGAGGCTGTTCAAGTTGCAAGGGATGAATTTGGTCCAAAAGCACTATTGAAAAAGTATGAGTGGTTCAAGGATATGGCTGCAACTTGTGATAAGTTGAGAGCCAATATCAAAGTAACAGAAACTAGAATTGACCAAATGGAACAGGATTACAGTGGAGTTCCTAGAAATGAATGGGATAGAGTTGATAAACAAACTATGTCTCAATGGAAAGCAGAGTTTGCAGGCATAAAAGGAGCATATAACGATGCTGCTTCTCGTTATAATGCTCAAATGGCCAAGTTTAATTGGAGGTTTACAGAGATAGGGTCTTTGCCTGAAGGGGCAACAGAACCACTTCCTAGGGAGTTTAAGCCGTATGTTGAGAAATAATAGAAAGATCATAGAATCAAAAAGAGGTTTTACGCTTGTTGAATTGATGATAGTTTTGATTATATTGGGGATTATGTTTTCCGTTTCCGTTTATGCAATAAGAAGTTTTTTGGCAGGGAATAGAAATATTGATGAGATTGTAGAAGATGAAAATGTAATAGAAATGTAGGTAATTATTTGGTTGTAAACCAAGAAAGGATTGATGAGTTATGAAAAGGTTGTTTTTTGTTGGATTGTGTATTCTTTTTGTTGGATGTGGTTTTGAAAATACGGAATATAAAGAGCCACAGTCAAAATCAGGTGTGACTAAAGCCACAGTCAAGATTAAAACAGATGAGAATGGATTTACTGTTGAACAGAAAAACATTGGTAGACGTTTGAAAATTGATAATGAACCAGGAAGTATTAAACATTTGTATATTGTATCATCCTATACTGGAGATGTTATTTTGTATTCAACAGTAAAAGGAAAAGTAACGAGTTCAGGAAAAAGATTAAATCCATATAGTGTAGCTGCTGGTGGAGTTGGAAAAGGTTCTAATCGTCCTGATTATTATGGTATTAAAGTTTCAGTTGGTGGAAGGGTTTACCGTACTAGCGAGGTTCTT
>CAYUTF010000008.1:38572-51967 GCA_964447495.1 uncultured archaeon
TTATGGTATTAAAGTTTCAGTTGGTGGAAGGGTTTACCGTACTAGCGAGGTTCTTCAAGATGATGGAACATATGGTCATTCAATGGAATATCTTTATTGGTGGGATATGAATGATATATATCGTCAAGTATATGTAACAGGAGGAGCAATGCCAATAGTAAGCTCTGAGCCTTTGGCATTCCCAAAAGTTATTTTGAATGTGGATGATTCATGGTCGCCGAAAAAAAATAAGTCAGATGATGCATTATCTTCAAAAAAAAATTCTGAATAAAATAACTTTTTTCCCACACAAATAGGAGACAAATCGTGGATTATAGTAAAGAAGCGATAGATAACACTATCTTGAAGGTTAGAGTAGGATCTCATTTATTTGGGACAAATACAGAAGATAGTGATTTAGATATTGAAGGTATTTTTATGCCTCCAATATCTGTTTTATATGGTTTAGGGGAATGCAAGGAGGTTGATTTAAGTGAAGCATCAAAGGATGAAAAGGGTCGGAATACATCTGATGCTATAGATTTTAAATTGAGAGAATACAGGACATTTATGCGATTAGCTATTCAGAATAATCCTAATATTTTGAATATTGTTTTTTCAAATGATGAAAATGTTATTTTTCAAGACGAATTTGGAGAGCGATTGAGGGGAATGGCAGAGTATTTTCCATATAGAGATGGGTTAAGAAGGTATTATGGATATGCTCAATCTCAATTGCAGAAAATGACGATTAAGCCAGATAATTATTCTTATTTAAACAAAGCGTTGGATTTTTTATCTGGATGTAATCAAAAAGCTATTCTTGTTGATGTAATAAAATCAAAATATAATCCATTGGCTGGAGTGTTTATTGATAATGGGCCTGGTAAGCATGTTGTTGTTGCTGATTTGCATTTTGAAAGGGGACTTCAAGTAGGAAAAGTTGTATCGATGATTAATGGTAGATTAGAAAGGGCTAGTTCAAGAGCTGATAACTGGGAAAGATTTGGATATGATGTGAAATTTGCATCGAATTTGATTCAGATTTTAAAGCAAGGCATAGATCTTGGTAAGACTGGTGTACTTAAATTTCCATTAGGATATAGAGATTTGATTCTTGATATAAAGAAAGGCAAGTTTAAGTTATCTGAAGTTGATAATATGGCTACAGATTTGATTGAAGAAATGATTTCTATTATGGAGGGTGAATGTTGTTTGCCAAAGAAGCCTAGAAGGTTGGAAATTGGAAATTTCACCATTATTGAAGTAAAGAAATGGTGTGACAAGCAGTTTGTTAGTTGTCATTAATATAATGTTTCACGTGAAACATTAGTGTTATTAAAGAGAGTTAATTGCGAACTCGAGTTCGTTATGATTGTTGACAAAATATTAATTAAGTGATAAGTATGAAATGATATTGGTATAGATATCAATGGAGTTGTGATGGATAATAGGATTGTGATTTGTCCATATTGTGGAAAAAAGGCTGAGTTAAAAACTGGCAGAGAAATATATGCTGGTAGAGGTTCTTGGGATGGTAAAAAGTTTTGGGTTTGTGAGCCTTGTAATGCTTGGGTTGGGTGTCATGACCGAAATGAGAGATATGGGCGTGTTGGTGATGAACCATTAGGTAGACTTGCTAATAAAGAGTTGAGAGAAGCGAAGATGAAAGCTCATTTGGCATTTGATCCTATTTGGAAAGAGAAGGGTATGAAGCGTAAAGAGGCTTATGCATGGCTTGCTAAGAAGTTAGGAATACCTGCTGATGAATGTCATATAGGAATGTTTGATGTAGACATGTGTAGAGAAGTGGTAATAGTAATGTCTGATTCAACTTGGGAAATTGGAGTAATAAAAATGTCTCATAAAAAATATAGGCTAAACATTTAACTTACAGATCAAGTAATGAAAAGATTGGACAAATTAGTTGTGGAAAGTGATTCAAGTTCTAAGACTGATGTTATTAGAAAATCGCTTGCTTTATATGAGACAATAATGCGGATTAGAAAAGAAGATGGACAAGTTATATTATTATTTAAAGACGGAAATCAGATGGAATTGGTATTTTAAATAGGAGTGTCATATTATGGTGGTTTTACAAAGAAATAACGTAATAAATTAGAGCAGACCTATGATTATTTTTTTGGGGTTTATTAATGGAAACAAATGAACAATTTTATAATGATATTGATAAAGCAAGAGAAGAAGGAAAGATTAGTTTAACAGAATGGGAGATTGATTTTATTGATTCAATTGGTGAACGATTGGATATGGGACGTGATTTATCCAGGAAACAGCGTGAAACGCTGGATAGAATTCATGAAAAAATAAGACCATGGTAGATGATAAATATTTAATAGATGCAGCTGTTAGAATACTTGCATCTGTTTCTGATAGACACCTTGATGTGATTAAGCTTAATAAAATTCTTTTTTATCTTGATTTGAAATCATTGCTTGAGTGTGGTGAAACAGTAACTCATAAAGATTTTATTGCAATAAAGCAGGGGCCAGTAATTTTAAATTATAGAAAATGTCTTGTTGATTCTATGAAAGAAAAAGGTTTAATTGTTATCGAAGGTGATACGTTAATATTGTTGAATAGGACAGTTTTTGATGGGAAATTTTATTCTGATGAATTTTTATATGTTTTAGACCTTAGCAATGATGATTCTTTTTGGGATTGGTATAAAGAAAATATTGGTTGGCAGATTGCATATAGAGAGGGATTAGGAAGAGGGAGGAAATCACAATTTATTAATATGCATTTGGCTATGCAACAGATAGTTAATGATGATTGGAGGTATGAAAATGTTGAATAGAATAAAGAATTTTTTTGGTAGAATTATTTGTATGTGTGTTGGTTGCAAAATGGATCGTGATGTTTCTATAGTCGAGGAGTGGAAGTGTACTAGGTGTGGATATCATCATGAGAAGATTGAGTGGCCAACGGTAGATATAAATTATAATCATTTTGATGATGCAAGTTGAGATAATATGAATACTATGATTATAAAAAATGATGCTGACCTGAAAAAAGCATTTGATCGTCTCGATGAAATTTGGACATCAAAGCCAGGTGAAGAGAACTGGGAAGAACGTTGTGACCTGGTGGACAAGATTGAACAATATGAGAATTTGACTGTTGATATTTCTCCACCAAATCCGGTTGATGCAATTCTTTTTAGAATGGAGCAAAGTAACCTGCTTTGGGAGGTGATTAATAATGAGAAAGAATGAATTTGGTAGGCATCTAAATGCTATCCGAATTAGCAGAGGTATAAGTCTTGATGAATTAGCAGATGAAACTCAAATAGCTTCATGGGTTTTATGGAGTTATGAAGAAGGGAAGGAAATTCCTAAAAAACCTAAAGTGCATGCTATAGCAAGAGTATTAGGTTGTGATGCTAGGAATCTTTTGGATTCAAGGAAGTATTCATTAACGGAGAAACATCAATGAAATTTGAGGATAACAAATCAATAGGGCATAAGGAAGGGGATTTTTTTATTGGTGGAAAGATGGTAACGGTACCAGTTCCTCAATGGGAGAATACTAAACAGGGTGATGCTATACGTTCTAAAAGAAGAGCAAGTGGTATTACATTGAGAAGAGCTGCATCTATGATAGGAATAACTGGTACAGAATTGACAGGGTTAGAGATAGGGAAATATAGTATTTCAGAAGATGATTTTGATGATATTATGAGAAAATTGAGTGAGTAATAATGTTTGATAAATATGATGAAATGATAAAACGTGAAAGGGAAAAATGGCTTTGTGAAAGAAAAAAATGGTATAATAAAATTGAAAAAAATTTTGATGTAAAATCATGTAAAGGTTTAGCTAATAAATATTGGTTTATTTTAGCAGCAATATTTTTATCTTTGGTATCTTTGCCTTTTTGGGTTCCTACTAATATTTTAAGAATAATAGGTAATGTTTTCCCATTAATTGGATTATGTTTGTCATTGTTAGCATTATTATTATTATTTTATAGGAATAGGTGAATTATGACTTGGTTTCGTAATATGACTTATTATGAATGGGCGTTAATTATGTGTAAGGAACTTAAAGAATGGAAAAAGACTGCACCAATATTAACGGATGAGGAGGCTTATAAAAGATTAAGGGGGCTTGGTTACTTTACAACAGATAGAGAATCTAGAATGAAAATTTTAAATGTTGGATTATGGATTAGTGCAACGTTGGTTGATTTTGATGAAGGTTATCATTTAGATGCAAGACCATGTTTTTTGAATAAGGATGGACATTTGAGGAAGATGAAAGTGGGGCCATTGGCTTTTGAGTTATAAGGAGATAGTTAAGATGGTTGTTGCTAAATTGCATATTATATGTGGTAATTGTGGAAAAGACGATGAATTTGAACATGATATTTTGCTTGGTCAAAAAGGTGCTAGAATGAAATCAACTCGTGTATTTCTGAAGTGTAAAAATTGTGGTACTATTCATGAATTAGATAATTATTCTGAGTTGAATGCTATTCAAGAAGAAATTTAAATATGTTATTGAAAATAGATAAAAATGGTATTTGGGATTTAGACAGAGGATGTTATATTATATGGACAGGTTTGGATGCAAGGTTGCATTGTTTAGGTGATAAAATTGAAAAGTTGAATGATTGGTTTGCTGATGTCTGTAGAAAACATCCTATCAATATTGAAAACGATAAAAACGGGAATAGTATCTCTTGAATCAGAAGTGGTATTTTTGATTGAAGAAAAATTTAAAGAATTTGGTATTAAATATTCAAAAGAAGTTTTTTTATCTAAAGGATGCAGAGTAGACCTTTTGACAGAAGATGGGATTGCTATAGAAGTAAAAAAGGGCAAGCCCAATACAAGATTTGTATCAATGCAAATTCAAAGATATGCGAGTAGTGATAAAGTAACGGCTGTAATTCTTGTATCTGAGAGGGGATTATTTAGTCATATAACAGAAGCAAATGGTAAACCGATTGGGTATGTTTCATTATCATCGAATTGGGGAGTAGCTTTATGAAGATGTGTGTTAATGGGTGTAATGAGCCAGTTCATAAGCCATCAAAAGTTTTATGTAAAAGATGTTTAGATGAATTGGATAAAAAGATGAAGGCAATATTTAAACGGATGAAGGATAGAGCGAACTCGAGTTCGCAGAAAGGTTGAGAAGATGAAATTTCATAGTTGGACAGAAGAAGATGATAGTAAGTTGAAGGTAGCTATAAGAGATTGTCAACCTATTTTTGACCACTATAAGGAACAAGGTAAAACTTATAGTGAAGCTAATGCATGGGATGCTATTGCTGGGAGATTGTTGCCTGATATTTGTGTTACAGGTGCAGCATGTAGAAGACGATATGAGAAAATAAAGGAGAAAGAGAGTAGTGGTTGGGAGGAGACAATAGAAAAAGTTGAAGCTTATGAGCGTGGATTAGCAGAGACAACTTTTGATGGAGTTTCTGAATTGCTTGGTAATGTAGATGCCATATTTGACGCTATAAGAGATATAAGAGAAGAGATTAGGGAATTGAAAGACCTTTGGAAATGAAAATTAATTGGATTGTAATATTGAAAGTTGATGATTATGATTTAGGGGTTGAGAGGCTACCAGAGTTTTATCCATGTGAAGAGAAGAGTGAAGCTGAAAGACTGTATGAACATTTCAAGCTGAATTGGTCAGATGTGTATTTGTGTAAAGTAGAAAAGGGACCGTTGGTATAATATGGCAGATGAATTTCCTGATTATTTAAAAGAACCGACAAATGTTGGTTATAAATATGGAGATCTTTATTATAGAAAGGGAAGGTTTATTCTGTCTGGCGAACCTGTCATGATGGAATTTGCAAAGCGTGTCTTTCCTGGTGCTCAAGTAGGTGGATATAGAAAGACAGGAAAATTATCATTTGGTAGGTCATCTAGAGAGGTTTCAGATCTCAATTGGATGATGATGAGATTTCCATTGAATGTGCATTGCAAGGAATATTTAGATAAAGCAAGAGACACTGCAATTGACAGATGGTTTGGATTAGCAACTGGAAATAATTTAAAGCCAACCACTCCACCATCTGAGTTTCTTGGAAAGTTGTATCCATATCAAGAAGAAGCTGTCACTTTTATGACATCAAATAGAAGAGTCTTATTAGGAGACAGCATGGGATTGGGTAAGACATGGAGTGCTCTTGGTGCAGTAGCTCAATCTAAGATGTATCCGTGTTTAGTAGTATGTCAGGCACATGTTCAATTACAGTGGCAAAGAGCTATAGGGTCTCTTTTTGATATGGGTAGTGGATACCCAAAAAGTCTTTTTGATACTGATTTTGATGTATCAATAAAAAGAGGAAAAGTTTTAGCACCTATATTAAGGGGAAGGACATCATACAGAATTCCAAGATTGCCATTTTCAATAATACATTATGGATTGATTGCATGGTGGGAAGAAGAATTATTGGCAAATGGATTTAAGACTGTAATTTATGATGAGATTCAAGAATTACGACATAGTGACACTAAAAAATATTCTACTGCTTCTCTTTTATCTGGGAATGCAGAGCATGTTTATGGTCTTTCGGGTACTCCTATTTATGGGTACGGTTCAGA
This sequence comes from uncultured archaeon, assembly GCA_964447495.1. Taxonomy (GTDB): domain Archaea; phylum Asgardarchaeota; class Lokiarchaeia; order Sigyniarchaeales; family SOKP01; genus SOKP01. The sequence goes on from CAYUTF010000008.1 coordinate 45,147, forward strand.
GATATGGTCAGTTACCAATGCTGTTGATTTTAATTGCTTAGGGTCACAGGAGGCATTTGGTAGGGAGTGGTGTGATGGGTATGGGTCTAAGATAGTAAAGGATCCAAAGGCATTACACGGTCATATGGTGCGTGAGGGATTGCTCCTTAGACGTAAATATGATGATGTAATGCCTGATTTGCCGAAAGTAATAAGGAGAGTTCAAGACCTTCAACAAGATGATGAATTATATGAACAATTAATTGAAACAGCTAAAAGAAGAGCTGATGTTTGGCTTACTTCTTCTTTTACTGAAAAAGGTAGATTAGCAAGAGAGATAGAGGGAGAAACGAGACAAGCTGCAGGTATAGCAAAAGCAAAATATGTTGCTGAGTTTGTGGCATCATTAATAGAAGCTGGTGAAAAACCACTTGTTTATGCTTGGCATCATGCTGTTCATAATATTTTACGTGAGACATTGGCGAGATATGAACCTTCTTTTATAACAGGAAAGCAGACACAAGCACAAAAAGATAGAGCAATACGTAAATTTGTTAATGGTGATAATGATATTGTTATTTTAAGTTTGAGGTCTGCATCTGGTATAGATGGTCTTCAATATCGTGCAACATGTTGTGTTTTTGCTGAATTAGATTGGAGTCCGGCAGTTCACGGGCAAAGTGAGACAAGAATTGCAAGAATAGGTGTTGATTCAACAGTGAAAGAAGTTCCTGCTTATTATTGTGTTTCAAGAAGTGGATTTGATGAAATAATATTAGATGTTTTAGGTGTAAAGAAAGGACAATTTTTAGGATTGATGGGGGATGAACCTGAAGATGAACAAGAGGAATATATTGCTTCACAAAGAATAGCTTCGAGAATAAAACTTTTGGTTGAAAAGTTGACAAATGGTTAATTGATGATTATAAATAGAGTTGATTAAGGCTAAGATGGTCTTTATTCTTTAAAAGGAGATAAAAATGTCTTGTATTTATAAACATACGTCAGTTCAAGTTCCCGATGAGGAATGGAAATGTCCTAAATGTGGGGCTGGTTTTGAGTATACTGACAAATATGGAGATAAACAAGAAGGATTTGTAGTAGTTGATTCCGTTAATTATGATTGTGATTTATTGCACGATGATGATGAAGTAGAATGTGGCAGATGTGGATATACTACATCTGGGTCAAAATATGTTAGTGAGTATATAAAAATAAAAAATTTGGTCAAATGTCCTTGTTGTAAAGGAAAAGGAGTGATAACAAGAAAGAAGGCTGAAGAATATAAAAATAGATAGGATTAACAGTGAAGCATTTAATTTTTACTGCAAAATATAATAGGTTAATATCTAATAATGAAATTTTATCTATATTTCATGGTGCTTGTGAAAAAGCTAATGCTCATATTAGACGTTCTATAGAGTATTCTTTTTTTCCTGGTGGTTTTACAGCAGTAGTTATTTTGGCTGAGAGTCATGCTTCAATTCATACATGGCCAGAAACCGGATTGATAAGGGTTGATTTCTTTTCTTGTTCTATGTCTCCAAATTTTGATGATTTTACAGATTATTTCAGGGAAAGTGGATTTATTGTGAACAAAGTTGATATTTTGGAGAGATGAGTTTCTTTAGGGAATAGGGTGAATTTTTGTGAAAAAAAATAAGTTGACAAATGCTTTTAGATGAATAAAATGGTTAGTAGATGGTTGGCAAGATGTGAACCAAAAGGAGAAAGAGATGTCGGCAAATAGTTTTGATAAAGAAGAGTTTGCCAAAGAAGTATTTGGTGAAATACTTGATGATGTGATAGAGTGGATTCGGAAAGAATTAGATCCAGATGAAGTATTTTCTGATGAAGCTTTGATAGATTGGGTGACAAGTAACAAAAGCCCAGAAGATGTTTTTGGTTTTGAAGATCTTGAAAGATGGGCTATTGATAATAGAGATAAATTATTTGATTAAGTAGTTTATTTTTGTTCTTTGAAAATTGAATAAAGTATATGATTTAGGGGTCGATTTGGTTTCGACATTTGACTAGATTGATATTATGCATGTTCCGCTTTGGGTATTCAGCGGATTAAAAAGAATGCTTGAATATAATTGTCAGACATAACGACAGTAAAGTTTTGGCTGAAGCTGCCTAAACCGTCCAAGTGCTGATTGCCTGTGTAGGTATAAGGGCGTCATTTTTACAGGATAGTGACCGTTTTTCATGGGAAACGGTTAGCGAAAATGACCATGAAGAATTTGTATGTAGTTGTCTATCATTGCATGCAAATTATTTAGATAGACTAAACATGTGAAGATTAATATTGAGATGTCTAAATGGACTGGGGTTCGATTCCCCACGACTCCAACTATATGGGAATGATGTGTGGTGGGACACACTGGAAATGGTCAACGAGGCTCTTCAAGTAAGTTGTAAGATATTTATACCTAACCGCATAGGCGAATGATATCTTATGGGTTAATACTGAACAAAGATGCGTTCCAAGCTTTCATGATTTATCTGGCGAGATTTATTGTGTAAAGATTCCATAAACTCGTTTCCGGTTCGAATCCGGACATTCCCCTAGTAATATTGGATACTGTATGTGTCAGGTGGCACAGTTCTGAATGGAGAACTTCTTGAGACAAATAATCTATAACTAGTGAGTACTGATCAAAAAATGTCAAAGAGAAATGGTTCGATACCAACAGTATCCTAAAATTTAAAAATATTTTTAATATATTAGGAGATATAAAAATGGATAAGAAAACAGCATGCAAGACGATTGTGTTGCATCAATGTGAACAACCATATGACCCATGTGATTTTTATATTGATGATAATGGACGTTATAATGGACGATGCAAATATAGAGGATATGGAGATGGAAGATGTTTATGTGAAGATGCATGGCCAGAAAATATAAAAAAGGAAAATAGTAAACCCAAAGATGGCTAATCTAAGGGTTATATATGAATGGCTTTATATTGAAGTGTTCGAAGCAGTGGCAAAATGAACACGAAAAAAAGATCTGCCATTGAGGAATTTTCCATGTTTGCTTTTAAAAAAACATGGTTATCGGGATGTAGCGCAGTCTGGTTAGCGCACTTGCCTTGGGAGCAAGGGGTCATAGGTTCGAATCCTATCATTCCGACAAGAGGAGATTAGTATGGAAAAAGAATTGTTAAGTTTTGAGGATAAAGGGTTTTTATATAGAGTTGTTGCTGAAGATAAAAAAGTGTTTTTAGTTAGACAGGGAATTTTGGTACTAGCACATGTATTTGAAGAGCCGATTAAGGAACGAATTTCTCAGATTATGTTAGATGCTTTAAGAGGTGCATTTAAAGCTGGAGAAGAAAATAGATCTAGTGATATTCTTGCTTTATTGGGCAAGAAATAAAGGTTGATGAAAATGGATGATTTAATTCAGGCATTGAATATTTTTAGAAAATATAATACTGATAAAAAATATCCCACTGGATGTGAGCATGATGTTTTATATGTTTATGTTGATCCAGCAGGTGTATCAGATGAAGATATAAAAGAATTAGATAAACTTGGTTTTAATATAGATGATGATATTGGTTGTTTTTCATCATTTCGTTTTGGAAGTGCATAGATTTGTGGAATGGAATTACGACTCAACCACATTAAAAGAAAGTCGAGTCCTGTGGAATTCGGGACAGTGCGATGTAGCTTAATTGGTAAAGCATTACCTATTAATTTGGTAAAGATTATAGGTTCGAATCCTATCATTGCATCGAGGAGCAGCCTCAAAACTGCAATATAGGTGAAAGTCCTTAAGGATGTCAACGATGTGTTTTAGAACATTTAAGTGCTGTTTTCCTCTGACGAATTGGCTAAGTCATGAAACCACAAGGCATCCTTGCCACTGTTGCTATGCAGTCTCATAGTGTCTATGTCCTGTGGTCAATTTGTTTTAGAAGACGTTCTAGACAAGGATTAATAAGGAGTAGACCGGGTTTGCTGATTGTCCGAGAAACAAATTAGACCTATATGGGGTGAGCCATACAGCTTGGTGCGATGCCAGGCATTTAAATATTGGCCAATGGCGGAAAGGTATACGCATCAGAAGTGACCGGTTGTTGTCAGATTAGCTGTTTGATATACAGAAAGGGTCCCAGCCATGTATAGTTATATATATGGTAAAAGTATGATATTAGGGTGCACACTAATTGTAGGTTCGAGTCCTACTTGGCCAACTGAAGAATGTTTTTAAATATGTCGAAGGGTTTGTCATGTGAGGAAGGTTGCGATATGGGTTGTGGAAGATGATTTGAAAGTTGAAAAATAATGTTTTTTATAAAATATATTAGAAATTGGTTTGTAAACAGGAAGAAAAGAATTGAACAAGAAAAAGAAAATTTTCAATGGAAAAGACTTTGTTATTTAGCAGAGAGACATAGGAGAGATGAATTAAGCGGTATTGTTTGTGATGAAAATGATTGTGAGTATCCCATTTCATGGGGAGACCAATAACAGTTGAAGGAGATTTTTTGATGGAAGAAGAAAAAAAAGGAAAGAGTGAGATTAGTATTAGAGCCGAGAAGATGGCTAACGAGATTTTGAAAAAGACAGGTCGTGTTGATACTAAGTTGTATGATACTGGTCGCCCCGACCCTTTTTTGTGGTATGCAGATTTGGTTTTGAGACTAGAAAAGTCAATGAAGAGAGCACAAGAGAAACGTGATTTTGAAAGATATATGAAAGATGGAGTGCGTTTTGTTACAGAGAATTCTGATAAGATTTCTATGTACAAGATTGTGATGCCAGATTTTAAATGTATTATTGGTGTTGGAATTATGGCGAAAGATGATTCTCGTTGTAAGTTTACTGTTGCAACATGTATTTGTGCTCCTCCTGATTTCGATAGATGGAGTGATAAAACAGCTAAAGGATATATTGGTAATAGACTTAGGGAATCTGGTTATGAAATAGAATATGATTCTCATATTGATGAAGCAAAAATTGTTATTGGTATTTATTTTAGGATTATGAGTGATGCTTTGTTGAATTTTTTAGGACCAGCCTTTTTAAGAAAAAAAGTTCAAGCATGGGAAAAAACCTCGTTTTCTTTTAAAAAGATTAAATTGGGTAGAAAACGGGATAAACGGGATTCAGAATGATTGAACAGAAGTATCAGTATGATTATAAATGTCCCTTTTGTGATTCAGTGGAGTGGGAGGATTTAACGGAAGAGGGTGAAGTGCTTATGCTGAGTAATCATAAAGAAGTTGATATAAAGGAATTGGCTGGTGGTAATTGGAGTGCAAGGTTACCTGAGAGATGGGTTGGTTCTGTTCAAAAACCATATGTTAATGGTATTCCGATTCGTGGTATAACATGTAAGAAATGTGGTAATTTGGCATTTTTTTCGATTTTTTGATGAAGTTTTATTTGTTTTGCCTCCTTCAAGGTGGAGAGAATGACAACGAAATATCAGCGCTTTTTATTGGAACATTCACTCGGCGGAAAAGACCCTAAAAAGTGGTATCGAAATCATTTTGTTGCAAGCCCCGGTCATACCGATTTAACAGACCTACGGGAGCTTGAAAAAGTCGGTCTCATGAAACAGATAAAAGCCCCGGCATTCTGTGACGCCGATTCAATGCTTTTCGTCGTAACGGACGATGGGAAAAAGTTCTTGTCCGGATAAGTCTTTGGATGACTATAAACTCATCATGGTGGAGGCACAAAAGCAACTATAGCTAATATATCATGATGATATATTGCAACCTGTCCTGGGGTTGTTGCAACATGAATTAATTAATGTTCTCACATTTTCACTGTTTCATGTCCAGGACATTTTAAAAAAAAACGAAGGATAAAGCCTAGCAAATGATGATTTGTTAGGCTTTTTTATTTATTCTGTTATATTTCTATAATATCATATCAGTTGCAGTAGGTTTGGAATTGAGTATAATGGATAGTAGTATGGTAGGTTGCTGCTATTTGCGAACTCGAGTTCGTAGCTTGTTGATGGAGTTGATAGATGGATAGAGATATAGTAAAAAGGGAGAAATTTTCTAAAATAAAAAAGCTTCGTTGTTTTCAGAGAGTGCATGAGATGTTATCTCATGGTTATCCTGCACCAGGGGTTGCAAATTTTATTAGAGAACAGGGAGAATATCTGCATGTTAAAGAACAATCTTTAATTGAGGTACTTAGAAAATATAGACAAGAGATTCTTCCTGCAGATGTTTTGGTGACTAGACAGCCACATGTTATTATTGATGCAAGAAAACAATATACTGATAAGTTGGAAGAGCTTCGTAGAATGGATGATTTGTATGAAGCTCTTAAATATGAGTTTGATGTTGGACATGCTCAATTTAGAATGCATGGATTTTCAGACCAAGAGCATAGACATACCGCAAAAGCATTGATGGATTTAATTTATAAAATGCACATGGTCAAGATGGATCTTGGTATTTCTGGTCAAAGAAATCTTGGTACGATAACTGTATCACCAGAGAGATTGGAAGAGATTCGTTTAAAATATGGTGATAAAGCAGCTAAGGTAATGTCTGATCCAGTAAGTAGAGCAAGAGTTATTGCTTATCTTAAAGCAGCACAAGATGCAGCTGGTTTGAAGGAAAAGGAAGATGCTGGAGAAATAATTGATGTTAAGGTTGAGAAATGATTACTACTGGTAAAAATGGAAGAAGATATTCAAAGACTACATTTGATGAAGCAGTTGGTATTATTGACCATATGAAACAGAATCTAACACCAGAAGAAAGATTGTTAGTTGATATTCTTGGTGAAGAGGAATTAGAAAATCAGGTTCTTGTTAAAGAAGGATTGTTTGGTCATATTTATCATACTCTTCC
>CAYUTF010000008.1:52067-60085 GCA_964447495.1 uncultured archaeon
TATTTCCTCATAATATTAGAGTGAAAATTGGTTCATATGGATCTGATAGAATTTTGGGCACAAATCTTTTTGGAGCAGCCTGTGACGAGTGCTTGACCAAGAAAAATATTATAACTGTTGAAAACGATGGCATAATATGTCACCAGACAGTTGGTGACCTTTTTGAAATGGTTCAAGGAGGAAAAGCCAATTGCAAAATTGTTTGTCTTGATCATGAAAATAATGAATTGAAATCAGGATGGTGGAAGATAAAGAAATCATCAATTCAATCATTGATTCAGATTGGGACATCTTCAGCAATATCAGAGTTTTCATATGAACATCCTATTTTGGTTCAAAGAGGACAATGGCTTGTATATTGTTATTCGAAAGATATTGTTGAAGGAGACTATGTTGTTGTAGAGGATGATTATGCCACCAAAAGGTCAAAAGTTGAGCGAAGAAGCGAAAAAGAAAATAAGGACAAGATTGATGAAGAGAATAAAGCCTGTTGTAACGAACTCGAGTTCGTAGGGGTAAGAAAAGAACGAATAAGAGTAAATAATCTTCCTGATGGTTTGCACCTAGAAAAAATATTATCTGTTAAAAAGCTTGGACCAGAACAAACGTATTCTATTTGTACAGAGTACAATACGTTTATTGCTGATGGATTAGTTGTTCATAATACAAATTTTCCACCAAAGCGAAAAGGACAACAAATTGCTATAGGTTTTGGCCAGAAATTAAAGGCTGCTCATTTTGATATAGTTGAGAAGATATACAGAGGGTTAGTTAGAAGGATAAAATCTAGGTTTCAAACGGCAGGAGGGGGATTTCCTGGGATGGTGATTTTGGCGTCTTCTGCGGCTACTGTAGAGTCATTTACAGAGAGGAAGCTTAGAGAGAGCAAGGATGATCCTTTAGTTTTTGTTAGGGACCATACTCAATGGACTGCAAAGCCAAAGGAAGAATTTTGTGGTGAATTTTTTTATATCATATGTTCTACATCAGCAACGAAATCAAGGATTCTTAGAGAGGATGAATATGATGCTATAACTGATGAATATTTAGAAGCAAATGATGCTTTTATTATGGATATTCCCGTTGAATACAAAGAAGATTTTGAATCAAATATGGAAGAGTCATTAAGGGATATTGCTGGCTTTTCTACAGAAGCTATTTCTCAGTTTGTGCAGCGACCTAAAATGATTTCTGTTTGCACCAATACAAATATTGTTCATCCTTTCGATAGAGAAGAATGGGTAGCTGGTGGTCCTGGTGTTATGGATTGGAATGCTTTAGTAGTAGAGATTGAAAGGAACTTACCAGGTGGATTTAAGGAAAGAGCGTTTATGCCTAGGAGAAATCCATCTGCAATGCGTTGGTGCCATGTTGATACGTCAACATCTGGTGATAGTTCTGGGTTAGCGATAGGACATATAGATAGGTGGGTAGAAGTAGTAAGAAGAGATTTGGAAGGATATGTTCATGTAGATCAGGAACCATATTATATTATAGATTTTATGTTGAGAATTAATCCTCCACCAGCTGAACAGATTTATATGCCAGATATTAGGGTAATGATTTATGATTTTATGGTTCATGGTTTTAAATTTATTGGGTTTTCGTCAGATACTTATCAGCATGTTGAAATGCACCAACAGATATCTAGAAAAGGAATAAAACCACATATTATATCTATGGATTCATCTACTGAGGCTTATGATGAATTGAAATCGGCTTTTTATGAAAAAAGAATTGAGATATATTATTATGAACCTTTTATTGAAGAATTTAAAAAACTAGAGTATGATCGTCTTGCTGGGAAGATTGACCATCCGTTAGCTGGCTCGAAGGATTGTAGTGACTCAGTTGCCGGAGTGGTTCAAGGATTAAAGAAAGCGGCATCTATGATGCCACTACAAGGTAGAATGGTGAAATCACCTGGTCTTTCACACGAGCATTCATGGGTGTCACCCCTGATTCCTGCTGATAAAGTTGATATAGAAGCTGTGAAGGCTGCAAAAGAAGGAATAAGCAAAGAGGATTATTTGCCAATACTCTTTGATGGAGATTAAATATGAGTTGGACAGACAGGATAAAAAAACTTATCAAGAGAGATAAAGGGGAACAAATAGCAGAGAAAGGTAAGGGATGGGCATTTGATGACCCAATGAACTCGTCTATTGATAATGTAACTGTTAGTGCAGCATATAATAATCTAAAATCTGCTTTGAGTATGGACCAAGCATTAATGGCTCGATATGCTGATTACGAGAATATGGACGACTATCCTGAACTGAATTGTGCTCTAGACATTTTTGCAGATGATACAACGATTACAGATAATCTTAGAGGAAAGACAATTTGGGCAGAATCAAAAGATGCTATATTAAAAGATATTATAGATGATTGTTTGCATAGAAGATTGAGAATAGAAGAAGATATTTGGCTTGCTATTAGAACTTTATCAAAATATGGAAATTGTTTTGCAGAAATTGTTACTACAGATATTGGTGTTGTAGGTTTGAATTTTTTGCCAGTACCTACTATGCGTAGATTGGTGACTATGAAGGGAGATTTAATAGGATATATTCAAGATTTAGCAGGTAGATTTAATATAGAAGGATTTGTTATTGATGACATAAACAAGTTAAAAGAACAAACTAAAGAGCGTGGAATGATTTTCTTTGAGCCATGGGAAATTGTTCACTGGAGACTTCAATCAAAGTTTGTTCGTTCTTTATACGGTTATTCTGTGTTAGACGCTGCAAGATGGATATGGAAGCGTTTAGCTATGCTTGAAGATACAGCGTTGGTTTTTAAACTGACTAGATCGCCAGGTAGGTACGCATTTTATGTTGATACTGGTGATTTACCTCCTGATGAAGCGATGGCTTTAGTAAGGAAAGTAAAAAGACAGTATAAGAAGCGTACGTTGGTAAATCCAACTACAGGTGAGTTAGAATTTCGAAATAATCCACTTTCACCTGAAGATGATGTATGGATTCCTACAAGAAGCGGTAAGGAATCCACGAGGGTTGATGTATTGTCAGGTCCAGAATGGCAATCTATGGAAGATATTCAGTACTTCAGAGATAAAATGTTCACATCTATTAAGATTCCACGTAGTTATTATGGTGGTGACGCTGAAGCTGAGCAAGGACTTGCACAAAAGGATGTAAGATTTGCACGTACATGTATGAGAATTCAGAGAGAATTCAGAAACGGTATAAGGCAGATTATTCGTGTTCATTTAGCTGCAATTAATATAGATCCTGATACAGTAGAGTGGGATACACGAATGACTATGCCATCAAGTATCTTTGAGTTACAACAGATTGAAGTGATGAATGCACAAGCAGGATTGATAGAGACATTGTCTCAATATTTCCCGAAAGAATGGTTATTGCGTAGAGTTTTGCACCTAAGCCAAGATGATGCGATGTCGGTTATGAATGATAAGTTTAATGAAGAAGAAAAGGTTTTGATGGACCAAGCTAGGATTGCTTCATCAATAGAGAAAAAATATCCTGGAATAGATATTAATGATGCAACTGCTAAAACTGGTGATGTTAACAAGAATGAAGATGTAGATGTTTCAAAGGAGATAAAAAAATTGACAGAAATGGTAAGTAGGTATATGCAAGAGTCCAATATGGTGATAAAAAAGTTAGATGAGATGGATTTATCATCTAAAAGAGATATACGCAGGCTTGACAATAGTGTAAGATATATACGTAGGGTGAAATAGGAGCTTTACTATGGCATATATTCAAGGTTCAGCAATAGAGAAAGCAAGGTCTGGTAGTATTGAGAATAGACTTGATACAATTAAGAATTTTCTTGGTGAAAAATATAATGCTTTACGTATTGTTGCTACGTTTGATGACCATGTTTTGGCTTTTAATGAAGATGGCAAATTTAGAGATATATCATTTTTAATGAATGAAGATGGAAGCATAAAGATTACAAGTGACAAAGCATCAAGAGTTGTTTCTGTAATACAAGATGAGGATATTCCTAATCATGTTTCTAAAGAGTTGAATAGTATAGTAAAATTAATGATAAATGAAGATTTTGATGTGCGAACTCGAGTTCGTGAATTGATACCTTTTATTAATGATACGGATATGATTTGGTTGTCTGATGTTATGAAAGGTATTAATGAATCTGTGAAGCCTAATACGTGGAGTAAGATGTATGATGCTAATATAGAAAGAATAAAAACTAAGCTATATGGTCGTATTAGAGAGATAGAAAATGGTGTTCCAAAAGTACGATATTCAAGATTGCCTGAAGAGAGAATTTCAGAATTTAAGACTGAAGTAAAAGATTCTATGTCAATTCTTTGTGATCGATATAAAATTATAATAGAAGGTTGCAAAGGGTTACAGTTTTGTGATAATGAATTTTTAGGTGCCGTTTGTGAATCGTTGATTGTTGAAGCGCAAGTCCTTGTTGACTTGCTTGGTAAGGCCGAAAAGTTGTCTAGGCAAGATAATTTGTCTATTGTAGCAAAGGCACATGATAAATTGGCCGACCGAGCAAGGATAATGGCTCTGATGTCAGAATATCTGAAATTAAAAGCAGAGCCTCACAACAAGGAGCGTTAATGCAATGACTCATCAACGAATGAAGACAACATTAGAAGAGGATTTTCAAGCACTAAATATAAATATTAGTGCTGATAATTCTGCAAAAATGTATGGTATTATTAATGAAGATACAGATAATACTGAAAAAATTAAATCTGAAGAGAAAGACGATGATTTAAAAAAGGGGCAAGACCCATTTGATGGTGAATATGTCACCAATGAACTTTTTAATAGAATAGAAGCCTTACAATTAGAAGATTTAGAAGAAGAAGATATTCAAAAAATACTAGATGGTCTTGCAGGGAAAAAAATTCCTGATGGTGATGATGATATTCTTGAAAGAGCTGAAAAGATTATAGCAGCTCTTCAAGAGGGTAAGGCTACCCGTCAAAGGCGTTTCAAAGCTGGTTCTACAGCTAGAAAACTTTCTTTTCAGTGTCCTCCTGGGATGAGAGCAGTGAGCAAAGATGGTGGTGTGCCAATCTGTAGACCGTCTCATGTTGTAGCAGGAGGGATGGGTAAGCTTGCTAAGGAAGGACGCAAGAAGAAAAAATGGAGGAGAGGGGGTAAAGGTGTTGTGTCTCAAATGCGTTCAGCAAGAGCAGAGAAGCGTCGTGTTGGATTGAGACGAGAAGATACTATTTCACCATTCGTAGAAGAACTTTTGCAGATTTCTGAAGATATTTCAACTTCTGGAACAAGGTCTGTACGAGATGAAATTATAGAGCGTATTGTTAATATAGTTGATTTGCTTAATGAAGAATTTATGGATGGAACTATATCGGATATTTATACAGAAGCTGTTAATTCTGTAATCGATACATATGAAGCTGGTAGATTAGAAGAAGATGTTATGGATGATGACGAGTTTATAGCGGAGTTGAATCCAATACTTACTATTATAAGTAAGTCAATTAACAGGTTGGATGATGGTGAGATGGGAAACGATTAAACCGCTTATCAGAAAAAAAGACTGATGGATCAGGTGGTAAGCGGAAAAGAAGAACGGCATATACGTCTGGGAGATTAGAATTGATTGGTTATGTTTCACCATTGAAGAGTTTAAGTCTAGATGGGAACAAGACAAGGAGAAAAATTTCTCCAGAAGCTAAACGAAAACTTGACCGTAATCCACTTGCTAGAAAATCTGGTCTTCGGTTTAAACGCTGGAGAAAGTGGTGATATTATGAGAAAAATTTTAATAGAATCAACTCCTGTAACTCTTTCGTTGGTAGAGGGTACCGGAAATAAAACTATAGCACGTGGTGAATTTGGTCGCTGTGATGTTCCAACTCAGAATGGTAGGGTTTATCCTGAGAAATATATGCAGCGAGAAATAGATCGTTTGCAAGAGGATTTAGTTAATAGACGAATACTAGGTGAACTAGATCATCCTTCAGATGGCCGTACATCATTAAAGCGTGTTAGTCACGTGATAACGGGATTGAAAATAAAAAATGGTGTTGTAATAGGTGAAGCTGAGATTCTTAATACTCCTGAAGGAAAAACATTGAAAGCTCTTATAGAAGCAAATGTTCAAGTTGGTGTGTCTAGTAGGGCACATGGTTCTACTGCACCAAGAAGAGATCAGGACGGTGTTGAGGATGTTCAGGAAGACCTTGTTTTGAAAACATATGATTTTGTGGCAGATCCAGCCGTTAAAACAGCTATTCCTGGTATTTATACTGAGGATGTTGATGATCCTACATTAGCAAAAATGTTTCTAGACGAGTTTCCTGAGATTGCTGAATCATTAAAGACTGTAAATGATAATGTATTATCTGAAGAAATGTCTTCAGAGAAAAAAATACAAAAGGAACTTTCTGAACAGTTTGAACGAAAACTTCGTGATGAGATTCTGGAATTAAAGAAAATTGTAAGACAAGATATTATTGAAGAAGTGGAATCAGATCCTGAAGTTGCTGGTTCAAAAGCTGTTTTATCAGCAATAGCTGAAATGGTTAGTGCTTACAAGAAAGACCCTAATGTTGATGATGTAAAGGCTGCTATTAAAGCTTCTGAACTTGAAGTATCAGAGGCCAATAGGGAGCGAGATGAAGCTATTGGTGAAGCAAATGAAGCAAAATGTTGGCTTGAAATTGAAAGAAAAATTTCAGGTCATCCAATGGTTGAATCAATCAGGAAACTTTTAGAAGGTAAAAAATTTGAATCATCAGAAGATGCAATTTCAACATTGGATGTTCTTTTGAAAGATTTGCCTGAAGGAGAGATGGTCAAGAAGGAAGAAGCGAAGCTAAGCGAAGAAAATGCAGAGCTTCGAGGTAAAATAACCCTGCTTGAAAGCAAGGTTGAAGAGTTGTCTGATAAATTGTTGAAAGCTGTTAAATTGGGAGAGCGTATAGACGAACAAAGACGTACAGAGCTTGACGAAGCAGATTCTAAGATTTCTGAGCTTGAACAAGGTGTTAAGAACGCTATCAATGAAGCAAATGAAGCTAAATTGAATGCAAAAGAAATTGTAGAATCGGCCAATAAAGAGCTTGAAGATGCGAATTTGAAAGTCTATAAACTTGAAAAGGTTGCAAGATTTACTAATGGTAGAGAGTTGATGACCTTAATGGAAGATATCCATGATCGGTCCCGTGTTGATGCGTTGATATCTGAGAGAGGGTTGACAGAAATTGGAGATCCTGATCTTCAACGGATGAGAAAATCACTTGGTAAAGGACAAGTGAATTCAAAACCTATTGTTGAAGAAAAAACACCAAAGAAACGATTTATTACTGAGTTAGGACATGACGTCAGTGAAATGATTACTTTGGCTGGGATTACCAAGGGAGATTAACAACGGTCAATTTAAAGGAGTTCGATTATGAGTAGTACAGAGGCAAGACAGCTTCTCGAGATGGCAGGTCCCAACACTATACATGATAATAGTTATGCAAATGCCTGTATCTCAAAATGGCAACCACTATTAGAATCTACGGGTAAAAATGACCCGATTCAGATTCCGTACGTTAAAAAGGTAACGGCTGTTCTTCTTGAGAATGAGATGCAGCATCTCAAGCAACTCAATGAAGATACGTTGTCTACAAACACAGGATACTTTACCAAGTATACCTTCCCAATTCTTAGGCGTGTATGGCCGAATTTGATTGCAAATCAGATTGTTAGTGTGCAACCAATGACGGCACCTGTTGGTGGTATTTTCTATTATGAGAAGAAATACACCGATAGGAAGGGTTCGAAAATTCCATATTCTGGAATTGCTGACGATCCAACAGATAGAAATTATGACGGTGAATTAGCTGCTGGCGATAATATGATGCAGAATCTTGGCAAATATTATTCGTCTGAATTCATTGATTATGATTGTGTTTGTACTAATACTGGTACAAGTACGGCTACTTTGAATAATACTATTGCAAATTGTAGGACTACAGATTGGTCTCCAATTCGTGCAAATGGTACTTCTGGTCA
>CAYUTF010000008.1:60185-65298 GCA_964447495.1 uncultured archaeon
AATAATACTGTTGTTTATGCTCAGTATTATATCAATTATGAATTGGTTTATCAAACTCCTGGTGGAAAAATTCCAAGTGTACATTTGGATATTTCGCTTGTTACTGTTCAAGCAGAAAGTAGAAAGTTAAAAGCGCGTTGGACGGTAGAAGCTGTTGATGATATGCGTGCACTTCATGGTATGGATGTTGAAACAGAAATTGTTTCAACATTTAGCAATGAGGTGATGCTTGAAATTGACAGAGAGATTATAGATGATCTTATTGCTGGTGCTATGCATTCTGGAACATATACCTATGCTGATACAGCTCCAGGTGAGATTGAGGCTATTCGTAGGATGCTCACTTCGATTGGTGCAATGTCAGGAAGAATTCATAAAGCATCAGGTAGGGCTCCTGCTAATTTCATAGTTGTTGGACCTAGTGTTGCATCACTTTTAGACCAGCTTTCTACACATGGTGACTATGCATCGATTGAGCAAGGTGTTTTAAATCCATGGTATAATGATACAATGGCTAATTATGGTATTTCTAGAGTAGGAACACTTCTCAGGAAATGGGCTGTTTATCTTAATCCATGGCAAGACGAGACAAAAATTCTTGTTGGATTGAAAGGTCGTGGATTTATAGATGCTGGATACGCATATTGTCCATATGTTCCACTTCAGGTTACTCCTACTTTCTTGGACCCAGATGACCAAACTTTCAGGAAGGGAATTAGAACTCGTTTTGCAACTAAAATGTTGAGGTCTGAATATTATGGTGTGATCACTTGTAGCGGTTTGCCTACAGTGTCATAATTATAATATAGATTTTGTTGTTAGCTAGCAAGGGTCGGGTCGCGATATCGGCCCGACCCTTTTTTTAGGAGATTAAAATGCCAAAATATGTGATGAAAAATGGATTAAAAAAACAACCTTTTGATGGATTTAGAGATAAGGTTTTAGATAATGGTATTAAGGTTAGAGAATATGTCAGTTTTGTTTTCGAACCGAATAAAGTTATAGAGACAGGTGATTTTGATCTCAGTAATTGGGTTAAAGCAAAATACCTTGTTGAAATTAAAGATGAATCAGATAACAAAAAAAGTATCATAGAAGAATATGGTGAAAAAACAGAAGATTTTGATTCAGAAAAGTTAGATGATGAAAAATTGGGTGAATTAAATAAGGAAGTAGTAATTGATAATAAAGAAAATAATATAGATGGTGAAGATGAAGAAAAAGATGATGAAGAAGATGAAGATGGTAAAGATGAAGAAGAAGATGAAGATGAAGAAGAAAGTGATATAAAAAAAAACGATATAAAATATGAGACAATGGGGGATGGATTTTTTAGATGTATTATTTGTGGAAAAATTCTAAAGAGTGAAAAAAGGATGAGTACACATATAAGGAAAAAACATTCGAGATTGGAATCAAAATAATTGGAGGATTCCATGAGAAAAACACTATTTGAGAGTAGACTTGATAATGCAATTGATGCAGGTTCTATAGGAATTGGGGAGACAATAGAAGTAAGAAACCGAATGGGAAAGCATATTGCATATGGTGAGGTAGTAGCAACAACACCATTTGGTTTGTCTCTCAAAGAAGGTGGTTTTTATGATAGAGATTTATATTTGTTTGCTGTTTTAGAGCCTGATCCGATTGAAATAGTTGCAAATCAATTATTAAATTCTCCAGATGAACGAGTAGCGAAAAGATTAGCTGAACTAGGTGAAGAAATACCAATAATTGAAGCTTATAAAATGGATAATAATAATCAAGATGACAATGACGATAACAATGATGACGATGATGACGATGATGGCAATGACGATGATGGCAATGACGATGATGGCAATGACGATGATAAAGAACCATTGGCAAAACCTGAATCTTCAATTGATATTGATTCTCTTCCGGAAGATATAAAAAAATCTATAATATCGATTGTTCAGATGAATGAAGACCAATTAAATGGAGTACTTTCTGAAATCGGAGATGCTACAATAAAAGCATTAAAAAGAGTCAATATAAAGGAAGTAGAAATTTATAGCGTTATAGGTAAGATTCAAGATGCATTAGAGAAAATATTAACAACACCTATTCATAGGTCAATTGGTAAGAAAAAGTAAAAAAGATGGTAGATTGTGGAAGAGAATGGCAAAGCGATAGAGCAACAGATTTTATTAAAGAATGGATTCTTGAAGAACTTGGTTGTGATGTTATAGGTGTTGAATTAACAGATAAGCATTTAGAAAATGCTATTCGGAAAGCACAGGAATATTGGTTGATGTGGGTAGGAAGGGTTCGTTCTGTTGATTTGATACTTACTAGTGCTAGGGAATATCCTGCAACTGTTCTTGGTCCTGATGTAGATAGTGTGATAGATGTGTATTTTGATGCATATGATACATCGTTAAAGGATTTTTTTGGGTGGGCAGATGTAGAAATAAATCCTTTTCAATATGTTTACGAAAACAGAGGGGGATATTCTGGTATTTTGCAATATATGATGTATCGTGATGATGCTAAAAAGATTTTATCATCGGATAGAGATTGGGAATGGGATAGGGCAAGAAGAATTCTTGTAATATCTCCACAATATAATAATTCAAGAACTGTAAAAGTTGTTTATCTTTCTAGGTGTTTCGATTATGATTGTTTAAGTACTTATGAATGGGGGTTATTTAAGGACTATGCTTTAGTAAGAGCAATGAAGATGTTAGCTACTATTAGGATGAAATATTCGGATAAAGTATCTGCTACTGGGACGTATACAATGGATGGTGAAGAAATGTATGCAAATGCTGAAGCTATGGAGATGAGAATAGAGGAAAAAATGCGGTTGATGCAACGTCCTGTTGGAATAATTACTGATTGAAATATTTTTGCGAACTCGAGTTCGCCAATAGGAGAATAAGAATGGAAGACATCACAAGATTTAGTATTTTGACAGAACAAGTTCTTAGCCAAGATGAAAAATGGATTACGGGAATAGGTGAACAGATAAAAAACAGAAGAAATTTGGATGAATCAATAGTTGGATATAAAATAGGTCAAGTTGAAGAGTTTAAACAAGAAATTGAAGAACAGGATAGTGATGGAGATATTGTTTTTAAATTTGATGACCAAGAAGAAGCTGTTGATATGTATTCATTTTTTATTGAATCAAGACTTCTTGATCCTGGTGAGATAGTATTAAGAAACGTTGAAGAAGAACATACTGTTTCATTTGCTCCTAGTATTATTATTCATAAGCCTGAGATGATTCAAGCGGCATTATTAGCGTATGAGGATCGTTTGTATGCTGATACTGATGAGGATATTGATGTTTTTGAAAGTATAATTGAAGAGATTACAAATTCATTATCTGAAGCAGCAGGCACAAGAACATCTGGTGCACCAAAGCGCACAAAAGGAATGGGTAATCCTTTTCATGATAGGGATGATGGTAAATTTTCTGGTGCAGAAAATCATGCATCAAAAAGTGGTGGATCTTGGGCTATTGGAAAAAGGAAATTGAAATTTACAGGTAAGGGTAAAAATAAGGATGGAGGATTGCTTGTAAAATATGGGTCAACGAAGCATCCATGTGGTAGGGCAGCTAGAAAACAAGGACTTGACATTCGTTGTTGGGATGGAAAGGGTGGTGCTGGAGAAAGGATTTCGAAAATAATGAAAGGAAAGAAAAGAGCAAAAGAGGATATTAATGTTGCAGATCTTTCTTTTTTAATGGAAATGAGAGCCAGATACGGCATACTATAATTGGGAGTTTAAAATGGGGTGCATAGGGAAGGGATATTGGGGGGCTCAAGATGCAGATTATTTTAAACAACAAGAAGCAGAGAGAATAGCATCATCTAATATTTCATGTGAGTATTATTCATTAAATAGGGGGAAAAATGTAGATCCTTTATATGGTGAGCCAGATAATGACCCACTTTATGGTGGAACTAATCCAAAGTCACCATTGGGAACACCTCAAACAAATGATTTATCATGGAATTTTTGTCCTGATATAGCACAAGGTGATTCTCCTGTTATTATACCTTGTATATTTCAGTATGAAGAATTTGATAATCGAAGTCCTATGGTTAGACCAGAAGGAAAGATTGTTGAATATGATGCAGTGATGGTTATTTCTGTTGTTCATTGGGAGTGTGAAATTTTAGAAAATGAGAGTCTTATTTGTTTGAGTGGAAGAGTACCTAAAGAAGGTGATGTTGTTTATTGTTTTAATGAGTGGTGGGATGTTATAAAAGCTGGTGGTTCTGGATATGTATTGGATACACCTGTCTTTGTTGGTTATAAATTTGATTTAAAAAAGAGATCTAAGTTTACTCCTGATAGGAAAATTGATTTATGATTACCAAAGAAATGATTGATGTTGAGTTGTTGACTGGGTTGTGTTTTGTTTGTTCTTCTTGTGAACATTGGCATAATTCAAAGGGGAAAGAACATATTTTAATGTGTGGTCATGACAGATGTGGTGGTCCGATGGTTGGTCGTGGATTTCCTGAATATAAAGGGCCATATGAAAATAAATTATCGGAATATTGTTTTATATGTGGGAAATATGCAGATGGTTCCGTTAAAATAGGTGATAGATTACTTGGGTTTTGTAAAAATGTTGGTCCAAATAATGAAACATGTTTTGATAAAATGAAGAAAATGCTTTCTGGTAGTAAAGTAATTGCAAAAGAGGTTGTTGTTAATAAAATTGATAGCAATTTTAGTATTTAGATATGGCCAATTATACAGCTACTACTGATATGACTCTTGAGGCTGCAATTGCTGCTGGTCCTATGACGGACGGAGACAATCTTACTATAAATAATGGAGCTGTTGTAACTTGTACTCAAACACCTAGTATATTGATGGGACAAATAACTGTTAATGATGGCAAATTATTAATAGATGGGAAAAATATTTCTAGCGGAAATGTTATAAATTTCTGTGGAGAGTATTTAGAAGAAATTAATTTATACACAAAAGGAATATTAGAGGTAGATGGAGATTGGTATAGTATCGGAACTACTGATGGTTCTAATAGCCAAGCTATCAGTTTATCTCCTTATTGGGGAGGAACTCTTGAAGATTTAATACCTGCTATATGGGTTGAAACCGG
>CAYUTF010000009.1:0-54910 GCA_964447495.1 uncultured archaeon
AATTGATTTTTTATTTTTTTCATTATATCTTTGATGATATTCTTCTGCCCTATAAAATTCTGAAATCGGAACTATTTCGGTTACTATAGGTTTCTTATATTTGCCCAACTTATCGAGTTTTTCCTTAAATTTTAGTGCCTTTTCTCTTTGTTCTTCGTCATGATAAAATACAGCAGAACGATATTGGGTTCCAATATCCCAACCTTGACGATTAAGAGTGGTAGGATTATGCATATCCCAAAAGTATTCTAAAAGTTCTTCATAAGACACTATTGAAGGATCATAGGTTACTTGAACCACTTCTGCATGACCCGTTTTATTTGTACACACATCCTTGTAAGTTGGATTCTTAGTAGTACCACCAGTATACCCAACTACAGTATCAATTACGCCTTTAACTTTCCTAAATCTTGCTTCTACACCCCAGAAGCAACCTGCACCAAACGTAGCTTTTTCCATCATCATAATATTATAATAATAAAAAGCACATAAATTAGTAAGGATAATTGCTCATAACATATTTATGACTTTTACATATATTTCTTAATGATTTGCAAGAAAATTTAAATAGTTAATAAGAAAAATTTAGTTTGGAAAGATTAAGAGTAATTTAAAAGAACTTATTTCATAGATATTATAAGTCGTTTTTTTCTCTCAATTCACGATGTAATATTTTTCCAACTATTGTTTTAGGAATTTCATCAATAAAATCAACAAATCGGGGATATTTTTCGAATCCCATATTCTGTTTTGACCAATCAATAATATCTTGCTCAGTTGTCTTTCCTTTGAACTCATTTTTTAATACAATGAATGCTTTTATATTTTCATTTCCCTCCTCATCAATGATTCCTACAACAGCACAATCATCAATGGCTTCATTATAAAATAATAAATCCTCAACTTCTGTGGGATATACTGAATGGCCTTTGTATTTTATCAAATCTTTTAAACGTTCTTTGATAATAATTCTTCCATCATCATCCATTAAAGCCATATCTCCGGTTCTAAGCCATCCATCCACAATACTATCCGCAGTTTCTTTTGGTCTCTTGTAATATCCTTTCATCATCTGAGGTCCTCTGACCCATAATTCTCCTACCTTATTTAATTCTAAGACCTTCCCATCATCGCCAACAATCTTAACATCTGTACTTGGTAAAGGCATACCAGCGGTTCCCGACTTAAAGTTATCACCAAATGTATTTGCCGTGACTGCGGGAGACATTTCAGTTAAACCATAAACTTCTCGAACTTTTGCACCCGAAAGCTCTTCAAACTTCTTTCTCACATCATCTGGAAGTGGAGCTGCCCCACTAAAGCAAAAATTAATGCTTGATAAATCATGTTTTTCAATACCATCATAATTATTTATATTATTAAACAAAGGGGCTATTCCTGGAAAGATAGTGACCTTTGTGGATTCTATTGCTTCAATTACTTCATGAGTTTCTCGAGGATTAAACACACATGTTAAAGTATTTCCCATATGAATAACAGCATTCATAACAAAACACATATATATATGGTAAAAAGGTAAAACAGCTAAAAAGTTCTCTTCCCCTTCTCTAATTCCGCTGAGCCACGTCTTAATTTGATATACATTTGCAACAATATTTTTATTAGTTAGCATTGCACCTTTTGGAAATCCTGTAGTGCCCCCCGTATACTGCAACATTGCGATATCTTCGGGATCAATTTTTATTTTTGGAGGATTTGGTTGTGTTTCTCTTATGATATCCTCAAAAGTGGGATCACCTCCCATAGGAAATTCTGGAGGCTCCATAGGATCCGGTGATAAATAAGGACCAAGATTACTGTAAAATTTATATTGTACTCCCGTATCTTGAATAATTGGATCTACAATGCCGTTGAAACCCTCCCATCCAATATAGATTTTAGCATCACTATCATTTAGTTGTCTTTTAACTTCTAAGCTTTTAAACAACGGAGAAAGATTAGTGACTACACCTCCTCCTTTAAGAACTCCATAATAGTAAGAGATATAGGCAGGATTATTAGTAAATTGAAGTGCTACTGTCTCTCCTTTCTTTAAACCGAGTTCAGCGAGTTTAGTGGCCGTCCGATACGCAATATCTTGCAATTGCGTATATGTTAATTGAAAACCCATAAAATTGGTGACTGCATTATTAGGAAATTTCTTAACGCTCTCTTCCAAAAAATCAATTAGAGTTTTATTTGGGATATCAATTGTTTTTGGGACATTCTCAGGCCAGTCTTTGTAATAAATCTTTTGATCTGACATAATTATCTTTAAAATTTTTTTATTTTATATAGCATCTATTTTCTTTGTTTTATTTTTTATAGTTTTAAAAATTTTTTAAATTGATTAAATACGAAAATAGTACTTTCTAAGGGAATAATTAAATAATAAGTTCTTCCTTTGTATTGTTTTTCATCTCTTATCAAATAGTACTTTTTATGTTTTAAGTTAAAGTTTTTAATATATAATTTTTTTAGAATGGTATAAAAGAATAGTCATACAAAATATTATATTACTACATTGGTGATGAAAATAGACCGAGAAGCGGAATTTAAGCTCTGTATATTTGGTGATGGTGGAGTTGGAAAAACCACTTTAATTAAACGTTACCTTACCAAAATTTTTGAAGAGGATTTAAAAATGACGATTGGAGCAGATTTCAGCATTAAAGATCTGACTGTTGAAGGTAAAAGAGTAGTTATTAGAATTTGGGATTTTGGAGGCGAGGAAAGATTTAAAATCTTATTACCAAGTTTTGCTAAGGGCGCTAATGGCGGTATTTTCATGTTTGATACGACCAGATATTCAAGCCTAAAAAATCTTGATGATTGGTTATCAATATTTGAAAGAAGTACCTTAGATCAACAAATTAAAATTCCTATTATAATGGTGGGAGGAAAAATTGATCTTGAAAGCAAGCGCTCCGTTGAGTTCGAAGAAGCGGAAGAATTATCAAGTTCTCATAACTTGCATGGACTTTTTGAATGTTCATCGAAAACAGGAGAAAATATAGAACAGATCTTTGAATTTATAACACGCATTATGATGAAAAATGCGAATTTAATTTAAAAAATCCTCCAATTTTCCTTAATAGAACTTTTAATAGAACCAATAATTTTTCTTTAGATATTTCTCTTTAGAATTATATAGGCTATGATTAAATTTTTTTGTAATTCATTTTTTAAATAATAAATTAAAATTTTTATATTTGTGAAGTTTATGATTAAAGATACACGTTTTACAGATGAAGAAGGAACGGTTTTAATGCTAGGAAATGAAGCAGTTGTGAGGGGATGTCTCGAAGTAGGAGTTAGTTATGTGGCACAATATCCGGGAACTCCGACAAGTGATATTGGAGAGACTTTTCAAAAATTAATAAAAGAAGAATCAGAAGTTAGTGATTTTCTGATCCATCATTGGGCAATTAACGAGGCTGTAGCTACTTCGGAATGTGCTGGTGCGGCATGGACTGGCTGTAAAGTGTTAAATCCTATGAAACATGTTGGCCTTAATGTGGCCAGTGATGCCTTGAGTGTTATAGCTTTGAATGGACCTAATCCAGGTGCAATGGTTATCCTTGTGGGAGCCGATCCTGGAAGTTTAGGTTCACATCAAGAACAAAATGAGCGATTTTATACTTGGATGTTCCATCTTCCGTGTTTTGAACCTCATACTCCTCAAGAATGTAAAGAATTTACTAAATTAGCTTTTGAATTATCAGAAAAATTTGATACTGTATTTGAGATTCGTACAACTACTCGTAGTGCTCATTCCAGGGGATATGTAGAATTAGGACCTTTAAAAAGAGGGGATGTAAAAGGAAAGTTTGTTAGAAACATTCCTAAATTCAATTCACTCCCTCCCCATGCTATTAACAATCATATTAGATTATATGAAAGAATTGAAGCTATAAGAAAAATCATTCCTGAGCTTAAAATAAATAAAGTTTATCCTGGAAAAAATAAGATTGGTATAATTACCAGTGGTATGCCATTTGGTTATTCTATTGAAGCTTTGCAACAACTAGGAATTAATGATGTACCCATCTTGAAATTAGGCATGATTTTCCCTCTGAATTATGAAGAAATCATAGATTTCATAAGTAATCTTGAAAAAGTGATTATAGTAGAAGAATTAGAGCCTTTCTTGGAGGTAAAAATCGCTGAAATTGCTCATAAATTTAAAATCGATGTGGATATTATCGGTCAAGATTATCTTCCAAAATATAATGAATTTTCTACTGGACTTGTGGCAAATCGATTAGCAACAATATTTAATATCAAATCGAATCAAAAAGTAGATAAAGCAATAGAGATGTTTAATTCATATAAGGATATTATTCCTAGTCGCTTTCCAAGCTTCTGTTCAGGCTGTCCAGAACGTGCCACTCTCTATACCATTTTAAAAGCTACTAATAAATTGGAAAACACTGTTGTTTGTGGTGATATTGGTTGTTTTGTAATGAGTTTTTTTCCCCCTCAACAATGTAGTGATTTAATTATTTGTATGTCGGGAGGTTTGAGCGCTGCTATTGGAATGTCCGAAAAGACAGATCAAAAAGTAATAGCATTCATAGGAGACTCAACATTTCTCCATACTGGGATGGCACCTTTAACAGAGGCAACTAATTATAACTCTAATGTATTATTATTTGTATTTGAGAATTTTTGGACGGCAATGACGGGTCATCAACCTGTCTTAGGCTTAACAGATAAGCGGTTATCAATAGAAAAAATATGTGAAGCTGTAGGAGTTCCATGGATAAGAGTTGAAGATTCTTATAATCCAAAACAACTTATTAAAACTATAAATGAAGGTCTAAATACAAAGGGGTTTAAAGTAATAATTGTTAAAAGAGAGTGTGCTCTTCAAGCTCATAGGTGGAGAACAAAGAGAATAAAAGAACTTAGACAACAAGGGAAAAAAACGCAAGACACTTCATATTATATTGGAGGATGCCAGCTATGTTATGAATGTGCCCGTATTTTAAGTTGTCCAGCAATACGGAAAGTTGAGAAAAATGGTATAGAAGAAATGCAAATAGACCAAGAAAGATGCATTAAATGTGGTGTTTGCTATGAAATTTGTCCCAATGGGGCAATTCGAAAATCTATAATAAATTTATTAGAAGAAGAGGTGCCCTTTCGTGAACTTTGAAGAGACCGATATCATAAATATTATAATAGCAGGGACTGCCGGACAGGGCGTGATAACTTTAAAACGATTAATAGAATTCGCCGCACAAAAATCAGGCATAAGAAGATGTTTTGGAACTGAACATCATGGATTAGCACAAAGAGAAGGAGCAATTGTAAGTCATACACGTTATCAAAAAGAACTATATATAGATGAACTTAAAAATATACAATCCCCCCTAATCTCTTATGGAGATGCAGATTTATATATATGTATGGAACCCGTAGAAACATTAAGGCATGGGCTTTTTGCATCAAATAAAACTGCATTTGCATTAAATTCCTATTCCATTCCTGGAGTAATGATTACTGCTGGTTTAGAAGTATATCCAAATCTGAAAAAAATTGAAGTTATTTTAAGACAATACACTAAAAAAGTATATTTTATGAATGCTACTGAGCTATCTTTAAATAATTTTAATTCTAATCAATATGTAAATATAATAATGCTTGGGTTTGCCTTAATTACAGAAAAGTTGCCTTTTATAGAACTCGAGTATTATGAAGAAGTTATTAAAGAATGGCTCAGAGAACCGGATAATAATATAAAAGCATTACACTTAGGCTTGGAAAAAGGCAAACAAATTATTAATAATATTTAATTTTCACTTGAAATATAATATTTTAACCTGATGTTCTTCGAATTACTTTAACTAAGCCTTTATCTCGTAATTTGCCCATCATATCTTCCACTTCAGATAAAGGTTTTTGAGCAATTTCTGCACATTGCTCAACTGTATTCATCCCATCACATACTTTCAACAATTTGAACTCTTCCATACTTAGCATGCCTAAATGAACACTCATTTCTGGAACTTCTTTAACAACTATTGGTATTCTTGCTTCTTTACCTGCTTCCAAAGCTTTTGCTCCAACGTCAGTAATACTTGGAGAATCCCCAAAAAAGCTTTTTACACCTGTAACATCATAATTATCGTTAATATACACATATACCTTGTGTTCTTGCCCAGATATATCATCAGGATCTTCAGGATCAGGATAGGGATTGGAATGTGTATGTTCTTTGGTATATATTCCCATTTTAAGTCCATTAATAATCTCCTTTTTATCAAGTTTTAATGCTACCATATTCTGGCATATATCACACCACGCCCAAGCTTCAATTAAGCTAAAATATTTTCTTACTTTATTTTCTGGAATCGTTATTCACCTTTACTTTCAAGTATGATGGTTATTTTTTAGTTTTTATAAGATTATTATATTTTAATTATGTTGTTTATGAATTTAAAGTTTAATTAACTTTCCCATGATATTTTAGTGTAGAAATTAAATTTTAAATTTATTATAGAAAACCCTCTTATGGGATTTAAGTAATGAATTTAAAAACGAAAAGAATTAAAGTTATTTAATATTTTTTTTTCCATTATAGTTAATTAATTAGATAATAATTAATAATGTCAAGTTATAAGAAGAATCTATGTTTTTCTTGTGGACGTCCGATTGCTCCTTATGAAGGAGCAGTTCATTTTCCTTGTCCTCAATGCGGAGATGTCACTATTTGGAGATGTGAACGTTGCAGAACAATGGGGAACACATATAAATGCTTAAAGTGTGAATTTGAGGGACCTTAAATTAATTTATTAAGGTGAAGTGAAAAAGATGGGGAAAGAATTCATTGCGTTAATAGATGTTGTACCAGAAGATATAGATGTTGATTTTGAAGAGTTGATATATAAATTAAAAAACACTCTTCCTGATGTAGCGATTATTGAACGTTATGATATTATGCCCGTAGCTTTTGGATTAAAAAAAGTGAGAGTCCGAGTTAGATATCCAGAAGAATGGGGCGGAACTGATAAAGTTGAAGAATGTTTTGGAAAAGCTGAAGGAATACAAGGTATCGAAGGTATAGCTTTCTCAAAAGCTTAATAATTAATATAAGAATCAGTTCATCAGATTATTTATTTTTATCACTATTTTTTGTAAATTAAAAAGTCACAGTTAAACGATTCGTTTAAACAATTTATCCAACTCCTTAAAAGAAATAAATTTCAAAGTGGGTCTTCCATGTGCACAGTGATAAGGGTCTTTACAATATGATAAATCGATTATCAGTTTTCTTATCTCTTTTAATGTAAGAGCATCACCACCACGGATACTTCTATGGCATGCCAAATAATTAATAATTTCTTCACGAACTTCAGAAAAACTTTTATCTTTACCTATCTCAGTTACATCTCCTATGATTTCTTTAATAACGTCGGGGTTTGGTAATTTATTAATAATCGTTGGAATTTCCCTTAAAATGAAAGTATTCCCTCCAAAATGATCAAAATTAAATCCAAGTTTCTTAAATTCCGTTAAATTTGATTGTAAAAAAAATTTTTCACTTGGAGTCACATCAATCTTTAGGGGGCTAATTAAGGTTTGTCGAATTTGTCTTGTTGTATTATATATATTATAAAAATATTCTTTTTTAACTCTTTCAGAAGCAGCATGCTGATCCAAAATATATAATCCTGCTTGCCCATTTTCATTAATTCCTTCTAAAACGATGTAAATATTATTACTCAATTGTCCTGTAGATGAGATAAGTCGAAGCTTGGGGAAATTTTTCTTAAGGATATATTTTTCTCGTAAATACGTTTCTGATAAACCATTTTCATTCATCTGGGTATTACTACTCTCTTCATTTAGCTTTAACTGCACGGGAGCTTTAATAGCTCTCAAAGTATCGGAATTAACACTACTAAGAGATTTGTTTACTACTGGTTTAAGCGAGGAAATTTTTGTTTTCTCATAGTCTTGAGAAGCTTCAGTATTTTCTCCTCCACCATCCGAATCTACCGTTAAATTATCCCTTGAAATTTTAGTTGAAGGAGATATAAAATCACTTATTTCTGAAATTGTATATTTATCTTCCTTTTCTATAAAATGTTCTTTTACAAAATCTCGAATAATAGTATATACTTTATTATAAACAAATTCCTCATCTTCGAACCTGACATGTAACTTTTTTGGGTGAACATTAAAATCAATGATAGCAGGATCGAAATGAATTTGTAATATGAAAAATGGATATCTACCTATCATTAATGTGCCTACGTATGCCTCTTGTATAGCTCTATGTAAAAGATCACTAATTACATATCTATTATTAAGGAATATGCTTGATTGACTCCTATTATTTCTGGAAATTTGACTATGTCCTAATAACCCTTCAATTCTAATACTAGCATCTTCATAATTAATTGGTTCCATAAATTTTGCGATTTTTTTACCATAAATATGAAAAACCGTTGTTTTTAAGTCATTTGAAGCAGGACAATTTAGAATAGATAAATTATCACTCATGTAAATGAAATGTATCATTGGATAGCATAGAGCATATCTTTGAATTATGTCGGTAATATGTCCTAGTTCTGTTGTATCTTTTTTGAGAAATTTTTTTCTCGCTGGAATATTATAGAATAAATTTTTTACTTTTATAGTTGTACCTATAGGACTTGCACTTTCATTTGTGGATATTACTTTTCCAGCTTCAATGAATAATTGTTTTCCTCTATCATTGATCTCGGTTTTAGAAATAATTTCTATTTTACTTACAGTTGCAATACTTGCTAATGCTTCTCCTCTAAAACCAATAGAAGTAAGTATAGACAAATCATCAAAACTCTTAATTTTACTACTTGTATGCCTTTCAAAGGCAATTTCAAGTTCTTCTGGGACAATCCCAATTCCATCATCTACAATCTGAATCAATTCCTTACCAGCTTTTCGTATTATTATTCGAATTTCTTTAGCTTTTGCATCAATACTATTTTCTACTAGTTCCTTAACTACATTTGCAGGTCGTTCTATTACTTCACCGGCAGCAATTTTTTCGAAACCAATAATTTTCTTAATTTGAGGGCGATTCATCTTTTTCTACCCTCTCTTTTAAATTAATTATAATTTTCATCGCTTCTATTGGATTTAATGAATTAATATCAAGTTTTTTTATTATATCGATTAATTCTTTTAGATTATCATCCATTACTACTTTTTCCATAATTTTAGGTTTAAAGAAGGTCGTTTGAACATAAGCCTTTTTTTTCTTTTCTTTAGCTTTTGTATCCTGCTCCATACCTTTAGAAAATTCTAATTGAGCTTTTAATTTCTCCGCTTCAAAAGCTTTCCTTCCCAATTCTTTTTGTTTTTGAACTAATTTATCTTCGCAATCAATTAACTCATTTCGCTTTATAGATAATTCAAAACTAACTTTCTCTAACTCATTTTTCTTTTCTTTAATGAATTTATTATAATATTTGGTATCATATTCTCCATTACCATTTTCTGCAATTGCTGCTTTAAAGGGATCTTTTTCTTCAATTTGATCTAAAATTTCAAATGCCCGAATTATCACATCATCCGGTATACCTGCTAATTTAGCGACGTGGATACCATAAGATTTATCTGTGCTTCCCTCTTGTAGAGTTCTCACAAAATTTATACTTCCATCTTCATTCTCAATAATATCAAGATGATAATTTTTAATTCGTGGTAAATTTATCTCAGTTAGCTGATGATAATGAGTACTAAAAAGTGTTTTTGCTTTTAACTCATGAAGTTTCTCGATTGTAGCCATGGCTATACTTTGACCATCACTTGTACTCGTTCCTCTACCAAGTTCATCAATAATTATTAAACTCGATGGAGTTGCATAATTCAATATTTTTGCTGTTTCAGTCATTTCAATCATAAAAGTACTTAGTTTTCGAGCTAAATCATCTGAAGCCCCTATTCTAGTAAAAATTTGGTCAATAATTCCAATCTGAGCTGATTTTGCTGGTACAAAGCATCCCATTTGAGCGATAATACATATTAAAGCTACTTGTCGGAGGAAGGTACTTTTACCTGACATATTTGGTCCAGTAATAATTAATATCTGCTCTTTTTCTGTATCTAAATAACAATCATTTGGTATGAATTTTTCAGAAAGATTAATTTGCTCAACAACGGGATGACGCCCACTCTTAATTATTATTTTATTATCATTGTTTATAATTGGGCGGCAATAATTATACTTCTCACTAATCTGAGCAAAACAGGCTAGAACATCAACATATGCTATAGTTTTCGCTGTTTCTAAAATACTTTTTGTTTGTTTTACAACTCTATCCCTTATGGTGCAGTATATTTCATATTCTAATTCATTTATTTGATCTTCGGCTTCTACAATTTTTTCTTCTAAAATTTTTAATTTGGATGTAGTAAAACGTTTTGCATTTTTAAGAGTTTGACGCTCATTATAGTCTTCTGGAATTTTGGGGATGCTTTTCAATGTGTTTAAAGTTATTTGTATATAATAACCAAGAATGTTATTATGTCCTATTTTAAGTCCTGAATTTAATTTCCATCTACTTTTTTCTTCCTTTTCATATTCAAGTATGTATTTTTTTCCATTGTTTAGAAGATCTCTTAATTCATCTATTTTATCGTTAAAGCCGTCCTTGATAATATTACCATCTTTAATTGTTGTTGAGGGATCTTCTTTAATTGAAGCATCTATTAAAGATTTAATTTCTGTGAATTCATTTATTTTATTAGTAAATTTAATTATTTCTGGAATGGATGATTTAATTAACAATGACTTAATTTTTGGGATTAATTCCAATGAATTTTTAATATTTATTAAATCACGGGCGTTTGAATTGCCCGCATAATTAGTTCGATTTATAAATCTCTCGAGATCTCCCATTAAATTTAACTGCTCTCTCAATTCTGATCTTAAAAAAATATCATCTTTAAATTTTTGAACAATATTAAGTCTCTGATTTATCTCATTAATATCAAGAAGAGGTTGAAGAATAATTTTTTTTAATAAGCGAGTTCCCATTGGGGTGTGTGTATGGTTAAAAATAGAAAAAAGTGTGGTATCCTTTCCTCTTTCCCATAAAGATGTAGTTAACTCTAGATTTCTTTGAGATATATAATCCAAATGAAGTACTTTATCTTCTTTTAATAAGCTGATTTTAAAAATATTAGGAATAATATCTCTCTGTGTTTCCTTTAAAAAGGCGAGTAAACCACCAGAAGCCTGAATAGCTAAACTTTTTCCTTCTAAACCAAAACCATGTAAGCTTGACAGGTTAAAATGACGCTTAATTAGATCACTTGCTTCATTATTACTAAATACATAGTCTTCATAAGTTTTAATTAAAGCATCATTCAAATCAGTAAGAAGTAAAAAGAAATGTCCGTCCTTTTTGAGTTCTGAAGGAACAATTACCTCAACAGGATCATATTGTGAAAATAATGTAAGTATATTATCTAATGGATCATGCTCTTTTATTAAAAACTCTGTAGTAACAAACTCTCCTGTAGATAAATCAGCAAATGCAATACCAAATCCTTTCTTTTCTTTGATAATAGAACAGATATAATTATTCTCATGTGATTTCAGCATATCGGATTCAATTATTGTTCCCGGAGACAAGATTCGTACAACTCCACGCTTTACAATCCTTCCTTTTACAGTCGACGGATCTTCAAGTTGGTCCACCACTACAACTGTTTGTCCTAAATTTACAAGATTTTTCAGATAACTTCCAGCATGATGTGGTATACCTGCTAAAGGATATGAATCTCCTCCAATTTTTCTTCTTGTTAAAGTAATTCCTAATAAATTAGATACACGAATGGCATCATCATAAAAAAATTCGTAGAAATCTCCCATTCGATACGCAATTAAATGATCTGGATATTTCTCTTTATACCTCTCCTTTACGCTAAACCAATGTTTCATCATTGGGGTTAAATCATTTATCTTAAGGTCTTCCATAGCATACTTCGTGGTTATAATTAGAAATTAATTAACTTTAAGAATTAAATATAACAAGACTATTAGTTTTTAATAGAAATTTATTATGATTATTAGAAAATTAATAATCATGATCATTATTCAAATCCAACATGCAATATCTAAGGTCTCTATCCACTTTCCTGATAGATCAAATAATTCAGGTTTATATTTATAAATTTCAGCAATTGCTTCTAAACACCCCGTCAATCTATGAGCACTTGTGTAACGATTAAATAAAAAATCTTTATTATTAAGACTAGGAATCGTATATTCTAAATATTTATGTATTGCTTGATGAATATCGTCTTCTCTATAGCCCCCCAATTGCTTACTACATCGTAATAAAGAAAAAATGGCATCAAGATCTATACAGTATGAGACATCTCCGCCCCACAGTCCAATTTCATTTTGTAATTGGAGAGTTGAATCTATAACTTTATCAGGATAGGAGATGGGTCGTTGCATATACTCATATACCCAATAATAATGAATTGCTCCTCCTAACTCATGCTTAGTCAAGCGTTTTTTAATCTTATGATTCCAACCTAAACGCCAGAAACCCACTATAGGATCTGCTTTACTGTTAAGCCATCCAAAATACCAATCAAAAAAATTCTCATGAGGGTAATAATCTTCTCCTAGCATCGCAAAAATGGCTCCTATACCCCCACCTCGATGGGAACCAGGCCAGAGAAATATACCCCATTCTGGAACGTTCTTAAGCCACTTTTCAACTTGTCTCTTAGAATTCAGTTTTTTAGTAATTTGGAAATCATATTTTGGAGTTGCATTTAATAATTTAAGCGCAGAAACAGCAAAAGCACTGGCATGTTCCCATTGCCCAGTTAAAGGTGAGCGAAATTTATAATTAAAATAATCATCTTTGAACCATCCTGTTTTTGAGTCTTGATATGATTGTATTTTCTCAATCCAGGCTTCTCTATTTTCAATTTCATGAATATTAAGGTAATGCTCAATTTGATCTGGAATCGTTAGATTAAATACCATATCGCATATACCATATAAAGAACTTTTCTTTTTTCCTCTTATAACACTGAAATCTCCCGCAATATTAGTAATTTTAAAGCTCTCTACCCAATTAAAAAAATTGTCATGAAATATATCAAGATTAAACTTGTTCATAATTATGGAAATATGGCTTGAAATAACAATACTATTAAAATAAAAAATAAAAAAAAGATTATATTTTTAACACTTTTTTTTCCAAGGTTAAATCGTAAGCTTCTTTCATAGCTTCTTCATAGATATCAATCTTAAACTTATTATAAAATGGACTTATTTTACTCCCTAATTTTGCGACTTTCCCTAAGGTTTTTGGGAAGAAACCAAGAACGGGAGTCGTCACCATCATAGCAGCTCTTTGGAACTCTTGTAGTGTGTTTGGATCGTAGCCCCCCAAGAAGCCATCAATGAATGCATAGAAGAAAATAAATATGAATATTCCTAATAAGAATATGATTGCTGTGTTAAGGATTTTATCTCCCATTGGTATTGACCAAATTATTTCTCCTAGAATATAGAGAACAATAAAATTAATAATTGCCGAAATTGCCGGAGTTATGAAAGTTTTGAAGGGATATATTTTATACTTAATGATTTTTTTCCGAACAATCAGCCATGCAATTAGATCTTTAAGCAATACTGCAGGAATATAGGCAATAATGACAAGAACCATATCTTTAAAAATTATGACTAATACAAACATCAGTATGGCTCTACTAGCTTGTTCAATGATCCAGACTAGCATTGCCCATCCTGTGTGTCCAGTACCTTCGAATACAGAATCGACGAGCCAAGAATAGATACCACCAACATGAAAAAGTAATAATGGTATTAAAAATTTGACTGCAGGACCTCCATATTCTTCACCAGCAGCACCTACTAAAAATTTAGCTCCTGTGGCAAAAAGAACTGATATTAAGAAAAACGCAAAATAATTACCCCATCTAAAAGCTTGATAGATATATAATTTTGTTAATGTATGCTTTTTATGAGAATATGATTCACTGTATGCACCTAAAAGAGTATTTGAATATAAAGTAACTATCTGAACAATCATCCCTAAAGTCCACGTGAGATTAAACCAGCCTAAATTATTGGAATAATTTGCCACATATATAGAGGTAATAAGCACCTGTAAAAACCATCCTATCTGCACAAAACCCTCTCCAACGCCCAGCCTCGATCCATACCGCAATGATTCTTTAATTTCCCCTTTTGAGAAATCAATTCTAAAACAAGTCTTCGGCGAAAAACCTTGTTTTTTAAAGATTATAAATGAAATGAAAAATGTCATCCAAAAGTCAAAACATCTGGCTATTGCATATCCTATGCCTGCTCCAAGAGCTTCTCCAAATACTGGATTAGCAGCGCCCCACAAACGCCCAAGATAACAAAAAACTAATTGACCGACTAGTAGAAATACAATTTCCCACAAAATATATAAGATTAAATAATAATCTGAACGTTGCATTCCTTGAAAGGTATACATAAACACTAGAAATACTCCAGGATACTGTACGAAAGAATATACAACAAATATCCAACTCATATGAGCAAGGGGTGTATAGGGGAATACTATTGAGCCTATAAAGCCAATTATTGTTATTTGAATTATACCCGTGAAAATCTGCCACCAAACATATATTTGTATATAGTGTATCGCTTTTTTTGGGTTTTTCACACGATACTGAGAAAAATATTTTGCGAGAGCGAAACTGGTTCCGAAATCAAACAAAATCCAAATGATTTGAAAGAAGTTATATGCATAATTATACCATCCTGCAGCTTGAGGATATGGTTGAATTATTTGGGGCATTATAAAGTTCGATACCAATAATTGTGGGAGAACAAGAATTAACCCAAGAAATAAAGTAAAGAGAAAACCCCCTAATTGACGATGAGCTCCAATAACTTCCCATTCCTCCTTAATATCTACTTTTTCATCACTAAATTTTTCTAATTTTTTAAGCTCTTCTGTGAATTCTTGTTGTTCTTTTTCAGCTTGGCGTTCTAGTGCTTCTATTGCAGCCTGATCTATTTCTGTCCGTGATTTTCTTTTAGTCACCACAAATAATACAATCGCTAAAATAGAAAGAATCGCAATGATAATCCCAATTATAATTTGTTGAGTAAGATGGGGTACTGGCGAATAAGGCCATACAGGATATGTCAAGGGTGTCATTTGCATGCTCTCAAAAACAATACCATAGATAAAGTAATTGAAATAAGGCCATAATTTAAAATCTAAATTTGCTCCTTCTTCTAACCATCCTGTAAATAACAAAACGTTCCCAGATCCATATTGTTTTTCCAATAAAATAGGTCGTTGATTTGCTTCGATCTCTAAATTCTTCGATACAGGATACGCATCAATAATTCGATCTATTGTTGAATTAAGGCTTGATTCAAGAAATATAGTCATATTTTTTACTTTTATATCTGGAGCAGAATTCCAATCGATACTTGTACTTATAGTGTGTTCTGGATCATTTACAATACATAACATTGACTCAGTATTAACACTTTTACCTAACGTATTGTCTATTAAAAACAGTTTTTCTAATAGTGTTGCGTTATTATCTAACTCATTTCCCATAATGATGACAACAGCTCCACCAGCTTTAACATAATTAGAAATATTATTTTGTATAGCATCTGAAAGTACCGAATCAAAGATAATAACGGAATCTATCCAAGACCCAATAGAAATACTCGGCGATGTTGCTGATATCACTGATACATTAAAATCTTCCTCATCAATTTGAAGACTTTGAAGAAATAAAGCATCATTTCCCTTGCTGATCACCATTATATTCTTTTGCGTGCTAGATTGGCTATGACCAGGAGTTATCAAGAAAAATACTGCAATATTGCTTAAAATCAGGGCTACCAAACAAGTAATTAAAATTTTTGATATTTTACTATTTGATTTTTTCATTGAAAATCGAAAATTAATTTTTTTAATATATAATTCTATTTTCTACTTAATATTTTATAAATCTTACAATCTTTCAATTCGAATTCTAAAACAAGAAGTCATTATTTAATATGCTTTTCAAGCCAAACATACATATCTTGATATACCTGAGCTCTTCCTTTTTCATTCCATAGTTCGTGTAAAAATCCGGGATATTCCTTATATTGTTTATCCTTGCTTTTTATTGCTTCATAAAATTCTTGTGAAGCGCTTTTTTCTACTAATTTATCTTTACCCGCTTGCATAATAAATACCGGGCATAATAATTTATCAGCGTTCTCTAAAGCCCATTTCATAGATTGTTCCAACTCTGCAGCACTTCTTAAAGAGATTGTTTCTATCTTCTTGTCATCACTGATATGTTCTCGTAGAATCTTGAGATCGCTTGTCAATAAATTCTGATCTATAACCATACTAGTAGTTTTAGTTGGTGATAATTTTGAGAGAGGTTTAGCCAATTTTTTTCCAAGCTTTTTAGCTAAGGATAGTTCAGCTTTAAATTGTAAAAGTGGCGAAGAGACAAGTACTCCATCTAAACCTGGATGATTTATGGCAAAAATTAGACTAATTAAACCTCCAAACGAATGTCCAATTAAAAATATCTTCTTATTTCCTGCTTTTTCTTTCACGAGATCAGTAAAAAGGACTATATCTTTTTGGAGATGATCCATGCTATCGATATGGCCTGAGTAATCTCCTGTATTCCTCCAATGACCTCTTAAATCAAATGTATATACGCTATATCCTATTTCTGTTAAATATTTTGCAGGGGTCTTCATTCTGTCAGAATGTGTTCCCCATCCATGTATAGCTATAATAAATCCTTTTATTTCTTGGTCTTCTGGAGACCAGCATTGGTAAAATAATTTTCTTGTTTCTCTACCCTCAAAATAACCTGTTTGATGCAACATCTTATCTCATATCCTTTTCTGCTTTTCTAATGAACAACATTTTATAAAATTTATAATTTCTATTTTCATTTTATTTTTTGGAATAATTTTCTCAAAGAAAATTATCATCTTCTTCAGTATATATTAACACAAAATTTTTAAAAATTGCTAAAACTTCATACTTTATAATATCATATTAACATCATTAAATAAAAGATTTATAAGAAGCATATGACAGATAAAAATTTAATTAAGTTAGTGATCCATGGTCGAGGCGGGCAGGGAGCTGTTACTGCGTGTGAAATTTTAGCAGAAGCAGCATATCTAAGTGGAAATTTTAAAGACGTTCATGCATATCCTTCATTTGGAGCTGAGAGAAGAGGTGCTCCTGTCCAAGCATATGCTAAACTTTCTAGAACAGACACAATTTGGGATAGATCTGAGATATATCATCCTAATATTTTGATAATTTTCGACGAAAGTGTACTAGATCAAACAATTGCATCATCTCTTGAAAATAATGGAATATTTATTATAAATTCCGATAAAGATCCAAAAACTTTAGCAAACGAATATCATTTAAATCCAAGTATCAAAATTGTGGCAGCAGATATTAGTAAGTTAGCTCTTGACAAAAATCTAACTATTGACGGCAATCCCGTTATAAATACTCCCATTCTAGGGCTATTATCTAAAGCAATCCCTGATTTACAATTAAAAAATCTAAAAAAGGTGATTATGGATAAGTTAGGGGAAAAGTTGGGTTCATTAAACTATGAGCTTATTGAACAAGGATATAATCTAGCCAAAATAACGTGATAAAAACCAAAGTACTTATCACTTATACTAAGGGTAATTTTACAATAAAATTACTTCCTTTATTTCTACCTAATGATTCTGCTCTAATTTCTCCATTATGCAAATCTATTATTTCTTTTGAAATAAATAAACCCAATCCAGTGCCTTGAATATCAATATATTCAAATTCTTCTCCTGATCTTTCAATTTTTCCAAATCTTGTAAATAACATATCCATTTCCTTTTGCGTTAAACCAATTCCTGTATCTTTTATAGACAATTCAGCAAAATTGATCAACTTCTCAAGCTCTATCTTAATATCTCCATTAGGAGGAGTATTTTTTATTGCATTAGAAAGTAAATTCATAATCACTTGCTCCATTCTAATTCTATCTAAATCTAAAAATAAATCTTCTGGAAGGGATATTTGAATGTTAATTTTCCTCTCTTTTATCAAATACATTAATTCTTTGATTACATCTTTTATAATTGAGCTAAAATTTACACTTTGCTTTTTAAGTTCTAGCTTATTAAACTCAACGCGAGAAATATCTATTAAATTTTCAACTAAAAATCTTAATCGTTTGCCTCCTTTTTCAATTAATTCTAAAATTTCAAGTGGTTCTCTCTCAAAATTTTCTTTGTAGATATTTAAAAGAAGTTCAGATCCTCCACAAATCGAAACAAGTGGTGTTTTTAATTCATGAGATACTCTTGAGATTAGATTTTTGCGTAAATTATCCAACTCTTTTAATTTCTCTAATTCTTTTTCAATTAAGAATTCTACCTCCTTCCTTGACCTAATATCTGTGAATATCGCTTGAACAAAAATTTCATGATGAATTTTTATAATTGAGGCTTGTAAATTAGTCCAAATTAGAGTGCCATTTTTATGTTGAATTTGAAGATCAATCCTATGTAAATCCTCTCCCTTTATAAATTTCTGAAATGCTTCAAATATGCTTTTTATACTTTCTGAAGGTATTATTGGTAATTTGGAAAATTTTTTACCAATTAACTCTGCCCTATCATATCCAATCATTGTTTTGAGGGTTGGATTGCAATCTATAATTACCCCCTTAGAATTAATTAAAACTATGGAAAAAGGA
Source organism: uncultured archaeon (assembly GCA_964447495.1). Taxonomy (GTDB): domain Archaea; phylum Asgardarchaeota; class Lokiarchaeia; order Sigyniarchaeales; family SOKP01; genus SOKP01. The sequence continues at coordinate 18,802 of CAYUTF010000009.1, forward strand.
GTATTTTCATAAAGGAAACGAAACTTTCTTTCAGACTCTTTTAATTTCTTTTCTAAATTATACTTTTCAGTAATATCAATAAAAGTTCCTTCAATTCCAGTAGGTGTTCCATCTTTATCTTTCATTAAATGAGAATTTAACTGAATAACTATTTTTTTTCTATCCTTTGTTAGTGCTTGACATATGTAATTCTTAGCAAATCCTTTATTCATAACATCCTTAACATAATCATCACGAAGTTCAGGATCTTGCCAAAAATCAGTAACTTTTTTTCCAACCAGACTCTCCTCAATATCATATTCTAAAATCTTATTATGAGCAGGGTTATGATTAATCATTCGACCATCTAAAGTAACTTGATAGAAACCAACATCCAAATTATTCACCATATCACGAAATTTAGTTTCGGAATCCTTTAATTGTTCTATAGCGTTAATTCGTTCCGTGATATCCTCAGTATGGACTAAAATTAAATCTGGGGGTACAAAGCCGTAATGTACTGACAGATGTTTTTCTTTCTTTGTACCAAAAAATTTATACTTCATCTGACGACTTATTTGTTTCTTTTGGGAAAAACAAAGCTCTAAATCATCCAAAATATCCTTACGATCTTTATATAAATCCAGAGCCTTATATCCTAAGAAATCTCTAACATTTCCCTGTGTAATTGTCGCAGCAGCATTATTAAAATCAATCAAAACGACTGCATTGTTTATATACCGCCATATATATACGGGAATCGGACCCTCTTTATAAATAGCTTTGAATCTTTCCTCAGATTCCAATAGTCTCTGTTCTGCTTTTTTACGTTCAGTAATATTTTTCCCAATCCCTAAAATCGCATAAACTTCCCCTTCTTTTTTTAATGGAATACCATAAGTTTCAATATATAAGAAATTTCCATGTTTTGTATGGATTTTGTATTTACTTACTTTAGATTGTTTTCCTGTTTTTATGATCTCTTTTGTAACCCGATAAGCTCGATTTAAATTTTCTTTATCTAACAAATCAATAAATGAAATATTACCTAAATCCTCAGATTCATAACCAAGAGCAATTAAAGTAAGATCACTAGCATCTAGAAAATTACCATTTAAATCATTCACGTATATTAAATCTAATGAATGCTCAAATAAATCTGCATACTTCTTTCTAATCTCTTCTTTATTATACTCCATTAACAACCCTAAAGAAGTAATGACAACTTATTCCTTAAGTATGTCTTCTAAAAAAAATATGAAAGTGGAATATATTTATGTCTTTCTTTTTCGAAACTAATTTCCAGCAAGCTATGAAGAATTTGTTCCAATTATATCAAAGAATAATTGCTTATTGTATTTAATCGGAAAAATTTTATTTCAAAACTAATTAATTTTTATATATATTAAGTAATTCATTAAATCATATGAATATCTATGACAGATACAAAAAAAGATTATCAAAAAATATTGGGCTCTGTACAAAAACCTGTAAAAGGAGAAGCAGGGAAAACTGGTACATGGAGTTCAAAAAAACCGGTAATAAATTTAGAAAAATGCATTCCTGCAAAATCAGGTAAGCCAAGTTGCTTTAATTGTTGGTTATATTGTCCTGAAGCGGTTATAACAAGAACAGTTCCTCCAGAAATAGATTTAGAATACTGTAAAGGCTGTGGCATTTGTATGGAGGAATGTCCTGCTAAAGCTATAACAATGGAAGAGGTGATTATAGAATGACTCTTACTGAATCAAAATCCGATAAAATAGAGAAAAAAATAAAGATTTTAACTGGTAATCATGCCGCAGCTCATGCATTTAGACAAGCAAAAGTTGGAGTAATATCCGCTTACCCCATTACACCCCAAAGTCCAGTTGTCGAAAAGATAGCAGAATTTATTTCTAAAGGCAAATTAAAAGCCCGTTTTGTCAAAGTTGAATCCGAACACTCTGCTTTAGCCGTTTGTTGTGCCGCATCCGCAACGGGTTCACGAGTTGGTACAGCAACATCATCCCATGGTTTAATGTATATGTATGAGATGCTCCCATGGGCTTCAGGAAATAGACTCCCTATTGTAATAAATTTAGCTACGAGAGCTACAGGAGCACCTTGGAGTGTGTGGACGGATCATCAAGATTTTATTACAATTAGAGATGTTGGATGGATACAATTATTTTGTGAAAATAATCAAGAAATTTATGATACAAATATTCAAGCTTTTAAGATCGCAGAAGATCCAAGAAATTTTGTGCCTGTAATTGTAGGTTATGACGGTTATATTCTCTCTCACACAATGATGCCCGTCGTTTTAGAAAATCAAGAAGACATTGATGCATTCTTACCCCCTTTAAAACATCATATAAATTTATCAAATATTTCAGTGGTAAAAGGGATAGATCCTGTAACTACCCCCCATGTAAGAGATCGAGGAGATGAAGGTACTGCTCCAGGATATTTTGAATATAGATATGCTTTACAAAAGGCTCTCGAAAATTCAATTGATATCATTAAAGAAGTTCATAATGACTATGCTGAGAAATTTGGAAGATCTTATGGTAATGGTGTATATAAAACTTTTCGCGCTGATGATACAGATACCCTAATATTTGCTATGGGCTCTGTTGCCGCACAAACGAGAATTGCAGTTGAGAGATTAAGAGAAGAAGGATTAAAAATTGGATTAGTAAGTCTGAAATTATTTCGACCTTATCCCGCAAAAGAATTAAGAGACTATTTCAAAACTAAAAAAAATATCATTGTTTTTGATAGAGATATAGGTTATGGATATGAAGGAGTACTCAGTTATGAATTAAAATCGGCTCTCTATAACTTACCAGATTCTCCATTTATTAAAGGCTTTATTGTTGGCTTAGGAGGAAGAGATATCACAACCGATCAAATAATTAAAGGAGTCAAAATTGCTTTACAACAAAAAGAAAAAGGGATTATTTCACATAATACTGAATTTTTAGGATTAAAATTAGATGAATTAAAATTTTAAAAAGAGGGGTGAAAAGCGATAGTTAATGTTTTAGAAATTCCGGATGAAGAATTAATCTATCCTGGTACAAGAGCTTGTGCAGGATGTTCAATGGCTCTTATTTATCGTATTGCACTAAAAGCTTTAGGTAAAAATACAATTATTACAGTACCAGCAAGTTGTTTAACGGTTTTGCATGGTATGCAGGGATTTTGTACAACTAAAGTATCTGTACTCCATACTCCTTTTGCGACTACAGGTGCTTCGGCATCAGGGATTGTGGCTTCATTAGAAGATAAAGGCTTAAATGGAGATATTAATGTGGTTGCATTTGCGGGAGATGGAGGCACGGTAGATATTGGTATTCAAAGTTTAAGCGGTGCAGTTGAAAGAGGAACTAATTTTATCTTTGCATGTTATGATAATGAAGCATATATGAACACAGGTGTTCAACGGAGCGGAAGTACTCCTCCAGGTGCATATAGCACAACTACACCAAATGGAAAGATTGGATATAAAAAAAATATGCCAAAAATAATAGAGGCTCACGGTGCACCTTATGTTGCAACTGCGATATCCTCTTACCCATTAGATATATATGAAAAATTTTCTCAAGCTAAAAAGATTTATGGCCCCAAATATATTCATATTCTATCACCTTGTCCTCCTGGTTGGGGTTATGAACCAAAAGATTCAATAAAAATAGGAAGATTAGCAGTACAAACAGGATTTTGGCCCTTATATGAAGTAATCGAGGGAAAATTTATATTATCAAAGGATAGTAGAAGATTTCTTGACCCCTCCAAGCGTAAACCGATTGAAGAATACTTGTCAGCTCAAAAAAGATTTCGAAATATTTCTAGCGATACTATAGAGGATTATAGGAAATATATTAATAATTTATGGATAGAAATCCAAAAACGATTAGAAGAAAAGCAATAAATTTATCTAATTATTTTTTCTAATATATTTTTAAAAAAAATAATAACTAACTAATTTTTACATATATTGAATATTAATGCTTAAAACCTTTATATTTTATGAAGTGAAAAATAAATGGGTTGAAGAAAGCTCTCATTTACTTTATCATGATTTATGTGCATTTGTAGACGAGGAAAAAAAGGTAATATACCTATGGAATGGACCACAGAGTACAAAAGAGAGATTAAAAAAAGGATTAGAGTCAATAAATAAATTGATTAATAATTTTCCTGGAATAAATTTTCTCATTGAAATTTATAATAAAAAAAGTGCTCCTCAGGTTGAAGCGAGGTTAAACAAATTACTTGAAGCAGTGAAAAATAAAGATGATGTAATACACTATCAGTATTCTCATTTTTTAACAATCCGATTGCATTTTATCTCATCAATTGTATCACTAATACTTCCTATAATCGCATTCTTAGCCTTGAGCTTTTCATTACTATGGGAAAGCGTTGGAAGCAGTTATTTAGTCTATTCTAATAATTATAATATTTGGTTATTGTTAGGAAAAATACCAATATTCATTTCGCTTATTCTTTTTGCTTTCATTTTAACCATAGCAATTTATGAATATGAAATAACAATTATTATTTTATCATCAATGAGTATTATTATTTGTATTAGTCTTCTATTATATCTTGGACAAGGTATATTTTTATTTCAGTTTCAAGAAGGATATACAAGCGTTCTCTACTATATTGCTAAAATTGATATATACATATTTTTAATCGTCACTGGATTATCAATTGCTATTTTTGAAATACCAAACTTTATGAAAACTATAAGTTTCATATTTACTTATAAAAAGTTCATTCTCTAAATGATAACCTCTAATTTCATCAACAAATTTTAGTAAATTTGGTAAGAATAATAAATCTTAAAAGAAGTAAAAAAAAAATATTATCATATGGCTGAGGCTGCTAAATTACTTTTAGATATTGAAAAAGAAGATTTACGAATCCTAATGGCTATTGAAATAGGTATGAGAAGATCTGAATATGTTACGGTTCAAAATATCAAGTTTTATTCCAGATATCCAATGGAAGAGACTCTCTATAGAATAAAAAATGTACATAAATTAAACATGATAATTCGAGATTCTTCATCTTATGAAATAAGTTATACATTAAATTCATTAGGATACGATCTTCTAGCCCTTCATTCTCTCGTTGAAAAAGGTAAAATAAGTCAATTAGGACCTTTAATTGGAAAAGGAAAAGAATCAGATGTGTATAGCTGTATGGATGATGATCATAATATTTTTGCATTAAAAATTTATAGAATGGGAAGAACAAGCTTTAAAAATATTAAAAAGACTCGCAATTTGATCAAGAATAGAAAGCATTTATCTTGGTTATATATAAATCGATTAGCGGCAAAGAAAGAATTTGAGGCGTTAAAAAAAATATATATACTTAAACTAAACACGCCTAAACCAATAACCTATAACAGACACATAGTTATTATGTCATATTTGAGAGGAAAGGAATTGGTTTATTATAAGGAAGTAGATAATCCTCGTAAAATTTTTAAAAATATTGTTAATCAGATACGATTAATTTATAAAAAGGCAGGTATAATACATGGGGATTTAGGTGAGTTTAATATAGTAATAGATGAAAAAGGGAATATTTTGATTATCGATTGGATACAGTGGGTTTCGAAGAATCATCCTAATGCTAAAGCTTTGCTAGAGCGTGATATTACTAACATATGTGAATATTTTAAGAAAAAATTTAAACTCGATATAAATACTACAGATGTTATACAAACATTTTATAAAAATTGAATCGTCATTTTTCATTCTTAAAAATATGCCCCTGCAGAATAAAATCTTCTAAATGGGGAACATCATAGATTTCATAATTTTCTATCTTATATTGTACTAATTTATTAAATTTCGCGATAGTCACTTTTTTTTTTAAGATTGAGAGTACAATTTCAATATTGTTTTTTCCTACTCTAATTAAATTATCTAATCCCTCCTCAAAATCGTAAAGATTTTGGAAAGCAGTAATCGAAAAAATCTCATCGAATATATTCTTTCGAAATGGAAGATATTCCAGATCAGCAACTATTAAATGAATATGTTGAGATATTCTCGAATAACTCAATTTTAACTTGAACATTTTTAACATATTCCTTGATATATCTGCTCCTACATAATTCCATTTCAATCGAGTAATCGTTCTCACACATTTTAAGGCAAAATCAGCAAGCAAACCAGTTCCGCAACCTGCATCCAGAATTATTTTTTCTCTAAAGATATATTCTTTTAAAAAAGTTCTAAATTTATTTGATTGAATCTCATGGTATCGCTTATCATAATATTGAAATGAAGAATTATATTTTTCGATAATTTGTCTTTTTTTATCTATATGAATAGTATTGGTTTTCACTAAAATTACTCCAACTAAATTAAAAACTTAATAAGCGAAATTTAACCGATAATAAGGTTTTAATTCAAAAAAGTTTTTCTTTAAATTATCTTTTTAATAATAATAATAATTATTTTTTTAATTAAGGTTTTAATATGTCAAGTAGAAATAGCAATCAACAGAAATCAAAAAACCCATTGCACATTTTACAGAATGCTATGGGATCAATCATTATCTTAAGGTTAAAGGATGGAACAGAATATAGAGGATTATTAAAAGAAATTGACGCTTACATGAACATGATCATAGAAGATTGTACAGAAATCATGGATGGGAGTCCTGTAGCCAAATATAATGAAATATTTATCCGTGGGAATAATTTACTATTTATCAAACCTGATGCTTCTCAAATCATGTAGAATTAATAATAAAGTTGAAAAGTTATAAAGACTTCCCTCAAGCTTATTTCTGTTATTGGTTATGGAACGTTCATTACTAAGGGATATTGGAAAAAAGCATCTCATACAGAAGTTTGCTTAGTTAGAAATTATACCCGAATTTATCCTACTGAATTTTGGTACCCTGTTGTTTTACCATCGAGAGATTCTTTTTGGGCATTAAAATTTGAGGTTCGTCCTGATCAATTGAAAAAATTAGATAATTATGAGGGAGTGCTATCGTGTATTTTTAAACGGGTTAAAACACAAATATTATTAAAAAAGGAAATAAGCCAATCTGCCTATATTTATATCCCTACTACTGAATTTATAAAAGTAAATGGTTTGCATCTCGAATTGGATAAAAATGATAGATGGAAAGAGGAGATTAAAAAATACCCAAAAATTGTGCGTAAATTCCCTGAATTGATACTCTGATTATTCCACGAGTTTGGCTATAACTTCATTATTTCTAATTATAGCATAAGATGCGGGATTTTTGCTATATTTACCTCTATAATTTTCTGAAGAAAATATAGATAATAAGTGCTTATCAAAAAACCACTTATAACCACTTGGGAACATTTCATGAGATCTAATTAAATAACTAAGATTATTGGCATTCATAAATTCGGTAAATACATCTTCTCCAAAAAATTGGATTCCCTGTCCTCTATAACTTTTCTCAAAGCCAGATAAACACTCTTTCGGGTCATTCCATAAGATATGATATAACCCACTATTTAAATGTTTTAGAACCATATGTCTTTCTCTAGATGCACACCCTTTTAATTTTCTAATCAGCTCAAAATCTTCTGGAATTCCACCATGTAAACATAAGATACGGTTGTTAACAATAGCACAATAAGGTAAAACTTCATATAATGCTAATACCTCGTTAAAACGCTCTTTATCTTTAAACTTAGACGTAAATTCTTTGAAAAAACCATAATATTCGTTCATTTCTAAAGTTTCATGATTTCCTCTTAGAAGATAATATTTTTTTGGATTTAAAATCTTTAGGATTAAGAGGGATATAAAACATTCTAACTGCTTTTCCCCTCGATCAACAATATCTCCTAAGAAAATTACAAATTTCGGATTAGTGTTTTCAATAATTTCCAATATTTTTCTCAAAGAATCAAAATTTCCATGAATATCGCCTATGACGTAAACCTCATGATCATTTTCAGTGACCTCTAATTCCAAGCATGTATTTTCGTTACCAATTATATCGCTTGCTTTGCATAAAATATCTGAAATATCCGTAATTTTTAATTTTGGTATTCTATTAGGATTAATAAGTAGTTCTTCTAAAATATCGCTGTCAATCAAGAGAATTTATCAAATTTAAAATATTATTCTTTCTTTGTAATTTTAATTAAGATTTTTTAAAAATATTGTCTCTAATATTTAAAACTAAAAATACAAATTTTAGATATAAATAAAATCTCAGAAAAATAAGTAATTTTGAATTATATGACTAAAAATCCTAATAGTGTGCTCAACTCCTTTTTAAATGAAATTATTGACAAATTTGAAAAAGAAATAATCGAACGCAAAAATACTACTCAAAATTTAGGTATTATTTATACACCTCAAAACATAGCAGATTTTATTGTGGAAAATGTTATTAGTCTCTATATAAGTGAATTTTTAAAAGACAAGCAACTCATCCAGAATAATTTAACTTTTATTCAATTACATTCTAAATTAAACTTATTTCCTAAGAAATTAAGAATGGTTCTAATAGAATCATTGAAAAATATTAAGATTTTAGATCCTGCTTGTGGGTCTGGAATATTTTTAGTAGCTACATGTAAAATTCTTTACGAATTCTATAAAAGATTAGAGCTAGTGAATGATGAGCATGAGATTAAACAATTTATCATAGAAAATAATATATACGGAATAGAAATAGAAAATAATGCTTCAGAGATTTCAAAACTAAAGCTTATAAACTGGTTATACTCTTCAAAAGGGAATATTAATTCTAATCATATAGATTTACATAAATATAATCTAAAAAATATAAATATCCTAATTCAATCGTTTAACATTAAATTGAATATCCATACTATAGATTATTTACTTGAATTTAATTCAAGAGATTTTGATATTATTCTTGGAAATCCTCCATACGTAGAAAATAAGAAAATCTTCGATAAAAATTACAAAAAAGAATTGAAAAGTAAATATAGATCAGCATATCGCTTATTTGATATATCAATCCTATTTATAGAGAAATCATTAAAGATCTTAAACTCTAATGGATGTATTTCATTTTTAACCACAAATAAATTTCTCTCAGCTGAATATGGTTTAAGAATTCGCGACATTTTATTAAGAAATGTTGAAATAAAAGAAATTATTAACTTATCATCTATTCCCATTTTTCATAGAACTTCGGTATATCCTGTTATATTAACTCTAAAGAAGCAAATCCCCAATTATTCTAATAAGATAAAAATTACCAATCTTAAAAGTATTAATGAAATAGTAAAACAAAAAATGAGTAATCTTTCATATAAATATATCAATCAAATTGATATACAAAATCTTCCTGGGAAGGTAATTCCACTTTCCCATAATATAACCGTTGTAAACGAATTATATAAAAAGCTTAAGCAATTTTCCGAAGTATTTAATGATTTAGAAATCATATACAGACCCTTTGGCTTTATTCATTGGGTAAATAGTTTTGAAAACGTTTCTAAAGAAAAGAAGTCCGATAAAGATCTATTATTAATTGGGACTGGAAATGTCGCAAAGTATTACTTAAAATTCGAAAAAAGAATAAAATTAGCTAAAAAAAATATTTCTATTTCATATTTCAATTATAAGAGAGAATTTAGTGATATTTGGAAAAAATTACAAGGAGAGAAGCTAATTTATAGAGAAATTGCTCAAGAATTGACTTGGCTATATGACCCAGGGAATTTTGTGAATATTACAGGCCTCTATTTCGTACGAATTCCTTCCTTATCAACAGAAAACCTCTTTTCTTTACTTGCAATTTTTAATTCAAAATTGATGAATCTTGTTTTTAGTACTCTTTTTAGCACACTTCACATGTCAGGAGGATATATGCGATTTAATGGTATATTCATTAAAAGATTACCAATGATTAATAATTTGAATAAACCCTTGGCTCGATTAGGAATGATTTTACAGTTTTTAAATCAATTTAAATATGAAATCCAAACAATGGGAAATTCTGAATTGTTAAAGTATTTCAAAAATGAAAATGTAGAGAAGCAATTGATTTTTTATGAGAATTTAAGTAATAGCTTAGTATATCAATTATTTCTTCCAAAAGAATCCAATCACTTGTTCAATAAAATAATGAAATCAGAAGATTGTATTCCGAGTATAAAATTTAAATTTTTTGATAACTTTTATACTAATCTCGAGGATAACACTTATACAAACGAAGAAATAACTAAAAATTTAAGGGAAATCAATAAATCTTATCTTGAATTAAACAAGTCTTTAAAACTAATTAAATAAATGATTTGTCTAAATACAAATATTCTGATGTAATATAATATCAAAAGATTTTAACGAAAATTGCCCTTTTGCCCCTTAACACGATAATTTACAAATTAAAAAAAATAATAAATTCTAAATTTCATTGTAGTAATTTGATCTTATATTAAATTCTTAAAAAAAATAAATAGTGTGATGAAATTTATGGCAAAGAAAAAAACTCAAACAAAACCTCCTGATGAAGATGAGATTCCAGATGGCAAAGTTGATGAAGAAGGAGAAGAAATATTAGATTTGTATGACGAGAATGATAATCTCGATGATGACCTTGACTATGATCTTAATCAAATTGATGACGAGATGCTAGCAGATGAAGATGAAGATGAACAATTTGGATATGAAATAAGTGAAGTTGAACAATTAATGAGAAAATTGAAATGTGCTCCCTGCCCCGGAAGTTCTAGTAAAGCCACTTGCAAAGTGCGTGATGATTTTGGATGCCCACCAGATAAAGCGAAAAAATAAAAGGAATAATATTGTTAATTAGATTATTTATTTTTATTATTTTCTAAATTTATTTTTTTAATGTTTATTTGATGATGATTTCTAAGAACTTAAAAAGAGCAATACTAATTTACGTAGACATAATAGTGAGTATGCTTATATGGAATATTAATCAAAATATTTTTGGTAATCCTTTATGGATATGTTTTATATTATCAACTACTACATTCTTAATTATTTTCACTCCATTTGAAATATATTGGAATTTTAGAGATTTCTGGTTTGATAGATGGACTGAATTTTATCCAAAAGACCTAACTATCACAAGAATTCAGATAGAAGTTACGAGTGAGCACAAAAAAAAATATAAAAGTTTGAGCGCTCTTTTAATTTATTCTCAAGAAAAAGAGAAAATCCAATTAAAAAATTCAATTGTAGTCATCTGTCACGGATTTTCAGATTCTAAAGAGACACTTCAGAACTATTATTATCCTTTAGCTTATAATGGATATATAGTACTTACTTATGATGCTAGAGGAACAGGCGCTTCAAAAAAATTAGGAAGGAGGGGTCAGTTTTTGAAGCGAATTGATGATTTTAAAAAAGTAATTGAATGGATAAAATCAAATAAAGATTTCAGAAATAAGAGAATTTTTAGTATTGGCTTTAGTATTGGTGCAATTACAGTATTATCTGGAGGCTTTCAAAATACTGCTATTGAGAAAATTATCGCAATATCTGCTATGTCATTTTATCGGAAAAATTTGCCACGGTATAATCCGTTAGTTATGTTTAATTACTTTTTAAAAGGGGTAAAATTATTCCCCAACGAAGATGAGAATCGAAAACTATCACCATATCTAATTGTTGAAGATCTAAAAAAAAAAATTAATGAAGAGCAATGGAAAAAGTTAGCTTTCAGAGTAATGATTATCCATAGCAGAAATGATCGGATAATTAATTTTAGAAATTTTGAAGAAAATAGTACGATATTAAACTTACATGAGAATAATACAATCATTTTGAAAAAAGGTGGGCACACTCATAAGAAAAATGAGCTTGCTCTTGTTGGATCATCTTTAGAATTTTTAGACAGATAAACCTTCATTTTGATATTTTATCGAACTTTAAATAGTTTCTTGCTGAAAAAGTTTTAAATTACTCTATTTACATTATCATGGTTTTCTGCCAAATATGTAAGAACGAGATCGAAATCGAGAAGATAGATAAAACATATCAAATATCTCTAGGAAATATTATTAATAAGAAATTTCTTGGGAAAGAGACCTATTACTTTCATATTGATTGTCTAAATGATAATTTATCTCATAATAAACTTAAGGCTATTATGCTTATCCAATAATATTTTTATTATGATATAGTAAAAAATTTTAAGATAAAGAAGTTATAAATAAAGATACCCTTGATGATTTCCTTTCGTACTTAATCTTAAACTTCCTAGTAATATCTTTTTAATCTTCTTCTGCTCTTTATATCCAAAATCAGAGTATAATAATATATAATTTTTTTCTACATTAATAACAAAGAGAAGCCCTAAATTAATCATTTTTGAATCTTCAGTCAACAATGATATAATAACATAATGATAAGGTAAGTTGATTAAATCATTGATGTTTATCTCTTGCTCAATAGTTCTTTTAGAATCTTTGTCATAATCGTTTTTAATAAACTTAATGTTATTTAGAGGAATGGATATTTTCCTAAAATTTTCTAATACTTTAGCAAATTGACTTTGTCGCAAAAATCTTCTTTCATCTTTATCTTTGTCGTAGAAATATTTATTTTTTTCTTTTATTAAAAAAATCTTACGGTGTTTTGACTTTGAAGCAGATTTTTCAATGGTCTTCAATTCTTCAATTTCATCATCATGAAATATAATTAAAATATCTGGGTCAACTATATCAATAAAAAAACTCTTATATATTATCCCTGCTTCAGTTTTTATCCAACCATCAGTATCTATGAGTATATATCTTGAATTTGGATGATTTTTAAAATAACTTTCAATAAGATCTTTGCATGCTTGTGCTATAATAAACTTATAATTAGATTTTGGAAATGTACTTCCTATGAAAACAGTATCTTCTTTTCCTATATCTGCGCTCGAAACTATATAATCCTTTATCTCGCCAATATTAATAGTAGTGGGAAGATACATAATCTGTTGACCCAAATCAGAATCAAGATATCCTCCCTTTATACCGTCATTTAAGAAATTATTAGCCAAATATTTAATAAGGGTAGTTTTACCACTGCTTATTCCAAGGACCATTACTTTTAAAGGTGTTCCATCGTCATTCTTTCGCATTTGATTTATTAATGTATCTTTAATTGTAACCCATTCATCAGTAATTGTATTTTCCTCAATCAGATTGATATTATTACTATCTGACGTATAAACTTCAATCCTTGACGATTCTAAAGCATAGAGAGGGTAATTATGAGCGCTAGGGACGATAAGACTCTTATCACTTTCCTTATTTTGTGCGCTAAAGATTTTACCGAAAACATCAATTTTACCTTCTAATATGTTTACTCTAGAAGGACCTTTAACCAATAATGTATAACCCTTTTCAATATCTTTAATCATAGCATACTCAATTTTTAATTTAATAATAATTTAAAAATCTAATACTTGCTCACATTTTATACTTATTAATTAAAAGAAATATACTTTACTTTTCTAAATTTAAATCTGCAATTCATAAATATGAAGCACATTTTCAAACCCCAGTTTGATAAATAATTTTTTAGCAATATCATCAACATCTGGTCTAATAGCTAACCTTATTGAGTGAATATGATTGCTCTTAGAATAATCTATTATATTCTTTATGATTTCTTCCCCTATTCCAATTCTTCTTTTTGTTTCTTTTACGATTAGATTTGAAATGTACCCTAAACGGAAACCCTTAATGGAATTTTGGACAGTAAAATATGCTATACCAAGTATTGTTGTATTATCGCGATCTAAAGCAATTAATACCTCAGAATTAGAATTTTTTTCCAAATGTTTTTCTAGATCTTTTTTCCATAATACTTCATCAAATTCTTGGTTATTAATCTTACAGAGACTCTTCATCAAAGCTGTCATTTCATTTATATCTTTATATGTGAATTCTCTTATTATCATTGCTTTTTAAATTAGAAATTTCAATAACATCAATAAGTTTACTTTAATTTAAATTAATGATTAATTTTTAATCTTTTTTAATTATTCCTTCTATAAACTTAATAATTTCAGAAACAATTATGTTATGATCTGGAGAGTCTAATATCGGATGATCATTATTTTCTAACCAAATTTTCTTTTTATTGAGTGATTTTACCCGATAATAAATATAATCTATACTTTTTTTTTTAATTTGTCTATCCTTTCGACCTTGAAGTAATAGTACAGGACTTTGTATCTCTGGTAAAATCTCCCTCATTTGTTTAATTAATTCTTTTACTTTACCCACAATATTAATTGGAATTTTATCGTAACCAACCCATTTTCCATTTGTATCGCGCTTGAATTGATCAGATTCAATAGCATGATATTTAACAAAAATATTTAATAGGGGAGCGATTAAAGGTCCGATTCCTCTAATCCCTATTGGTGCACTAATCGCAAAAATGCCATTAATTTCATGAGATTTAGCAATTATGAAAGGTAATACTCCTCCTATGGAATGACCGCCAACTATTATTACATCACATTTATCCTGAATAAATTTAAACTCTTTTTCTAAACTCTCTAACCAATCCTTCACTTTAACTTTATGCAATTGTTCTGGATGGGTACCAAACCCGGGTAAGAGAGGAATGTAAATAGAGTATCCTTTTTGGTTAAAAATATCTTTTGCTATATATTTAAGGTCAGCACAGGTTCCACCTCCAAAACCGTGTAGCATCATAATACCAATTTTATTTCCCTCAAAATAAAAAGGACCTGCCCCTGGTAAAATATTTTCTCTCATATTCTTTCTGTAAATCTTTTATTTTTATGTGAGGGTAAATTTACCGTTTCATTTTCTTATAACAATCAATACACATTTTACTTCCTTGGTAATCCATTAATCTCGAACTCATAGTAGCTTCTTTGCAGATCTCACAAGGAATTGAATCCTCAATTTGAGCAAAACTAGGTGGATTAAATTCAATCTCCTTAATATCAAAAATATCTTCGGGCTTGCTGTTTAATAGTTTTTGAATTCTTTCTTCTTTACTTAGATTCTTTTTCTCTTGAAAAAAAGACTTATATGCTAATCTCACAGCTTTTTGTGTTTTTCGATTATAAAAAGTGTAATTATTTTTACCATAATCATTAAAAATAAGATTTCCCTTTCCAAATGTACAACCAAGAAGTACTTGTATTGCATCAACACTGCAATTGTTATTTTCAACAATAGCGACAATCTCCTCGTTCGGAGAAAAATGAAATCCATGGTCTAAAGCGTATTTTGCTGCTAAAGTTCCTATAGCCACACCAGGACATAAATGCCCATGAAAGATCGATGCTTTTTTCATTAATTCACTTATTTCCATCAGCATTACCCACAAAATTCTGAACTTAAAGAATTTAATTATATTATTTATATCATAATTTAAATATATTTATTATAGTCATGAAATTTCTAGTAGATGCAATGTTAGGAAAACTTGTACGGTTTTTACGGATTTTCGGGTATGACACTGTGTATGCAGATGATCTAGAAACTTATTTTGATATGAGCCCAGTATCAGATGATAAACTGGCTGAATACGCAGAAAAGGAAAACCGAATCATAATCACTAAAGATTTGCCTTTTCATAACAAGCTCCGAGCTAAATCTGTATATTTAAAAGGAGAAGGGGTTTATAATTATCTAAATCAACTTAAACAGAAATTGAATTTAGAATATAATTTTAAAATAAACGTTGCACGATGTTCATTATGTAATAGTGATTTAGAAATAGTTCTGAAAAAATCAGATATAAAAGATAAGGTTCTTAATGAAACCTACAATAATTACGATGAGTTTTATCAATGTACTAATCCGAATTGCAGAAATATCTACTGGAATGGCCCACATATAGTTGATATTCTAAAGAAAATTAAAAGGAAACAGTAAAAGGGCTAAGTATTATTTTTTAAAATAAGTATCCTTAATTTCTTGGAATTTCTGCTTTGTTTTGATCATATCTTCAGTACAATTACCTTTCTGATACATTGCATAAGCTTGATTAAGTAATTCAAGAGTTTTTTTATATTCTTTATTCTTAAAATGATTTTCCGAAAGTTCTACTAGATAATCTCCTTTTTTTTTATAAAATTCAAGAAACTGTGCTGATGTGTCTATCTTTTCACTCATTGTGTTTTACATTCACAATTTTTTAACTTATATAATAATAATAGAACTTCTTAATAATAATGTTAATTATAATTTCTAAAATCATAATTAACTAACTTTTTCACGGAAAGATTTCATATCAACAATTTTTTTATTTAAACGAGATTCTTCAGCGGCAAACGCCATTAAATGACTTTCAAGGATTTCAAAGGCACTTGTCAATGAATAATCTTTGCGCCGTTCTATTACTGCTTTTAAGAAGGCATCAATAAGAAGGAAATCACCACCTCCATGACCAGATCTACTAACTTGTAGTTTATGACCGTGAATGATTTTTTTTTTCCCCGATAGATGATCATATAGAGTAATGTTTTCATAACCATCATGAGTATAAAATTCACCCTTTAATGTTGCTTTTGTACCATCGATTCTTATGGTTCTTCCTTCCCGTTCACTGAAACCGTGCATCGTTAAATTGGCCGTAGTTCCATTTTCAAACTCAATCGCAACTAACTGATGATCCACTACATCATTATCACATTTATATACACATCTCCCATAACGACTTGTGCTAAGAATGCGCTTTTTAGTATTATCACTATAATCTTCAGTACTTTCCTCGGGTCGTCCTGAATATAGAGGTTCAACGGGCCATTCTTTCCAATATCTCAACCGTTTAAATATTGGAACCATTTTCGAAAGAAGTGTAAGCGATTTAACATGATGTTTTCTCAGTTTTGCTAAAAATTTAATTCCCTTCTTGTTGCTATTCATCATAATTTGAATTATGGGAATTATATCTATGTAGATTCTAGGAGCGTAATAGATGCAATGCCCTTCAATGGGACATCCCTCAACACAATAATCTGGTGCATCTTTTGGAGCATTTTCTCTCCTGAAATGCGTTAAAGTGCCAAATGAGCTGACACTTTTTGGTTTTGATCCAACCATATAATACAATAGATCTAAATCATGACAACATTTAGCTAAAATCATGGGAGATGAGTTTGAAACATTATTCCAATTTCCCCGTACAAATGAGTGTGCCATATGATACCAAGAAACATTTTCTCGATGTGTGATATTAATGACATCTCCAAGCGTTCCCTCATTAATGACCTTAAAAATGGTAGAAAAGAAATTTGTATATCGCAAAACATGGCTAATCCCCAAGATATTCTCAGAATTTTTTGCTATATTTGTGATTTTAATGCACCCTTCCAGAGTATGCGCCATAGGTTTCTCTAACAGTACATCATATCCCCTTTTAAGAGCATTAATAGCAGGTTCAATATGCAATTGATCTTGGGTGCAAATAAAAGCAATATCTGCTAACTTTTCTTGTTGCAGTATCTCTTCCCAATTTTTAAAGCATTTATCTTCAGGAATGTGGTGTAAATTGGCAAATTTTTTCCTTCGATAGTCTATTGGTTCTGCTACAGCGATAAAGTTTAACCTCTCAGGATAATTTAATGCATATTCTCCGTAAACAGTCATTCCTCTATCTCCTGCACCAATTAATATAGCATTTAAGGTTTTATTCACTCGCTTAATTCACCTTTATCCTTTAGTATAGAAGGAATTATTCCTTCTTTAAGTAAGTAATCGACTAATACTATTGCAGTAATAGACTCCACAACAATAACTGCTCTTGGAACGATACATGGATCATGTCTCCCTTCAATTTTAATGGTATCTTCTTTCATAATTTCTACATTTACTGTTTTTTGTGCAATTCCAATAGAAGAAGTTGGTTTAACCGCTACAGTAAATTCAATTGGCATTCCAGTTGATATTCCTCCTATTATCCCTCCTGCATCGTTTTTTGAGGTTTTAATTTTATTATCCACTAATATCCAAGGATCATTATGTTCAGATCCTTTCATCTGTGCAGCTTTAAAGCCCTTTCCAAACTCAATCCCTTTAATTGAAGGGATTGAAAAAATAGCTTTACTAATATTAGATTCAATACTATTAAAAATAGGACCACCAATTCCGGGGGGAAAATTAGACACAATACATTTAATCGTTCCCCCGATAGAATCTTGAGCGTCCTTAACTTTTTGAATCTGATCTTCCATTTTTTTTGATAAACCAGAATCTAGTGATCTAACAGAACTGCTCTCTCGTTGAGTTAACATTTTTTCATGAGCATCACTAGAATATGTTTTCTTATCAATAATATTTCCAATACTTTTGGTATAAGCAAAAACGGTAATGTCGTTTCTTTTAAGAAGCTGTTTAGCTATTGCCCCCGCCATAACAAAACTCGCTGTCATTCTTCCTGAAAACCTACCAGACCCTCTATAATCAGCAAAACCGCCATACTTTTTTAAGATTGAATAATCAATATGAGAAGGTCTTAATTTATTTTTTATATCCTCGTATCCGACACTATCTATATCCCTATTTTTAATAATTAAACACACTGGGGCGCCGGTTGTAAAATTATTAAACACTCCCGACAAGATTTCTACCTCATCAAGTTCCTTACGTGAAGAAGAAAATAGAGATATTCCAGGTTTTCTCATATTTAACTCATTCTGTATATAGTTTTTATCTATTCTCAATCCTGCCGGTATCCCGTCCACCACAACCCCTATTAAATTACCATGACTTTCTCCAAATGATGTAATTTTGAAGATCAATCCAAAAGTATTATCTCCCATAAAATGTACCTTTTAATCGTCTTATTAAGTATCGAAACAAGGCTAGTTTATTTAAGAATAAATCAACATTTGACTTTAAATTATTCCATTCTCTTAAATAAAATATAAATAATATTTGTGAAATAAGATTATATTCTTAGAATTCTTTTATTTTAAATTAACTTAGTACCTAATAATCAATTAGACAAAGTAAAATGAATTTAAAAATTTCTCCTACCTTAAGTTTGAATGGTACCATAGATGCTCCGAGTTCAAAAAGTTATTCTCATAGAGCATTTCTAGCTGCTGCTTTAGGGAAAGGAATTTCAATAATTAAAAAACCGCTTACCTCTGGTGATGTAGCAGTAACTATAGAACTACTCCAAAAGTTGGGAGTTAAAATGGTAAAAGAATCTGATGATGTATATGTTGTTGTAAGAGATGAAAACTCTTTTCAATCCCAAAAAGAAGTATTAGATTGTAAAAATTCTGGTACTACTATTCGATTTTTGAGCGTATTATCTCTATTAATTGATGATGGGCTTTCGCTTACAGGGGTGTTTCTAAAAAAAAAGCGCCCGATTCTGCCACTTTTGGAAGCACTAAAAGATTTAGGCGCAGTATATCATCTAGAAGGATATAACATTTCAGTTAAACGAGTCAATAAAAGATGTAAAACACTTCAAATTCCAGGAAATATCAGCTCACAATTTCTCTCTGCATTATTAATGGTCTGTCCCATTTTACACTGTGAAAATACTTGTTTTATAACCATTAACACCACATCTCCATTAGTATCATATCCGTATATTCAAATTACTAAAGAGATTCTAAATTCATTTGGGATTGAAATTCAAGAAACAATAAACCAAAATGGTACGTTAAATTATCTTATTAGTTGTGATCAAAATTATAGACCTCAAGTTTATGAAATCCCGGGTGATTTTTCTTCTATAGCCTTTTTTATAGCAGCTTCAGTTTTATCGCCAGAAGATTCAAATATTACAATTCGGAATCTTAATTTCCAGAAACCTCAAGGAGATAGACAAATAATTACAATTTTAAGAAAGATGGGCGCTCAGATTTATATAAATGAAGACAAAAATGAACTTACTATTAAAGGAAATATTAAGAAATATCCTTTACACGGTACTGAGATCGATTGTAAAGATATTCCGGATTTATTTCCGATCTTATCTATTATTGGAGCTTGTGCAAAAGGGAAAACGCTATTGTACAATGCTTCTCATCTAAGATATAAAGAGAGTGATAGAATAGCTATAGTAAGCCGAGAATTACAGAAATTAGGTGTGAAAGTAAAAGAAGAACACGATACATTGATAATATATCATAGTGAAACTCTTAAGGGGTCCAAAATAAATCATGAGAATGATCACAGAATTGCTATGTCATTTACAATAGCTGCTTTATGTGCAAATTCTGATTCTCAAATAAACAATATTGAAATAATTAATGATTCATATCCAGATTTCTTATCTCATTTAAAACAATTAGGTGCAAATATTGAATACGATAAGGTTTAAAATATTTTTATGATTACCTAAACGATTTTTGTCTCCTTGCTCTTGCTTTCTTTCCCCCAAAATGTTTGGGTTCAATTCTTCGAGAATCACCAGAAAGCAAGGCTTCATCATATTCTCTAAAAGTTTTCTCAATTGTTTTCGTCCCAACAAACTTATTAATCGATTTTGCTATAGCTATCCGAACAGCTCCTGTTTGACTCATTTTGCCTCCTCCTTTTACAACCACTTCAATATCGCATTTCTCAACTTTCGGATGGTTAATTAACTCAATTACTTCCTGTATTCTATATCTAGCGATTTCTGGCTCATAAAAATCTAAAGGAACATTGTTAATTTTTATCTGCCCTTTTGCGGGATATGAAAGTACAGCTCGAGCAATAGCCGATTTTCGCTTTCCTGACGATTGAACATATTTAGTTTTTTCAGACATTTTTTAATTAAGCCTCAATTTCACTTTTATTCCAACCTAATCGAGCGCATAAATTTTCTAAAGTAATAAATTTATTATAATAAGAAAGTCTATTCTTATCAGCATTATAAATTTCCAGCGGATTTAATTTTTGATATCGTTTTTGAAATCTCTCCGGTATTCCACCAATATATACATGAATCCGCTTATAAGCGTCTTTTCCACGATATTTCTTTCGAGGTAACATTTTCTTTATTACGTTTCTCATAAAAGTATCGGGTCTTCGCGGCCAAAATGGACCTTTTCGTGGATTTGTAGCAGTACTTATGTTCAATTTCGCTAAATACGTTTCATGAATATTACCTTTTGTACCACTAATTATTGCATCTTTAGCATTTATTACGACAATATTATATCCTAATAAGGTCAATTTCGCAATTTGACTACAAAAGCGACCTAAAATCTTATTCGTGGCGTCTATCAATTGGTATTCTAACAAAATTTTTGCACCTTGTATCTATTTTTATCAAATTAATAAAAGATTTTGATATTTTTTCCTTCTGGATTTTGTTGAAGCAGCTCATCAATAGATATTACTTTACTGCCCGAATCCTCTATCTTTTGTTGTGCTGATTTTGAAAACTCTAAACAAGCTATAGTAATTTTATGATCTAAATCTCCATTTGCTAATACTTTACCAGGAATTACTATAACATCATTTTCTTTAGTTTTTTTATTTATTCTGTACAAATTAGCTTCTATTCTCCCACTTCTGGCCCCTGATAGTTTTTTTGAGATTTGTTTCCAAATTCTTCTCTTTGTTTTCCATAAATCTCGAATCAGTTTTCTAGTATAATAATTACTTGGTCCTGTAATTCGATGGCTCATTTTAGATACTATAACTCTTATCGTTTACTAATATGAATTCTAAAATTTTTGATATTTTAATAAATTTTTGATCTAATTATGATTCTATTTCGAGTTCCTCAAGTTTAGTCATAAATTCTTCGATTTTCCCATTAAAAATCTTAAAGGTTTCTTTAATAAGTATATCAAATGGTAAAACTCCATCACTTTCAATAGAAAAGATATATGCATCTTTTTTATGGGAGAGTTTAATTTTTCCGTTTGAATTATGTTCACATGAATTACATAGAGTACAGCTTTTCCAATAGTCTTCCTTTAGTTCTAAAGTTTTCTCATTTTTAGATGAATATAAATCTTCTGGACATGTTTTTACAATAAGATTAATTTCCTCTGGATCTGTTATTTCTTTTTCATTAAATTCTATAATGGGAAGATATCTAAATGCTACATTTGAAACAGCTTGCCATTTAGCATGATCTTTAGCCTTACCTAGAATTGCATAGGCTTCAATTATGACTTTATCCTTTTTATCTATTTTAACAATAGGTATTTTTGGATGAACAGGGATTATCTTTGGATCATTAGAATTTAAATCTCCAGAATAAATTTCTAATGGATTGTTTGTTGTATTAGTAATTTCACATGTTAATGATACTTGACACATTGGACACCCATAACCCCCACAATCGCAATCTTGGGGTAATTTATATACTGACAAATCGGTTTTAAGAGGGATTAATCCTAATCTATGCGATATAATCTCATCATAAAGAGGGCTATCATTTTTAAGAACTATTACTTCATCAATTGCCATAACGGGTATTTCCGTTAAAATGATTCTCCTCAAAGCATTTACCATTTCAATAGATACATCCTCAATAATAAAGATTAGATTATACTCTGATTTTTCTAGTACTTCAAGCTTCAATGGGCTCATAATTTCAAAAAACTCGAAATTTTTTTTCTATAATTTGAATATTATTTGAAATATGCTATTTTAGATAAATTTTTCTGTTCTAGCTTAAAAAATAGGATAAAAAGAATTAAAATAATTTAAAATACTCATATGCTTTATTCCCTTCTTGAAAACAGTATTTGATCTCTTGAAAGTCTTTTCGAAAATCAATTACTTCTTGTTTAATTTTTTTAGGGTCCTTTTTATCGATAATAATCTTTTTCATGAATTCTGCTATATCTTGCATATCACTTTTTCCCATACCGAGCCTTGTTACTTCAGAAGTTCCAATCCGCAAACCTCCAGGATTCTCATAATGTCTTCCTTCAGCGAGATCTCGTGGAAGCAAATTCCTATTTAATATAATATTGCTTGATTCTAGTAATGCTTCAATATCTCCTCCAAGACCTATAGATTTTGCATGATCTGCAATATCGACGACAATTTGATGTGATTCGGTAAACCCTTTATGTTCCATTAATACCGTCAACCCCCTTTCATTAAGAGCTTGACCTAGTGCTTTTGCATTTTCTATAACATTTTTATGATATACTTTGCCAAACTCAAGCATTTCAGCTAACGCTATTGCTAATCCTGCAACATTATGTAAATGATGGTTTGAAAGAAGGGCTGGAAACGCACACGACCTTAAAGTATCGATTAAGTCTTCCCTATTCGAGACTAATGTGCCATGTTGAGGACCTGGTAATGTTTTGTGGGTACTCATCGTCATTGCATCTGCACCTTCTCTTAAAGGATCTTGAAAGTATCCAGATCCAATTAATCCTGCAACGTGAGCAGCATCATATCCAACATAAGCTCCAACTTCCTTGGCAACTTCACTAAGCTCTTTTACAGGGTGAGGAAATAGAAAAACAGACCCTCCAAAAAGTACTAATTCTGGCTCGAATCTTCTAATAATTTTGGCAGATGCATCTATATCAAGGTTCATCTCATCATTATCAAACGCAAGATACTCAATATTCAAACCTCTTGTCGTGCCTGCAGTTCCAAAAATCTCTCTTCCACTTTTTGCGAATCTTGGTCCATGTGATATATGTCCGCCTCTAATAATAGACATGCAACACATTTTTCCATTATTATCCGATGTAAACGCATTATACATTGCTAAATTTGCCACAACTCCGGAAATAGGTCTTACATCCGCATGTATACATTTGAAATATTCTTTCGCAAGTTCCATACAAATATCTTCTACTTGATCAATATATTTACATCCAGCATACACCCTTTGCCCTGACCAACCTTCAGCATAACGGTGGCTAAAATCACACAAACATGCTTCATCAACGGCAGGACTCGTTATATTTTCAGAAGCGATAAGTGGTATTGATTTTTGGAATAAATCATGGTGTTCCATTAATATTTTTCTGATCTCTTCGACTTTCTTTTTCACTTTAAATCATTTAGTTTTATAATATTTTGAATTATTAAATTTAAAATAAAATGGCAATTTTTTTAAATCTTTTTGGTAAAAAATAAGATTAGTTAAATTAATACCCAAATTTATCTTTTAGATTTTTCTAAAATAAGTCGAGCTTCAAATAAATTTAACTTCTTTCCCGCCTTTTGTTTTTCTAAAGCGGTTGCTAATTTATCTTGTTTTAATTTTTCGAGATCTTCATTTCTCTGATTGTTTGCATTATGATACTTTTTAGATTTTTTGGATGATGATTTGTATTGCTTCTTACCTTTTGAAAATTTCTTCTTTTGGTTCATTAATCCCAAGAATTTATCATGAAATATATCAGCAGATTTTTTATTGTCAATTAATTCTTCCTCAATTCTCTTTTTTTTTTCTTTTAAATCATTTATGATTTGGTAAGATTCTTGCATCTTTGAATGGTAATTTTGGGATTTATTTGACCATTTATTCAACTGCTCATAGATTTTGTTTAAATTTATTTTAATGATTTGGATTTTTCTCTCTATTTTAAATGTGTAAGAATTTTGTTGTTTTGTTAAATATTCTTGTTTATTTTGCGCTAATTCTTTAATTTTGTCAATAATAGAATTTTCCTCAGAAATATTTAGATTTTCGGTTTCAATAATTCGTTCTAATCCTTCAATCTTTCGTTCAATTTGTTTGATTGAAAGAAATTTATTTTCTATTTTACCGTTTTTATTTGTTCCTTGTAAATCTTTCTTTTCTTCAATGCTTTTATCAAGCATTTTCTTATATTCAATTTTTTTATCTTTTAATTTTCTTACTTTCTCATTCCAATAATCTCGTTTCTTTTTATAATCGTCTTTAGCTAATTTTAGATATTTACTGACTTCTGTATCTATATCTTGCAATTGGTTAATATAATCTTTAGTTTTACCATTCAATTCGTCTCTTTTTTTCCTAAATTCCTCGATCTGAGTCTGAAGTTCTTGAAACGAGATTCTAGAATTTTGAGGGGAATTTAATTTCTCGCTACTCATATAAAAAGGCATCAAAGAGTAATTATATAATAATCGATATCATCAACGATTATTTATTTCAATTTTACATTTATTTTATATTTTTTGTAAAAAATTGTAAAGAAACCTCTAAAATTCTCTTTCTTTACTTTTTTGTAAATACGCATAACTGAAGTTCTTGTCTAAAATATTTAAAAAAGTTTGAAAACAATTAATTTTCGTAAAAAATTTAACAGTTATAAGATATTTAGACAATATAGAGTTACTATATATGGTAGTAAGAATGACTTCTGAGCTAATTAATGAAAATGATTTGGTATATCTTGTATATGATAACAGAAGAAAATGGTTAATTACTGTTAAAAAAGGAGAAGCATTTCATACAAATAGAGGTTATATAGAATTTAACGATCTTATAAATATTCCTTTTGGTTCTGTAATTTTTTCTAAACCATTTGATACTCAAGGATATAAATTTTATGCCCTTAAGCCATTACCTTCGGATTATATCCTTCATATGAGTAGAAAAACTCAAATAATATACCCTGAAGATGCAGGGTTAATATTATTATATGGCGGTATTAGTCCAGGATGTAGGATATTGGAGGCAGGATGTGGTTCGGGAGCGCTTACTTGTATATTAGGGAATTATGTAAAACCTAACGGCCATGTTTATTCTTTTGATAATCGTGAATCTAGTCTTAAAAGAGCTAAAATGAATATTAATAAAGCTCAACTTGACGAATATGTTACAATTCAATATGCAGACATTTTAAAAGATGATTTACAACTTCAGGCAATTGATACAATTGTACTGGATATAGCAGAACCATGGGATGCTGTTACAAAAGTTAAAAATTATTTAAAACTAAGTGGAATCCTTGTATCTTTCTCACCAACTATAGAGCAAGTTAAAAAAACCACGTTTGAATTGAGAAAGAATGATTTTTTTGATATTAACACTTATGAACTAATAAAAAGAACAATGCAAGTTAAAGAAAATGCTACAAGACCTCAAGTAAGGATGATTGGACACACGGGATATCTAACATTTGGCAGAAATATTAAAAACACGATTAACCCATATCGGGAAAGAAAACCAACTGAAAATGAAATATTTGATCTTAATGACATGCCTCTCCGAGGAGAATTTTAATACTAAATAATTAAAAACCTTTCAATTTCATACCAGTCTGCATTTCTTTCTTTTTCTTAAATCGCTGAGTTTTAAAGTAATGCTTTTTCTTTTCAGGCAAAATGTCAATATACTTTCGCAAGATATCTTCCACATATTCTTTTGTTTCTTTCTGTGGAATTTTATTAGGATTTGTTAAATAATCCAATATTTCCTTATCTTTAACATCTGGAGATAATCCTAAATTTTTAATAGGAATATGGAATGAATGAATAAACCAACCAGACACTTTCTCATCATGGGCTATAACTCTTAAAATATTATTTCCTTCTTTTTTTATTTTAATATCGAGAATTTTTTTCCCAGGACGGACAATAATGCTGGCATATTCGGGAATTTTATTTTTTGGATCATGAATTTTTTTAAAAAATTCCTTTAATTTTTCATTCATTTTTCGTTCCAATTTATTATATTGCTGAAATATATATAGTTTAAAGTAATATGACTAAATAATTTTATTATAAACAATTTTATTAAAATATATGAATTATGACTGTTGAATTTCATAGCTTTGAATTACAAACAAAAGCATATTGCGATGTCATTAATATAACCACTCAAGTCCAAAATGCTATTAAACGCAGCAAACTAACAAGTGGAATTGTTAATGTTCATGTAGCGGGGTCCACTGGAGCAATATCAACTACTGAATTTGAACCAGGATTGGTACAGCATGATATACAACACTTTTTAGAAAAAATCATTCCATATAACCGTGAATATGAACATCATAAAACTTGGGGAGATCTCAATGGTGCTGGCCATTTAAGAAGTTTTCTCATAAAAACATCTCAAACATTTCCATTTAAGGATAAGAAATTACTGTTAGGGACATGGCAACAAATTATCTTCTTAGAAAATGATGAAAAATCTCGTAGACGTCAA
Organism: uncultured archaeon; assembly: GCA_964447495.1. GTDB lineage: Archaea > Asgardarchaeota > Lokiarchaeia > Sigyniarchaeales > SOKP01 > SOKP01. The sequence continues at coordinate 45,816 of CAYUTF010000009.1, forward strand.
ATATACTTAACACTTATAGGAGATTAATGCTGCAATACAAAAAATTGGCTAAAATCTTTCATAAGTATGCTATATATCTCTCTACGATGAATGTCCGTCATTTTTAATATAGTAAAGTAATTATCCTGTGTTTTATTCTTGAATAACGGTATTTTCCTTACCAAACCATTGAATTCTTTCTTCTGAATTATTTGAAATTTCAAATTTTCATAGAAATGATTTTCATGATCCATTTTTTCACAACTCTCTTTTTCTTTTAATTTAATTGAATTATCATGTATTTTATTAAAAAAAGAGAATGTTATCTATAAGCCATAGATATATTATTCAAGTAATATATAAAGAAGAATTGATGAGAATAAAAATTAGTTTAAAAGAAAGATGAATTTAGATTTAGATTATTGTTATTGAATAACTATTTCTCAATTAACTTATTAAATTCGTGAACTAAAAGGGTATAAATATCTCTTCGCCTCACATCCTCAAAATTATCTATCATCTTGAGAATTTTAAAATTACTATCTTCTAATTTTGCATTGAACATTGGAATGTTTTTAATTAAATGATCTGACTTAAATTTCCGATTAATTTGAAATCTTAAGTACTCTACAAACCTGTTTTCATTTTCGAACAAACTTATCCCCAATCATAATTAGGTATTTAAAAAGATTAGGCTCAAATTTGATTAAAAAAACGATATATCATTGTTGTATTTTTTAAGTATTTTTCAAGTATTATAACAAAGTTTTACTTTCTTCAATGATAATGATGATTGATAGCGTTCAAATTAAAATTTGAATCAATGTAACTATCATTAGACTAAACAACATAAGGTTATAAATAATGAATTTCTCTTTCTAATAAAAAATTTCATTACTTTTTTAAGATTAAATAAGAGAGTAAATTACAATAAGAATTTCATAATAAATGTTTTTAATCAGTGAAAAATATGGACGATCTCATAAAAATTATTATCGCAGGATTAGATAATGCTGGAAAGACTTCAATCCTAACCGCTTTAGATAAAAAGTATGATTTTCGTAAAGACATTATTTCACTCACCCCAACGATTCGCGTGGAATATCATGCCACCGAGTTTTTGAGAAACCGAGTTGTCTTTTGGGATATGGGTGGTCAGGAAAAATACAGGGAAATTTATGAAAAAAAACAAGATATCTATTTTTCAGGAACAGATCTGTTACTTTTTGTCATCGATATCCAAGATACAGAGAGATTTGATACAACGCTTGAATATTTAGATATGATTCTTCAGAATTTTTTAAAACAGAAGCTTGAAGTCCCCTTAATTATTACTTTTCATAAATTTGACCCCGATATACATGATGCTGAGAAAATTATATTAGCCGTTAATCAATTACGGGAAAGAATTATTAATAAATACCATATGTTTAAGATATTATTTCAGCAAACTTCAATATACGATATTATTTCTATAGTTCAATTAATCTCTTATGGATTATCTGTGTTTGATGAAAAATTCTTTGAACTTTCTACCTTATTAGAAAATTACTTAGAAGAATTCAAATGCAAATCTCTAATTTTATTTGATAAAAATGGAATTATTATCAGTGAATTTTATAGCAGTATAATCGAGCCTCAAATTTATATTGAATTTTTAGAATCTATTAAAGAACATCTTTTTCTTTTAAAAAGGATGCAAGAAGAAGAATATGAAGCAGCCTGCAATTTTTCTACCATTGGAAATGAGCTATTATCCTATCTACATAAAATAGAAATTGGTGGGCAGTCATTTTTTACTTCTGTAATCATCCAAGAAAATTACAAAGATGCGTTTCTTGAGAAGTTTTCTGATTTTCTTATTGATTTAAGAGCGTTATTAGAACCTTTAGTTTAAATGTAACCCCTTCTAACGCCTAAACTTTTTTTAATTTGTCCGAGATAATTTTTTTTAGATCAATCTTCTCTTTAATTAGGTACTGATCTAAGATATCTTTTGCTTTTTCTCTTTTTTCCTGGTGTACTTTGAGAAATTTATTGATCTTCTGTATAAGATTATTCTTACACTCTCCACATAAAAGGTCCCCTGCGATACATCTTGATTCAATAGTCTTAAGCTCATTATCATCTAATGTAAACAGCATGAAATGATATTTGAAGACTGAGCATATTGAAGGATTGCCTCCCAGTTCTCTTTGTAGTTTTGCATTAGCTTGCCCGCCTGTAAATGCATTATTCACCTTTTTCTTGACTTCTTCTGGATTGTCGGTTGTAAATATTGCGGTATTCTCTATAGATGCGGACATTTTGCCGCCTTGCTGAAGACTCGGGAGGAAAATACATTGAATGGAAGCGGGTTTGAAATATCCAAGTTTTGGTAAAACATCTCGGGATAGTCTAAAGTGAGGGTCTTGATCTACGGCATGTGGAATTAAGCAGGGGATATTTTTCCCCTCTATTAAGCTTTTAATTATGGCAGGAACTGTTTGAATACTAGTATAAAATATCTGCCCTACATTAGCACTATTATCTAAACCAAAGGTTGCTTTAATCGTAGAATAAGTAATTTTTTTTGCGATCTTTAAAGCACTCCGATAAAGTGTTCCAGCAAGATCAATATCTGAAAAGATAAAAGTCTTCTTCGGATCAAAACCTAATGCAATAATATCTAATGCATTATCATATGAGTAATTATATGCCTCTTCATATGAAAGCGATTGATTGAATAGAAATTTCTCATCATCTGTTAACTGAAACCATAATTCCACATTAAATTTATCTTGAAGCCATTTAGTAAAAATCCACGGCATGACATGACCTAAATGAACATTTCCAGAAGGTCCCCTTCCAGTATATAAATAAAAAGGATTTCCTTTTCTATATTCATCTAAAATCCACTTAAAATCTCTGTGAGCGAAAAAAATTTTCCTTGTTAGAAAGGGATGAATCTCTTTTGTAATCTCCTTAATATAAAATAAGAGTTTTTCATCAATAGGTTCGATGCCAAACTCTTTAATAAGTTGTTCATAATCAATTTCTCCAGAAACCTCCCATGGAGTAACAATAAAGTCAGGCATATTATTGAATCACATTAAATTTTCATTTTTGTAATGTTCTATGAATTTAACAAAAATCGTAACATTACTATATTAATATAAGAAATATAGGCACCATAAAAAATGTTAATATAATTTAAGAAAATAAACTATTAGCAGATTAATTATTCCTTTCTAAATTCGCTTATAATTTAGAGATAGTTTCGGTTTTTTGATAATAGAAATTTTGCTTCTTACTATAGAAATATAACTTTTATAATCAGAAGTTATAATACTCTTACTTTGTGTGATATTAATATTATGAGTGCAAAAAATATTGATGATGATAGTGTATGGCAAGAAAAATTAACAAAGGAACAATATAGGGTACTTCGAGAGAAGGGAACTGAACCTGCTTTTACAGGTAAATATTGGAATAACCATGAGAAGGGAATTTATAAATGTGCCGCATGTGGTGCTCCGTTGTTTGATTCTGAAACAAAATTTGAATCAGGAAGTGGATGGCCTAGTTTTTATGCTCCAGTCGATAATGAGAAAGTTGAGAGCAAAAAAGATTTAAGCCATGGCATGGTACGTACAGAAGTATTATGTAAGAACTGCAAAAGCCATTTGGGACATGTATTTAAAGATGGTCCAAAACCAACAGGATTACGATATTGTATCAACTCCATTTCCTTAGATTTTAAACAAGAAAAGTAGTTCTTATATTTATTGTATTACTCCTTTTTTTATTTAATTTATAAACCAATTATCGAAGAAGAATTTTTATATTCTTTTAACACCATGTTAGAAATGGTTTTAGTAACATGATCTTTTTCATTGATTTTCCTAATAAACTTATGAACGTCTTCTGATTCTTTAAATCTACAGATTAAACAAGCGGATTGTTCTCCAGTCGTGTGAAAAACGGAACAAACTTCTGGAATGGTACTAATTTCTTCTAATATTTTTGTCGTATACTTCCCATCAATTTGGATACGGATTAAAAAAGTTAGTTTATACCCTAATTTCTCATTATTAAGATTTACAGTATACCCTTCAATAATTTTATTTTTTTCCAATTTATTCAAACGATTATGAATTGTACCAATTGAGATGCCTAATTTGTTATTTATTTCTCGATAAGAAGTTTTTGCATCCTCCTGCAAAATTCGAATTATACCTCTATCAATATCATCAAGTGTTTTTTCTTTTTTCATATTTTGATCAGCTTAAGAATTTAGTATACAAATAGAGAACAATATTTATTATATTGAAAATCATTTATAACTTTTATTTGAAGTTGAACAATTTTCAGTTCCTAAATTTGATTTATAATATAATGATCTCTAAATCACAAAATTTATTTTTTATAAAAAATAATAATTTTCTATATAATCAATTGAACAATATTAGTTGAATAAAATATGTCAGTACCTATATTGATATTAAAAGAAGGGACAGAAGAGACAAAAGAAAAAGAAGCTCGAAATCAAAATATCAATGCAATTATAGCTATTACAGAGACTGTTAGATCTACCTTAGGACCTAAAGGTATGAATAAAATGTTGGTCGATTCAGTAGGAGACATAACGATTACAAATGATGGCGCTGAAATTCTTAAGAATCTTGATATTGAAAACGTAGCGGCAAATATGATGGTAAATATCGCAAAAGCAATTGACGAAGAAATTGGTGATGGAACCACTAGTGCTGTGATTTTTTCGACCGCCTTATTATCAAACGCTTTAGAACTAATAGAACAAGGTATACATCCTAAACCAATCACACATGGATATAGATTAGCAAATGATAAAGCATTGGCAATAATAAAGGATATTGCTGAAGAGATCTCTGAGGGCGATGATGCTATACTGCAAAACATAGCGAGAACCGCCATGAATTCTAAGGATGTAGTAGGAATAAAAGATTTTTTTGCCAATTTGGCATTAAAAGCTATTAAGAATATATCAGAGAAAGATGGAAATACTTTTTCTAAAGTTGGAAATGTCAAAATCGTGAAAGCACCTGGAAAATCGCTAAAAGAGTCTGAATTAATCAATGGCGTCTACATTCAAAAAGAAAAAGTCCATAGTTCCATGCCCAGCATTATAAAAAATGCAAAAATTGCTGTGATCAGGAAAAAATTAGATGTGGTCAAAACAGAATTTGACGCCCAAATTAGAATTACAAGTCCAGGAGATATTCAGAAATTTTTGGATCAAGAAGATAAAATGCTTTTAGACAGTCTTCAGATCTTTAAAAATTTAGGTGTGAATATGATTGTAAATAGTCAAGACATTTCAGATAAATTTGGAGCTTATTTAGCAAGAGAAGGTATTGCAGCAATTAAAAATTTAGGCGATGAAGACATTAAATCGGTATCCAAAGCAATTGGAGCTAATAGAGTCGATGATCTAAAAACTCTTAGTCAAAATGATTTAGGATTTGCTCAAACAGTTAAATTCGAGAAATTAGATAAAGATGAATATACACAATTCCTAGGATGTAAAAATCCAAAATCTGTTACAATTGTGTTAAAAGGTGGTTTAGACAAAATTCTTAGCACAGCTGAAATCACCTTACATGATGTTCTTTCTGTAATATCCAAAACGATGGATACAAAAGCAGTTGTTGCTGGGGGCGGTGCTATTTATCTTGAACTTGCAAAAAGATTAAGAGAATATGCGAACCAGATTAGCGGTAAAGAACAATTATCAGTTAACGCATTTGCAGTAGCTCTCGAGGAAATCCCTAAAACACTTATAAGAAATGCGGGATTAGATGAAATTGAAAACATTACCGAATTGCGAGCAGCACATAAATCAGATAATGATAAATGGATTGGTATCGATACTATCACCAATACGATTGCTGACAACTATGCTAAAGGCATCGTTGAACCTGCAGCATTAATTAATCACGTCATAAAATCGGGAACAGAATTAGCAAACCTAATTTTAAGAGTAGACAGAATAATTAATGCAAAATCATCTAAACCCAGTGGAATGTAAATAATTATATTATCTTTTTTCTTTCTATTTTTATTCATTATTCTACTTTTAAACTATTTGAAGCAGTGGTAATTTTATGATAATGTTTTTAATTTTTTTCGCTTTTTTATCTATATTCATAAAAATACCCATAAAGAAGTAAAATCGATAAAAATGAATTCAATAATACGAATGAAAACTTACTTAGATGACAAAATTTTGTCTGTAAGTGACTTTGAAAAACTTTTAGCTTTAAATAATGATGCAATCACAAGCATTATTACTAGATTTATAGATTTATGCAAACCCAGTAAAATAAGGGTAATATCTGATTCTGAAGAGGATATAAAATATGTTAGAAATAAGGCTATTGAATTGAATGAAGAGATGAGGCTAAAAGTTGAAGGTCACACTATACATTATGATGGATTTTACGATCAAGCAAGGGATAAAGAAAATACGAAGGTTTTAATTCCTAAAGGTAATTATGCTAGCCCCTGGATCAATACAATAGATAGGGATGAGGGTCTAGTAGAGATATTAGACATTATGGATGGATGTATGAAAGGAAAAGAATGTTTAGTTCGTTTCTTTTGTCTAGGGCCAATAAACTCTAAGTTTACCATTTGTGCGCTACAACTCACAGATTCATTTTATGTTGCTCATTCAGAGGATCTTTTATATCATGTAGGGTACGAGGAATTTAAAAAGTTAAATGGTTCAGATGATTTTTTTTACTTTGTGCACTCTGCTGGAGAACTTACAGAGGGTATTCCTGTAACCAAAAGCGTAAAAGATAGAAGAGTCTATATTGATTTATCAGAACGAAGAGTCTTATCTTGTTATAATCAATATGCAGGAAATAGTCTGGGTTTAAAGAAATTAGCCTTACGTTTGGGTATTTATAAAGCTAATAACGAAGATTGGCTTACAGAGCATTATTTTATTTTAGGAGTACACCCTAAAGGAAAAAATCGAATATCTTATATGTGTGGAGCTTATCCAAGTGCTTGTGGAAAAACATCAACCGCAATGTTACCTGACCAAACAATAGTAGGTGATGACATTGCCTATCTTCGAGTGTGGGATGATGGGTATGCTCATGCTGTGAATATTGAGAAAGGAATTTTTGGAATTATTAAGGATGTAAATCCTCAAGATGACCCTGTTATTTATGATGCCCTTACAACCCCCAGAGAATTAATTTTTTCTAACGTTCTGATAAAGGATGGTAGCCCCTATTGGATTGGTATGGGAAAAGAGCATCCAAAAAAAGGATTTAATTATTCTGGAGATTGGTTTGAAGGGAAAAAAGATAAGAATAGTAATCTTATTCTCCATGCTCATCCAAATGCCCGATATACTATAAGATTGAGCGAACTTGCAAATGTTGATTCCATGCTAGAAGATCCAAATGGAGTTCCAATTGATGGGATTTTTTATGGAGGACGAGATTCAAATACAATGCCTCCAGTTTTAGAAAGTTTGGATTGGGAACAAGGTATTTTTTTAGGTGCGAGTATTGAATCTGAAACCACCTCCGCAACATTAGGAACCGTAGGAGTAAGAACAGCAAGCCCTATGGCTAATTTAGACTTCTTAGTAGTCCCCTTGGGAAAATATTTGATAAATCATCAAAAATTTGGTAATAGTTTAATTCACACTCCCAAAGTTTTTGCAACAAATTATTTTCTAAAAGGCAAAAATGGCAAATATCTAAATGGTATCTTAGATAAAAAAGTATGGGTTATATGGGCTGAAGGAAGAACTAAAGGAGATTATAAGGCAATAACTACCCCAATAGGTTACCTTCCTCTCTACAAAGATTTGAAAAGGTTGTTTGAACTTGAATTGAACAAAACCTATTCGAAAGAAGAATATCTTGAGCAATTCACTGTTCGCATAACTCAATTATTAGAAAAATTGGAGAGAGTTGAAAAAATGTATAAAACCGAAAAGAATATTCCTCAATTTTTCTGGAACATATTATATCAACAAAGAAAGGAACTTACTGACTTAAAGAAAAAGTATGGTAAGACTAATATTTTACCTGAAGAACTTTTATAAATAGATATAATAATTGAATTAAATTATTATAAAATAAGAATTAAAAGTTAGGTGTCAAATATGGCTGGTGAAATTACATATTCTGTGGCAGAATTTAATACCATAATCACAATGTTAGGATGTTTATGTGCAACTGTACAATTATCTACGGGATATTATGCTGCATATAAAAAGAAAAAAATGGGCTTATTAAAAACTAATGACATACTATTTCGGGCTCATAGAGCTTTTGGAGGATTCGCAACTACCCTATATTTTTTAGGTTTATTTGCAGGTTTAACAGGATTTATTGGAGCCCTTATTTTTAATATTCCCCCGTTTGAAGGATCTGATCTAAGCTTTATCATTCATGTATGGCCCAGTTTTGCAGTATTGATTGTTATTACCTACAAAACATATCTCTCCTACTTTAAGAAACCTTCCATATACAAAAAGGGGAAATGGTTAGGAATCGCAACCTTTATTGCTTGGGCATTTACCTGGATTACATCTGCTTTTTCATATTATATGCGGACACTCCCAACAAATCCTCAACATGAACCCCCAACATATCTTCTACCGATTCAATTGTTATGGCTTCAAATTTCGCTCCCTTTTCTGATAGGAGCGTTAATTGGATATTTCATTTTACGATCCGCAGATAAAATAGAAAGGAAAAAAGCAGAAGGAAAAGTAAAAAAGTAGACCATAAACACTATATTAGTAATTTCATTCCTTCTTTTACTTTAAAAGTTCTTTTTAGTCTATCAATTTCAATAAAACGCTTAATTTCGAGATTGTTAAGTAAATCCCTCATTTCAATATTGTCTTTGTCGAGTTTCTCTGCTAATCCTTCTATATCATTTTCATATGCCTTTAAAATCTCAATTAAGGAGGAATAATTATCATAAATCTGATTTACAATATATTTTAGTGCTTCTTCTAAATTATCCCCGGTCCTCGTGCTACATGGGAATATAATCGAGTCCTCAGTGAGATAATTTTGAGATCGGACCACCTCAGAATGGCGAGCCCCAGCAAT
>CAYUTF010000009.1:55010-63611 GCA_964447495.1 uncultured archaeon
CCTCAGTGAGATAATTTTGAGATCGGACCACCTCAGAATGGCGAGCCCCAGCAATGTCTTGCTTGTTAGCTAAATATACTATTGGAGTATCCGGAGCAACTGCTTTTCTCAGTGCATTTAAAATGATTATAGCATCTTCATCTTTTTCTGGATTTGCCGCATCAAATATAAATACGATCCCATCAGTACCCCGTACCACCACATCACGCATCACATTAAATCTGAGTAAACCTGGGGTTCCAAAAAGAAAGACATCAAACCCGTTAAGTTTTACACTGCCCAAATCCATACCAACAGTATAATATCGATTGTCTCGAGCCTTTGCTTCTACATTCAATGCTTTTTCGTCAAAAAACTTAATAAAACTTGACTTTCCACATTGCAATGGGCCAGAAACAACAATCTTCATATTTCGTCGGAAATCTTATTATTTTGGTGATTATTATGTTTTTATTAACTTATTTTTTCTATTATAACATATTAATATATAGATAATATAATCGTGAGAGTAATGATTTATATTTTTATACTTCTTAATTCTCCTACATACTCCTCTCTCTAAAACCATCATTTTAAGTTTTTAGAATTATTTTAATTTATCACTTTTCTGTCATGTGATTTTATTGAGAAGAAATACCAAAAATACAATTATAACTTTTTCAATCAAAAAAATTATAAAGTTCGGTAAAAAAAGTATAAAATTTATTGAATTATTATAATAATATTTGTTTTTTCGATAATAAATGACCGATAAAAGACTTTTACGATAATATTTATATAGTCAGTTATCACAATAAGTAAATTATATGATTTTAAGTTTTACAACTTAACAAATATTTTCAAAAAGGACTAAATATTTTGCAAAAACAACGAAATATATTAAAAAATTAAAATAAAATAATTAAAAACGGATTTTAAAAATGGCAAATAGTAATATTATGGTAATCGGTGGAGGTATTTCGGGAATCGAAGCCTCTCTTACTTTAGCAGAGCAAGGATATCGAGTAATTCTGGTTGAAAAAACCTCATCTGTAGGTGGTAGAATGGCACAACTTGATAAAACATTCCCTACATTAGATTGCAGTATCTGTATATTGGCTCCAAAAATGGTTGAATCCGCAAGGCATCCGAATATCGAACTTCTTGCCTATTCAGAGGTTGATAGTGTAAGCGGAAAAGCAGGAAATTTTAAGGTGAAGGTCAAGAAAAAGGCTAAATATGTAGACTGGGATGTGTGTACGGGATGTGGTGACTGTTCAGAAAAATGCCCAATGAAAAAAATACCTTCTGAGTTTGAGGAAGGGATGGGAAATAGAACAGCAATCTACATTCCATTTCCACAAGCTGTACCTCGAAAAGCTGTAATCGACGCTGAAAAGTGCCTTTATCTAACTAAAGGTGCATGCCAATTGTGTGAGAAAGAGTGTGAAGCTGGAGCGATAAATTGGGATGCTAAGGATGAGATTGTAGAATATAATGTTGCTTCGATAATTGTTGCTACTGGGTTTGATCTGTTAGATCCGTCTGTCTTGGATAGATATCACTATGGAGAATATCCAAATGTCATAACTGCGATGCAATACGAGAGATTACTTAGTGCTTCGGGACCAACTGAAGGTGAACTACTGCGTCCTTCAGATAAAAAGCATGCTCATAATATAGCCTTTATAAGTTGCGTTGGTTCGAGAAATGAAGACTTATGTGCATATTGCTCCAAATTTTGCTGTATGTATCAGACAAAAGAGGGTGTTGTGACCAGAGAGCATGCGCCAGACACTAACGTCACCATTTTCTTCAATGATATAAGAGTCATTGGAAAAAACCAAGAAGAATTTATTGAGAGAGCTAAAAATGAGTACAACCTTATTTATTATCGAGGGATTCCGGGAGATGTAAGAGAAAATCCAGAAAACCATAACCTTTATGTAAAGCATGCTAATCTTGATACTGGAGAGGTTGAAGTAAGCGAATTTGATTTAGTAGTACTTGCAAATGCCGTAATCCCAAGAAAAGATGCGGGAACTCTCGCGAAGATTTTGGGCATTGAACAAAACGAATTTGGCTTCTTTAAAACTGAAACCTCTACAGAAGATTTACAATCTACACGGCAAGGTATCTATGTCACTGGTTCATGTCAATCCCCTGATGACATCGCAAATTCAGTTGCTAAAGCAGGAGGCGCAGCAGGACTCGCAGCAAATCATGCGGTTCCATTAAGTGCTGAAGAAATGGAAGTAGAACTCCCTCCATTAAAACCTATAAAATTAGGTGATAAACCAAGAATCGGAGTATTTATCTGTCGGTGTGGAATCAATATTGCTGGCTATATGGATGTTCCAAATTTGGTGGAATATGCAAAAACCTTACCCAATGTTGTATATTCTATGGAAAATAAATATAGTTGTTCTCAATTAACCCAAGATATCATAAAAGAAAAGATAGAAGAATTAAACCTCAATAGAGTAGTAGTTGCTGCCTGTACTCCTCGGACTCATGAACCCTTATTTCAAAAAACGATTAGAGAAGCAGGATTAAATGAATATCTATTTAATTTTGTAAGTATACGTGAATTAGATTCATGGGTTCATATGCATGATAAACCTAAAGCTACTGATAAGGCGAAAGATTTAATTAGAATGGGGGTGGCAAGAGTTACTGCTCAAAAACCGGAAATTAAAATCAAGGGAAAGGTAGTCCCTGAAGCGTTGGTAGTGGGCGGAGGCATTGCAGGTATTAGTGCTGCCATGGAAATAGCTACTAAAGGCTTTAAGGTACATATGGTAGAAAAAGAAGATAAACTTGGCGGGCAGCTTAACTTAATTTATAAAATTAACTTCGATAGGATTGATTCAAAAGAATTTTTGGAGAAGACTCTTAAAGAATATAATGGTATGAAAAACATCAATACCTACTTAAATTCGGAAATTGCTGACATTAAAGGATCGATTGGTGATTTTAAAGTAAAAGTGGTCCATCATAGTAACCAAAAAATAGAGGCTCTAAACGTGGGCACAATTATTACCACAACTGGAGCGTATGAATATAAACCTCATGGCTGGTATCATTATGGTGAAAATGAAAATGTAATGACCCAACTGGAATTATCTGAAAAACTAAGGAGCAATGAATTAAAGGATGGAGAAACCTTAGTATTTATCCACTGCGTAGGTTCGAGACAACCAGAAGGCGGCAATGGAGTCACATACTGTTCATTAATATGCTGCTCAGAGTCTATTCGACATGCGTTATATGTAAAAGAAAATTATCCTAATTCTAATATATTCGTTTTATATAGAGATATCCGCGTAGGTACATATGAAGAACCTTATTACTGGAAAGCTCGTGAAAATATTAATTATATTCGGTTTAATGAATATCCTGAATTAACAATTAAAAACAAAAAATTACTTGTTGATGTAAAAGATATTTTAACTCAAATAGATCTTACAATTGAAGCAGATAAAGTAGTTTTATCTACACCACTCATCCCTTATGATACGAAAAAATTAAGTGAGCAAATCAAATGTGCGCGAGATCAGAATGGATTCTTTTTAGAGGCTCATGTAAAGCTAAGACCTGTAGATTTTGCAACAGATGGCATCTATTTAGCAGGAACATGCCATGGACCTAAAGGTATTGCTGATTCCATCTCACAAGGACGAGCAGCAGCGGCACATGCCCTGGTTCCCTTAATATCGGGTGAAGTTGAGAATGAACCTTTAGTGTCTGTAGTTGACCCCGCTTTATGTATTGCATGTCAAAAATGTGAAGAAGTATGTAATTTTGGGGCTATTGGAGTTAATTTTGATAATGAGGTGTTAGTATCTCAATCGAATCCCCTTTTATGTAAAGGTTGTGGTGATTGCTCAGCAGCTTGTCCGGCAGGCGCAATAACGATGAGACATTTTGCTGATAACCAAATTTACCCAATGATTCATGAGGCTATTCAAGGAGAATTTGTCGACGAGCGTCCACGTATAGTCGCCTTTTTGTGTAATTGGTGCAGCTATGCTGGTGCCGATACTTGTGGTGTTAGTCGCTTTCAATATCCTACAAATATAAGACCTATAAGAGTTATGTGTACAGGTAGAATACCCAAAAGCTTCATTTTACAGGCATTTTTAGAAGGTGCTGATGGCGTACTAGTAGGAGGATGTCATATTGGCGACTGTCATTATTTAGAAGGAAATTATGATATGCTTCGGAGGTTCAATGAAGTGCATGAAATCCTTGAAAAAGTAGGTATTAACCCCGCTAGATATCGTTTAGAATGGGTTTCTGCAAGTGAAGGGAAGCGTTTTTCCCAAGTTGTTACTGAATTTGTCGAGACTGTGAAAAAATTAGGCCCAATGCCTAAAACTGGTGATAAAATTGAACCCAAAAAAGAAAAAGTTAAAGAGGTTGCATAAACATGACTCAAATGTTAAAAAAGAACGCAAATGATTTATATAAGGATTTTCGCTATGAAATCAGCGAAAAAGTAGGAGCAAAATCACTCCTAAAATGCATTCAGTGTGGTGTGTGTAGTTCTGGGTGTACAGTAACTGAATATGTGGATTTACAGCCTCATCGAGTAGTTGCATCATGTCTTTTAGGTTTAAAAGAAGAAGTCCTCTCTAGTAATGCTATTTGGACTTGCTCATTATGTCACAGATGCACTGAACGGTGTCCAAAAAATGTCGATTATTCTTTTATCTTAGCTCTCCTTCGAAACATGGCAGTAAAAGAGGGAAAGATTCCTAAAGAGTATTCCATTAGCGTAGTGACAATTTACAATAATGGATTTGTAGTGCCTTATACTGGTGGATTAAAAGATAACATTGATAGACGGAGAACTCGAATGGGTCTTCCACAGATTGTACCACCAAAACTTGAAGAAATTCAATTCATAATTAAAGAAACGGGACTTGGAGGTCTCGTAGAAGAAGAGGAGGAGAAATAAAAATGGAATATGCATTCTTCTTAGGTTGCACGATACCACTAAAACTTCCATTCTTAGAAAAAGCGTTCAGAGATGTAGCAAGTATTTTGGATGTAAAATTAAAGGAAATGGAAGGTGTAGGGTGCTGTCCTGAGCCTGTTGCCATGCAATCACTTAATATAGACACATGGGTCGCTTTAGGTGCAAGAAATTTAGTCATTGCCGAAAGAATGGGCTTAGACATCATGACGATCTGTTCTGGATGCTATGAAACCTTAAAAACTGTCAGTGTCCTATTAGCAGAAGATAAGGAGTATCTGAAAAAAATCAATGGCATTCTCAACAAAATAAATTACAATTATACAGGTAAAACTAAAGTATATCATTTTGTGGAATTATTCAGTCAACCTGAATGGTTAGATAAGATTAAAAAGTTAGTGGTTAAACCCTTAGATGATTTAAATCTTGCGGTACATTACGGATGCCATCTTATTAGACCTAGTAAAATTATGAAATTTGATCATCCTGAAAGACCAGAAAAGATTGACATCATACTAGAAGCTTTGGGCGCTAAAACTGTTGAATATGCTACTAAATTAGAATGCTGTGGTTATTGTGCTCGATTGCAAGAAGAAATTGGTGAAAATTTAGTAGAAGAAAAAATGACAGAGTTATGCGAACTCGAAGAAGGAGTAGACGCGCTCATAGCAGTGTGCCCTGCTTGCACTACACAATATGACCGGAAAGAAAAGATTATCGCACGAAGGACAGGTAAAGAGCTAGATATACCGGTTCTTTATTTAGCAGAGATAATGGCTATAGCTTTAGGTGTCGAACTAGAAGATCTAAGTCTAAATAATAGAAGTGTCAAACCAAATAAGTTAATCAATAAATTAACGACCTAATTAGTGTATTTTTTTAAACACAATTTAAGTTAATAACATAATAAAATTAAAAAAAATTATGAAAATAAGAAGTAATTGAATATGATAATTACCCAACTAAAAGATATTGACGAAATTTACAAAATGATTAAGCCATATGATAAAATTCTTATCGCTGGCTGTGATGGCTGCTGTCAACCCCCGCGCTCACTTAATGAGGCGAAAACTCTTGGACAACTTCTCGAATTAAAAGCAAAAACTGAATCTAAAACCTTAAAATGGAAAGCAATCACCGTTCTTAGACAATGTGATGACAGAATTGCCGCTACCACTGTTGGACCACACGCAGAAAACTATGATGCTGTTCTTTCATTAGCCTGCGGTCTTGGGGTAGTAATGCTTAATAAAGTTATACCCAATAAACTAACCTTTCCAGCTCAAAATAGCCATTTTGGTGGAGTTCAAAATAATGGTGAAAACAATTTTATTCAATACTGTGAAGAGTGCGGCGATTGTATCATTGGTGAAACTGGAGGGATATGTCCTCGAGCAGGATGTGCAAAACATTTGAGCAATGGGCCCTGTGGAGGGATGGTTGATGGTATGTGCGAAGTGGGGGGCTATACGATTCCATGTGCTTGGGTAAGTATGTGGACGCGCCTAAAAGAATTTGATAGACTCGATCTATTCAAAAAGTATCGACCACCTCGAGATTATCGGACCTCAACAAGCCCCGGTTATATTCCTATCTATAAAGAATATGGGAATGAGAAAGAAGAAGAACAAAAAGAGGAGGCGAAAACATAAATGGCAAAACGACCAGCGTATAGTCAATTATGTAAAGCAATTGAAGCAGGACATTTTGTATTTACGGGGGAGCTTGAGCCTAAAAAGATTCTGGATCTCAGCGAGATCTTCCATTCCGCAGAGGAAATGAAAAAGACAGGCAGAATTGTGGCCGCTAATGTCACTGATGGACCTCAAGGCGATGCATATATGTCATCACTCGTTCCAAGCTATTTAATTCAGGAAAAAGTCGGAATTGAAGCGGTGTGGCAAGTCACTGTAAGAGATCGTAATCGAGTAGCGTTATTTGGAGATGTAGTCGCGGGAGCGGTTTTGGGATTAAAGAACATTCTAACCCTAACTGGCGATCACACGGCTCTCGGAGATCACAAAAAAGGGCGTCCGGTTTACGATATTGATAGCACACAATTCTGTGAAATGCTTTCTATCATGATCGATAAAGGAACGGATTATGAAGGCAATGAACTCCAAGGTGGAAAAATACAAATGAACTTTGGCTGTGTAGCTAACCCAAATAGCAACCCAAGAGAACCAGAAATACTCAAGGTAGGTCGAAAAGTTGAGCAAGGGGTAGACTTTATCCAAACTCAAACTGCATTTAATATTGATCAGGCAAAAGAATTTCTCAAGGAACTAGAACAATTTAATGTTCCTGTATTACTTGGACTATTCCCACTTAAATCCTATGGAATAGCATGGTACTTTGATGCAAATATTCCCGGAGTGAGTGTTCCAAAAGATTTATTAAAAGCCTTGAAAAAAGCAGAAAAAGACAATAAAGGAAATAAACAAGGCAAATATGCAGCTCTTGATAAAATTAATATCGAGTACTTCGAGCCCTTTATAAAGGAGATCAAGAAAACAACTAAAGCAGCGGGTATTCATTGTATGGCAGTGGAGTATGAGAGGCTGTTTGAACCCCTCCTTAAAGGCTATGCAAAATATGTCTAGGAGACTAACCCAATTAAACCAAAATAAGATTTTATTAATTATATATAATTTTTTTTATCATTTTAGTAAAGAAAAAATAAAAGTAAGCAACAAAAAATAAGAAATAGTAATAAAAAAAACGGACAGAGGGATCATGAAAAATTTAGATGATAAGGATAAAAGGATTTTAGAAATGCTCATCGAGGATTCGAGACGTTCCTATAAAGAAATCTCTGAAGTATTAACCAAAGAGGGCATACCCTTATCAGAATCGACAGTGAGAAAGCGAGTGTTAAAGTTGCAAGAAGATGGTATCATAGAAAAATTCACGATTCGAGTATGTCACGAGGATGAGCGCTGTATTATTGCATTTTTAACATTAATTCCTAAAACAGAGTCTGAGATAAAAGATTTATTACGTGAGGCACAAGTGTTACCACAATGCGAGGAAGTGTATTTTCTTGCAGGAGAATGTGGGATATTAATAAAAATAAAAGTGCCGGAAATAACCGAGCTTGATGCGTTAATAGAGAGTTTTCGGGGGCGAAGTGATGTGAAAAAGGTTGAACGCGTGTGCGTAGTTTTAAAAAACATCAAAGAGCTTCCAAAAAGAGAGAGAATTCCTCTCTAGTTGCATGATAATCTGGTTGTATTAACAAAATAAAAAATCTCTACTAAGTTAAGACTTAATCAGCTGTAATTCATTTTACTAAGCAATACTGCTCTTTCAAATATATCCATCTGATACATCTAACGAATGAATTCAATTGTGAATTTTCGTTTAATGAAACTAAGACAAATCCAAATATTCATTTAACATTCTACTTTTAATTCATATAAGATATATTAAAAATTCCAAACATATACACCCAAATTGTTCCTTATGGTTTATTCTGATGATGATTGGAAAGGCGTCACGCCTATAATTCCTCCTGGATACGATAAAACAAAGTATAATGTAGTATTTGATCATCATTCCCATACAAATTACAGTGATGGCGCTCTATCGATAAAACAAAATATTGAATGGCACATCGCGATGGGCTATAACGCGGTAGC
>CAYUTF010000010.1:0-5321 GCA_964447495.1 uncultured archaeon
CCTGGCACAAGATCAGATATTCAATTTTATAATCGGTTAGACACCACCCGCAAAGAAGTATTTTGTGCACTTACGCCCATAGAATATCCTGAGAAGATAAAACCATTTCTGCAAACATTAGCGATCTCGGATATTCATATTCTTGTTATTGATTTGAACCTTGGATTAACTTCGGTTACTGGAGAACTTCTTGTTGGAATGGATTTATACCACCAATTATATGATAGCCAAGATTTAGTCCTTATTACTGGTATTGATTCAAAAAATGAATGGAAACTATCTGAAATATTAAAAAAAGTAACTACCATTCTCAATACTACAAGTTTAAAGGGTATAGATATTTTGACAATAAAACATAAGGAGAATCTTGAAATATTAAAAGATAAAATTTCCGAATTGAAGAGAAATAAACCCCCAATCAAAGGAAATTCTATTGAATACTCAAAAACCTTGATCGACCATGTTTTTCCCGTGAAGGGGATAGGCACCGTAATTTTAGGAATTGTGAAAAAAGGAGAAATACACGTGGGACAAATGCTTGAACTAACGGGTAATGAAAGCACTGGAAAAAAAGTGATAATTAGGAGTATTCAAAAACATGATAGAAATTTTAAAGAAGCTTTTGAAGGTGATCGGGTTGGAATTGCCTTGAAAGGGAATATATCTCCCAGTGAAATTAATAGAGACAATATATTAGTCGATCAAGGTATTTATAAACTCCATAACACTATTAAAGCGAATGTATTCATTAATCAATTTTACTCCCCTAAAGAGGGAAAAATAGAACCTGGAAATGGAATTCAATATTATGGAATAGTCGATCTTAAGCTTTCACCATTCAAATTCACAACGGGAGAGGAGCTATATCCCGGGAAATCGGGTAAAGTAACTTTAGAGTTCAATAAAAGTATATATGGTGATGGAACGCCCATTAAAGGAATAATTACAGAGTTAAATCGCTTTAATGGCAAATTACGTATTGTTGGTTATTTTATTCAGATTTTAGACTAAAAATTTAAATAACCATAATCAGCTATTTATAACCAACAAAATGAGAATAAGAATTGAAGAACCCATTGTTTATTTTAAGTCATCGGAATCAATGACAGAATTAGCAGATGAGTCAATTCAATTAATTATCACATCTCCCCCTTATGGTAAAATTAAGAATTATGGTCCAGAAAATCAGATTGGATTTTTTGATTCTTTTGATGATTATTTTACTAGATTAAAGAAAGTTTGGACAGAATGCTATAGAGTCCTCGAACCTCAATGTCGATTGGTTATCAATGTGGGGGATCAATACCTAAGAGCAAAAGAATTTGGACGATATCGGATTTTATCTATTGCAAGTAAAATTATTGAAGATTGTTTGCAAATAGGATTTGACTTTTTAGGAGATATTATTTGGCAAAAAGTGAGCACAACTAATACTACAGGGGGTTGTTCTCTGATGGGATCAATATACTATCCAAGAAATGGGTTGATAACTTATGATTATGAGCATATCCTTATTTTTAAAAAAACCAAGGGAAATGGGCGAAAAATCG
This sequence comes from uncultured archaeon, assembly GCA_964447495.1. Lineage (GTDB taxonomy): Archaea > Asgardarchaeota > Lokiarchaeia > Sigyniarchaeales > SOKP01 > SOKP01. The sequence goes on from CAYUTF010000010.1 coordinate 1,551, forward strand.
ATCTAATGGTGAAAGAACTATCAAAGATTTCTCTAAGTGAATGGAAAAGGTGGTTTGTAGGACATTGGAAGTTCTCTGGTATTTTGCAAAAAGAACACCTAGCAATGTTTCCAGAAGAATTGCCTTATAGATTAATACGGATGTTTACATATATAGGAGATACTGTTTTGGACCCATTTGTAGGTTCCGGTACGACTTTAAAAGTAGCAAAATCACTTTTTAGAAAAAGTATTGGATATGAAATTAATGAAGAGTTCCAACCCACAATAACATCTAAGATTAAGGAAGCTACTGTAGGATATTTTGAAGATTTTCAATATCTATTATATATTATCTTTGAAAAATCTCATCTTACTGATTATGAGATTCTTTATCAAGAACAAAAACAGAAAGGAATTCTTGCTCTCCGTAATAATAAGGATAAAAGAATTATTATCGATTATCTAATGATTAATAATATTAGTATGAATGAAGGGGAATTAAAAAAAGAAATAGAAGAAAAGCTAGAAGAAAATACCGTTAAAAATTATTTAGATGAAAAAGAAGATTGGAAATCGTTTTCTGATTATGTGATTATAATAAATTCAATTTATCCATTGTATAAAAAAGTACAAGATTATTTTGACAAACTTAACCTTAAGAAAAAAATTAAGGTAATTTGGTTTAAGGATGTGTTATCCAAAGATTTTACCCTAGGACTTTTTTTTTAGATAACTATCCATATTAATTATTTATTTATGATTATTGACTTCTTTTCTTATGCGAACATTAGAAATACCTAATTATGGTAAAGTAACTATTGAAAATATTTTATTTGATATGAATGGTACGATCCAGTTTAATGGCAGGATATCTAAAAAGATCGTTAAGGGAATTAGAGCTTTAAAAAACTATTATACTGTCGTTCTCATATCAGCAGATACTCGAGGAAATCTTAATGAGATAGCAAATAAATTAGGAGTAAAATCCATTAAAATCTCCACAACTGAAATTCTTGAGGCAGAAGCAAAGAATAATGAACTAATAAACTTAGGTAAAGATACTACTGTAGCAATTGGCAATGGGAACAATGACTCTTTGATGCTCCACAATGCACTTATAGGAATTGCAGTAGTGGGAGCGGAAGGTGCAACATCGCAAACACTAATGAACAGTGACGTTGTTTTTACTAATTGTAATGATGCTATCCATTTTTTAATGGATGATAAAAAAATAATTGCCACATTACGATCTTAATGAGCAGAAAAAATTAGTTAAATCCTTACTCGCGCAGAGGATTCATCAAATAAATTCCAAGATGGTTTTTTTATTTGAATCATTATTATGGATTAAAAATTAATTGCAATCTTTTGATTCTTGCTGATTTATTTTTATAAAGCTAGCCTCTTGAATATTTCTTTGTTCCGATTTAATTGATCGATTTACTTGTGATAAATATTTAATAGCATCTCTCTTTCCCTCATTGATATTTTCAAATAATTCTTTTTTATTATAACCACCGGAAATTGTTAATGCTGTCTGGAATGAATGATTCGGTTCGAGGGTTTTAAATTCTATTTGTAAGGCAGATAATATCTCCCCTGGTTTATTATGTATTGTATTAGAAAGGTTTAATCTTTTTTCGCCAAGATCGAAGCTTCTGGTGGGACTTGATTCATAGTGAGTAGATTTTGAAAGAGTAGAAAAGCCAGCGAAGAGCTCTGTAGCATCATATTGATAAATTATATCCTCCTCCTCATCATAGCCCCCTAAATCTTTATCAAAGCCTTCTAAACCGTTTATATCAAAATCAAATATGAAAAACATAGAGAAGTCAATAAGATCAAAATCAGAATTATTCTTTAATGTAAAAAATGTATTCATATAGGGCGCTTGTCCTCTCCTTAAAAAGACATCAATATACATTCGAATTTTATGCCTTTCATCTTTAAATTCAATGGGAGAAAGTTTTTTTTGACGAATTAATTTTTTTAGATATTCTCTGATATCAAAATCAAGTGTTATTCTGTCAATTTTTGTACCTTTTCTGCTATTTATCAACTGGTATATCGGTGTTGGCTCAATATTTTTTAAAACAACCGGTACTGACCCAATACTTTTGCCTTTTAACTTAAAACTAAACCATGGTCCTGCATATTCTTGATCTGTAAGATAGAGTAAATATTTATCTCCGTAAATCATCTCTTTTACTGAAAAACCCATAAGATAGCCTGCTGTATTTCAAATTGCAAGAATTTCATTGAATTCAACTTTTAGAATTTCATAAACCTCCTATTATCTTTATTATATTTAAATTATCAATACTAAATAATAAAAAAATGCTCTATGATGTAAAAAATAGTCATAATTAAATAAATTTCTATTTGTTGATTTAAGCTTTCTCAATAAAACGATATGCGATATACAAGAATGCTTCGTTAACATTCTCACCAGTTTTAGCACTCGTCATTATACAATGGAAACCTAATTCTTTTGCAACTGCTTTAACCTCATTTTCACTTATAAGAATGGCATCTTTAAGATCTGACTTATTCCCTACAATAACTATGGGTATGTTAGTAGGAATCGATTGCTTAATATCGTAATACCATTTTGTTATACTGTCTAAATTACCTTCTCGGGTTCTATCAATAACTACAAACGCCGCATTGGCACCTTCATAGAATCTTTTACGATAAGGTGCCATCTGACTCATTTGTCCGCCGATATCCCAGAGAACAAACGAAATATATGTGTCTTGGTCCATCACAATAGATTTTTTAGAAATTTCAACTCCTATCGTAGAGATATAGCTATCTAAAAAATTATTCTCAGTAAATCGTCTAATAAGTGAGGTTTTTCCAACTTTAAAATCACCAGTTAAGATTAGCTTAGCGGTGTATTTTCCCTTTGGAAGCTTTCCTTCCCTTCTCTTTGATAAAACTCTTATTATTTCTGGGATTTCTATTGATACATTTTCATGACCATCAAGAATCAGTTCAACTTTTCCTGCTATATGTTCGGAATAAACCTTTAATTCATTATTAGCCGTAGTAGGATCCGCAATTGTTGTCAATATTGAATGTGCTCCCATAGAACAATATGCTAATTTCTTATCTTCCATAGATGTAATATTGAAGAAATTACTTTGTGTCTGATATTCGTTTTTAATTCTATCAATATATTTATCTATAAATGCAGAAATTGCTCCAATTATTGAATCAGAGTCTTTGCCGCCCTTTTCTCTGCTTTCTGAAGCGATAATTAAGCCTTCTCGATCACATATAGCTACTGCTGCTATACCATCAATATCATACATGTAGTTCTTTAAAAGCGTCGTGATAAGGGCGATATTCGGTAGTTTTTCGATGATAATTCACAATTTATGAGGTTAATTTAAAATAATTATGTATTAAAATAATTTAAATCATGCTATCAAAAATGAAATAATTATAATTAATCCAAGATATGCGAGTATTGAATATCCTCATGATATAATTCTTTATATTTTTCTAAGTAATATGAGTATCTATAATGCAAGATGACATAATTAATCATGAAGAGAATATGGCGAAAATCTTGAACAGAGTCATATCTTTATGCGAGAAAACAGGCTTAAGAGAATTAGCGAAAAAGGGAGAAAAAGTTTTGAAAAATTACGATAAATCCAAGAAATTACGATAATGTGCGTTTTTTATTAAGAAATATTCCTACTAAGATTTAGTTATATATCACGATATTATTCTACTTTTTATTGAATTTTCAATTTTTTTAAATTATGATGGAATATTC
>CAYUTF010000010.1:5421-46373 GCA_964447495.1 uncultured archaeon
TATTATTCTACTTTTTATTGAATTTTCAATTTTTTTAAATTATGATGGAATATTCATCTTTCGACAGGTTGAATCAAGAAAAGAAAATTGAGGAAATTTTAACTAGGGCTGTTACCCTATTTCAAAGAACTGGCCTTTCAGATTTAGCTGAAAAGTGGGATAAGATTCTTAAAACTTACACATCGCGAGAACAACTTTCGAATAATCAATGAATCATACTTTTTTATTTTCTATTCTATTTTACCATATAAATTTTCTTATAAATTTGCCATATAGTTAATAATGTGTTCCTGTTCTTTTTCATAGATATTGTATAATTGAAAAACTAAACTATCAATTTCTAATTGAATTTTATCGGAAACAGATGGTTTCCTATATTCCTTGTTTAATAAAATATCCACATTCTTAATAATTGATTTTGCTAATTCTTTTTGATGAGAAGATTTTGGAATAACAATGGGGAAATCCTTGATATTTTGAATTAAAATTCGAGGAAATAACTTTTTATACAATCCAAATAGTTTAATAAATAAAAATGACATTAACATCGAATTTATGAGACCCAACAAATATTTATTATTAAAAAGTTTGATGGGACTCTTTATAATCTTTAAATTGTAAATTGATTGAGAGTTTAATGCCAAGCTATCAACATGAGTAGCACATATCATATGATCTTGACTTAGTTGTCTAATAATAATACGATCCTTATATAAGTCGCTTTCCTTGTAATTAATACCTGATTTACTAATGTCAATATATTTGGGGGTTTCGACATTGTAACGTTTAATAGATTGAATAAAGGGAAGATACTGGCTATTTAAACCAGGTGGAATCCTATCTTTTATAATTTGTTCAATTGAGTCTTCTTGTAATAGAGAATGGCATTCTGGGCAAATGAGGTTTGTTTTTGGAACAGGATAATATCTTTTACAAATCTCACAATAAATTATCGTTCCCTTTTTAGTTAACTCAACTCCTCGATTGAGTAGAATTGTGAATTGTTGATCTTCAGATAAATCTTTCAATTTAGGAAAGTTTGTATTTATTTTTCTAATTATTTCTCTATCTTTCTTATCTAAATGAATAAGGAATTTATAGTTCCAAAGTTTTAGTTCTCTTTGAAGAATCTCATGAGAATCTTCCTCTGAAATATTTAATTTAATTTTGTTTGTTAATCTTTTCTGTTCATCCAATTCCTTTTCTAGTATTAATATTATGTTTGATACGATTGGATCTTGAAACTTTTGACCAATATGATAAATTTGTTTTATTTTAGTATTATAATATAAATACTTTCTGATGTTTGAACGATTTGATAATACTAAAAGTGAATCGGGTATAATATATCCAAGTTTCCCTTGAGTTTTTAATAATTTAACACCTAATTCTATAAAAATTTGATAAAAATCATATTGTCCCTTATTGGTTTCTAATCCACTGTTTTCAATTAGTAATCGATCCTCTTGATGAATATCGCGAATAAATATATATGGAGGATTTCCTACAACAAAATCAAAGTTTTGCTGTGGCTCTAATTGTAAGGAATTGGAATTTTGAATATTAAATACTGGAACTTCAAAATTGGGTTCTGAAAGCTTAATAAGTTTCAAAATATCATAGAGAACAAAATATATGTTAATTTGGCATAAAATACAAGCGATGGGGTTAACATCTACTCCAACTACATTATTTTTTATAGAATTTATTACCTCTTTAGCTTGGTTAAGAGTAAAATCAGATATTTTAGGCTTATTATAGATAACTTTAAATTGCTCAATAATGCGAGCAATTATCTCTATAATAAAACTCCCAGCGCCACAACTTATGTCGATTACAGATTTAGCCTTAATATCATATCCTGCTTTAAAACTGACTCCATCCAGTATGTATTTCACGATGGAAAATGGAGTAAAAAATTCACCTAAATCCTTTCTATTCTTATGATTTTTACTATTTTGATATAAACCGCTTATCAAATCTAGATTTAAGTTAGAAATCTCTCTAAATTTTGACTGTGTATTGATGACAAAATTCTCTTCAAACTTCTTTAGAATCTTTTCGAGTAGGCAAATTTCACTGTTAGATTTTATGTTATTTTTATAATATTCTGTACATTTATCTATGATTTTTCCATTCTTCAAAAAATCTATGAAATGGCTCATCTATTTAATATAATATAGAAGGTGAATATTTCTATTTTTTTATTAATTTCAAAATGAACACATTAAGTATATAATTAGAATTATGTTTAGTTGAAGTATGGAAATACTAAAAAAAGCTTTGTATGATCCCAAAAAAAGAAAATTTCCTAAACACATATGCTTTAAACCTATAGGTATTATTCACACACCTTTCAAATCATTAAAAGGGATACCTATTCAATCTTCTATGTCAAATAAAAACGGTAAAATTGAAATTTTTGAAGAATTTCAAGAAGGCTTAAAAGATTTAGAAAATTTTTCCCATATTTACTGCCTTTATTATTTTGACTTAATTAAAACTCCCGTTCCCCTTCAATCAAAACCCTTCTTAGACAATGAGGAAAAGGGGGTTTTTGCGATCAGGACTCCTTTTCGACCAAACCCCATTGGATTGTCTATATTTGAAATTATAGAGATAAAGGACAATCAAATTATAGTGAATAATGTAGACGTATTAGATAAAACTCCTCTACTCGATATCAAACCTTTTGTCTCTGAATTTGATTTCAGGATAAATACTAAGAATGGTTGGCTAAATGGTAAGATAAAAACCCAAAAAAGTTAGAAATTTAGAATTAAGAGAATTTTTCATTGAGAATTAAAAATAAAAGTTTAAGAATACCTTTAAATAATTTTTGAACTATATCTATTTTAAATATCTTTTCGATTGAAATTAATCGGAATCCACTTCGAAATGATTGGAATTATCAATATTGGATTATATATCTCAATTGTTATTATTACTATAGTTTATTTAATAATTATTAGAGAAAATTACGAACCAGATGCTACCTTTCTAACCATCCTTATATTGTATTTTCTCAATGAAATTTTTGCTTTCATATTTTTCAATTTATCACAAGAGATATTATTTACTCAGGAGGTGGCATTGACATTATGGTATTTCTCTATTATTACAGGGTTGATTTCTGTTGGATTATGGTCTTCATTTCTTACGATTGAGTTAAATAAAAAAAGTAAAGTTCGCTATCTTCCTGCCCTGACATATATTTTGATATTAGGGATTATCTTCAGTTTAATGTTAAGTCCAAATTTGTTTTTAGTAATCCAATCTATGTCCTATTACTCGTATTTATTTTTAAATGATTTATTAATATATTCAATTTATATCTACTATTGCATAATAATTACGTTTTCTTTAATATCACAGATTATAAGTTTCAAAAATTATAGTGATAGAGGATTGGGTGTGTTGTTTAACTATTTTGGTTTTTTTTTAATCATCCGCACCATTATATATTCTCTCTTCTTGCTTTATCCTAGTATGATTCTAAGCTTATCATTTGATATATCCTATTTTACATGTCTAATTATGATGATCATTATTATAATTAAGAAACCTAACTTTTTTGTTGTTTTTACGAATAAAATCTATGATTTTATCATATTTCATAAATCAGGTATCTTACTCTATTCTTATAATTTCCAAAAAAATATAGAAGTAAAAGACTCTCTTCTTAAAGGGAGTATCCTAATTGGAATAAATCATATTCTTAATAATTTCTCAGATGTAGAAAATCAATTGGAATTAATAAAATTACGTGATAAAGGAGTTATTTTTCAGTTCAATAATGATCTAGGGTATGCAACATTATTAATTGCGAAACACAGAAATGCAATATTAGAACGAGCAGTTAATAAATTTAATCAGGAGTTTTCTGAGAAATTTGAAAACTATTTGGTCAATCTTAAAGGTTTAATTGACATATCTATTTTCTCTGATACAAAGAGTCTCATTAGTAGTATATTTAAGCGATATATTATAAATAATCAATAAATCAGCGATATTAATTTAAAGTTAAGTAGTGCAATTTTAAAAAATTTATTTGAAGTAATACTTTTATATAAGAATATACTTTTAATTTTTAAAGAGGTTAAGCTAGTCGAGTGCAAACTGAAACTAAATACTTTAATAATAGATACATATAAAAGAATTTGAATAAAGATTATGTTAAATCTTACTGGTTTATCTTTAATAATTGGTTGTGTAATTGCCTTGGGTATATCAATAATATCTAGTATACTCCTTTTAAGAAATCGAACTAGCTATGGTACAGAATTGAATATTTATTTAAATGTAGCAATAATTATTAATGGAGGAATAATATATTCTTCTTTTTTCGTATTTTCTCTTCTCTTCTACACATCTAAAGAGATAAACATTTTATTCTGGAAGATTTCGATAATTTCAGGGTTTCTCTCTTTAATTATCTACTTTATACTTTATTCGTTTTTCAAAGAATATAAGAAAGTACAAATTTTCCCGTTTTTATGTCTATCAATTCTCTTTGGATTTTTAATAGGAATCCTATTTATACCAAATTCTATTCAAATTTATATCGAATATACAGAACCTATCCCCTTTTTCATCGGAGATCCTTCATTAGTTAATTATTATTTTAGTTTTTATGCTAGCCTTATTATTATCACTTTTCAATTATTAATCGCTTCTTATTTATTATATATCTCCTTTATAATCGTTTTCAATTCAAAAAATAAAGCTGAGAGTTGGCCTTTATTTATAAATCCTTTTATTTTTTCGCTTCCTATTGCTATGTATATTGCATATATCTTATTACGTGAACCAATTTATCGCGAATTGCATATTATTTTAGTTTGGATAACTCAACTTGCATTTGATATTATCCTAATTAAAAAACCTGAAATGTTTGTTATTTTACCAAATAAAATATTTGCAGTAAATATCTATCATAAATCCGGAATTTTGCTCTATTCCTATAAATTTGCGAAAGAAGCGGAATTTCAGGACGATTCAAAGATATGGGGGAATATTTTAATTGGGCTGAACTACATTTTAAGTGAATTTACAGAAAAAGAGGATAAAATAGAATTGATTCAAACAAGGAATTCGGATATTATTGTTAAATATGAAAATAAAGGGGGATATGCCGTAATGATAAGTACAAATAAAAAAAATTCGATTGTAGAAAATTTATCTTACAAATTTTCTGAAGAATTTGGGAAAAGATATAGTGAAGAATTAAATGAAATTCAAGATCTTAACAAGATTATTAATATCTCAGAATTTGAAGATACGAAATCTCTTATTGAAAAAACCTTTCAACTCTATCTTTAAACCAAAAACTAAAGCTGAAAACTGGTCTCTAAAAACATTATATTTGAAGAAATATTGGATATAGTAAGATCAAATTAATTAAAATCAAGTTAAAAAAGATGATGAAGAATTGGGATTAAATTATTGTCCAAAATGTGGAAGCAAATTAGAAGAAAATACATCTAAATGTGCATATTGTGGTTATGATACTTCAGAAAGAAAAAACCAGCAACAAAATTCTGTTAGATTTAGTGATTCTAATATAGTATATGCTGATTTTTTCCAAAGAGCAATTGCATGGTTTATTGATATGATCATTGTTATTATTATCTCATCACCACTCTCTTTGTTTCTAAACTTCGGAAGCTTGCTTCTTTTAACAAATGTATATAACTTTGCCATCGGATTTTGTTATTTTTGGCTCCTAGAAACGTTTAATAATGGGCAAACTCTTGGTAAGGTTATATTGAAAATAAGGACTGTAAATGATGAGAATTTTGAAGTCTCCAATCCAACAATGTATGCAATTAACAATCTTTCAAAAGCTTCGGGGTTTTTACTATTGGATATTATATTAGGAATTTTATTATACTATTCAGAACAGCAATCGTACAGAAAGATATTGAGAGTTACACAACATCTCGCTCATGTTGTAGTGGTGAAAGTTTAAAAAGTCTACTCTTTAATAGTTTTTTAACTCTTTTATTTATTTTTAAATTACTAAATCAAGAATTACTAAATCTTTATATATAAAAACCTTCATATAAACATTGGAATGATGGAAAATTTAGCACTTCAAGATAAAGAATGGGCACATGATTGGAAAATCATCAAACAAATTTTTGAAGCCATTGATAGTCTTAAAAACTTGTTCGAACAATTAGACGTTTCTTATTTAAGAGAGATTGAACAGAATTTGCTAATCTTAAATCTTGAAAAATACACTTGGAGTCTCCAAAATTACATAATTGAAAAGTATTCAAAACCCTGATCGAAACGATTAAGATAAATGATACTATCGAGATAGCTTTCGCCTTCTGCTCTAGATTGAGAATGTTTACTATTTATTTTCTTTTAACAATTCTTAAATAGAGTATTTTATTACTATACAGAAATTATTTAAAATAAATAATGATGAATAAAAATGAGTACTCGATTTAGTAAAGGTCAAAAATGGGCTTTTGGAGCGGGATCATTTGCTCAATGGTTTATAAATACCGCGTTCAATATTTGGGTGTTCACTTATTACTTTACCGTTGTTGGGTTAAGTATAAATTGGTATGTGCTTGCTGCAGTTATCTGGACATTATGGAATGCCTTTAATGATCCATTCATAGGTTATTTATCTGATCGTACACATACCAGATGGGGGCGCCGAAAACCCTATATCATGATTGGAACAATTCCCATGTTAATCTTAGAGATAATATTATGGCTTCCTCCAACAGGATCTCAATTTGCAATATTTGTATATTTATTGATTATGCTAATTTGTTATGACACATTCTATACGATGATAGCGCTTCCCTTTGATAGTTTATTTCCTGAGCTCTATACCACTGTACAGGAAAGATCCGAAGTAAATACAATTAAGCAATTACTCGCAGTTGTAGGATTATTAGCGGCAGCACTAGTCCCAGGCTTTATTGTTGATAGTAACACTACCTCATATTTATTAAATGGGATAGTAACGTCGATAATCGTCGGATTTTCATTGATAATAGCACTAAAATGGGGCGTTAAGGAAAGAAAGGAATTTAAATTGGATTATCAACAATCGTTTAAATTTTTTGAAGGAGTAAAGTATTCATTAAAAAATAAAGGTTTTATACTTTATACTCTGATATTCTTTCTCTATGAATATGTTATCTTACTTCTTGCAACCCTGGTTCAAATATTCGGAAGACAAATTTTACATGCATCACCATTTCAAACTTCTATTATTATGGGTATTATGTATATTATGGGTGCAGTTTCAGTAGTTCTCTGGAGATGGTTGGATGTCAAAATTGGTTCGAGAAAAGGTTTAGCTCTATCCGTAGTCGCATATTTTCTAGCCTCACTCCCTCTAATGTTTGTTGATGTATATGAAATCGCAGTTGTGATCGCTATTTTTATGGGGATTGGATTTGGTGGTATGATCTATTTTATTTATTTGATTATTGCAGATGTTATTGATGAGGATGAATTAAAGTCGGGTGTAAGACATGAAGGAACATTTTTTGGGGTGACTAACTTTTTCATGAGGCTTTCAATGATTCTATCCATAGTGACCATTGGTTTAGTATTTGTACAAAGCGATTGGGAAGTTTATGACCCATTAGTTGATGTGACTTTTGGACTGCGATTGTTATTTATCGTTATTCCTGGTATTGCATTAGGAGTTTTACTGATATGCTTATATTTCTATCCTTTCCCAAAATCAAAAGTAGAAGGAATTAAGGCAAAATTAATAGAACTCCACAAAGAAAAGGAAAAGAGAGTTAACTCTAATTAAATTTATTATTTTTATTTTTGTTCAATTCTTAAATTGATCTCATTAGCTATTTATGTGGTTTCACCAGTAATTTAATAATTTAATAATTATCTTTTCAATTCTAAAATATTTTAAATTAAATTTTTATATTGAATTTTCCTTCATATAACTTATACAAATTATATGTAAAAAATAATGTGATTAATAATGGGATGGACACCACCAAGTAAATTTACAGTTTTGATTTCCTTTCTTTTGATGGCATTTGGGGTTTTTATTTTACTCGACCAAAATGTGCTACTTTATACCCCGTCTATATTACCTACTATTCAGATAATATCCACTATTAGCTCTCATGCAAATTGGATAATAATAGCGATAATAGTATTCTTTTTCTCTTGGTTTCTCTTTTTCCTTGGAGTTTGGTTTAAAGGGATGTAAAATTAAGTTTTATAAAATTTTTTTTCTTTTTTTGATTCTCATCCATTAATAGATTAAAAAGATTATAATTGATTAAGAGCTTGCTCTAAATCTTTAATTAAATCCTCAGGATCTTCTAACCCGATTGAAAATCTAAAATGTGTATCCGAAATACCCATCAATCTCTTCTCCCAAGATGCAAGATCGATCCCCGTCATTAATGAAGTATACTCAATTAAAGAGGTGGTATCTCCTAAAGAGACTCCTACTTTAATAACCTTTAAGAGATCTATGAATTTATAACTATCTTCTGCGGATTGGAGTTCGAATCCCATCATCCCTCCAAAATCGGACATTTGTTTTTTAGCGATAAGATGACTCGGATGCGATTCTAAGCCAGGATATATCACAGTTGCTACTTTAGGGTGTGTTTCTAAGTATTGAGCAATTTCCATTGCATTTTCACAATGTTTTTTCATACGTATACTTAACGTACGGCAACCCCGTAATATTAACCAAGCATTAAAGGGACTCATAACAGCACCTTCTAATTCTTGCCAGAAATAGCGAATATTTTGAATATCGTTTTTTGGTCCAATTATTACGCCTCCGAGAGCATCGCCATGACCATTAATATATTTGGTGAGACTCTCTACGACTATATCTGCTCCTAATTCAAACGGTTTTTGTAATACGGGGGAGGCAAAAGTATTATCAACGATACATTTTCCTCCACTATTGTGAATTAAATTAGTACATTCGTGTATGTCAATTATATCAATCGAAGGATTAGCAGGTGTTTCTACAAAAATCAACTTTGTTTGGTCGTCTATAGCATTTTTAACTTGATCTAAGTCTCTCATATCAACTATCCTCGGTTCAATCCCCATCTGAGGATAAAGATTCATAAATAAACGATAAGTTCCTGTGTATTGGTTTTTATGCATAACTATATTCGGTAATTGTTCGGGATGGGTTTGAGGAAGATATTTAAAAATTTTTTTTGGCTTTATGCGTTTTAATCTCTGCTGTAATACACTCGAACATGCTAAATGAACGGCTGCCATACCTGAAGCTACTGATATAGCTTCCTCTCCTCCATGTAACGTCGCTAACTTTTTATCCAAAGCATATAATGTTGGATTTTCAGTTCTAGAATAAAAATAATGATTCTTAAGCATCTCAGTTAAAGTTGGATATACATACGATTTCGTAGCGTAAAGTGGTAATCGTAAGCTTGAGGGAGTTTCGGGATATGGATCCTCTCCTGCTCGAATTTGCTGCGTATCAAATTTTAATGTATCCCATTTTTTTCTTAATTCTTTATTTATTTGATCTACTGTTTTTTTTTCTTTCATACTTATCCCTCCAGACCACTAATTCCTTTCACATCTCCTTCTTTATCTAAACCTTCAGCTTTTCTAAAAAAATCCATTGTTCGTGAAGTAATTTCTTTAAAATAATCTTTTAACTTATTATCTACGTCGTTTGAAATCCCAGGTCCCTTTTGAGTTTCGAGGATTTTGTTAACTTTTTCTCGTGCTCTCACAATGATATCTTTTGAACCATTTCTCTTCCAAATCCCTCTTCTATCCCTATCCATTAATTTGGGTACGAAGATTTCTTTTCTGGTATTTTTCGCTGTGTGTTTAAGCATTAAATAATTCTTTCCTTCTAATGCTACCCTTTTGATTTGTTCAATAGCAAGGGTTTCTTCATCTACATTTATTCCGTCTCTTCCTCTATTAACTATATCTATTAATTCGTCATCAATTACCAAGAGTTCTAGTGATTCTGCCAGTGATGATTCATAAGTACCAGCACAGGTGATATAATTAATACCTGCATTCGCAGCAAAAGATAACGTCATAAATCTTTCAAACCCATTTTGAATATCAAAACATTTTGACTCAGTTACCGCCCCTGGTCCACGTGATGGAATATTATAATAACGTGCTAATTGAGCTGCGCCTGCCGTTATTAATCCCGTTTCAATTGAACCCCATGCTACATTTCCAGTGGGAGGATCCATAGGGCAATTCATAGTTGAATAAAATACAGGTGCTCCGGGATTAATTAATTCGGTTAGTACGATGGATGAAAGAACTTCCATATTAGATTGAACCAATAATCCTGCCAAAGTCACTGGTGCGGTTGATCCAGCACTCGCAGCAGGTGCAATTATGGTTGGTTGTTTATATTTTGCAAAAATAAATAATCCATTTAATAAAATTTTAGTCATCATCAATGGACTTGTTGGATTGAAAAAACCTATTAATCTTGGTTTTTTGATTAATTCCTCCTCGCTTCCCACAATAATGAACGTAAGATTCATCATATCTTGGCTCGCAATCCTTCCATAACATCCAAGACCATATGGTTTTGAACTATTCATTGCCCATGCTCGAATAGTGTGATAATGGGTCTCTAAATAAGGTACATCATTGGGCCATACATCAACATGAGAACATCGAATGTTTTTGAGGCTATCCACTATTCTAATCTGGGAAACATTATCGCTTAGAATTGTTTTTCTTATACCTTGCTTATGTTCGGGATCATAAATTTTGATCGGGGTCCCTACAGTAGCGAAATTTACATTTCTCGTATTTATTTCAAACTTATAAGTTCCATCAGAACCCCATAATGTAAATGAATCGGGAACCCTATTTAGTTGTTCTTTCACAAGACTTTCGGGGAATTTAACATAGTCACTTTTCTCATCAATATCTGCGCCATTCTCTTGTAATAACTTCTTTGCCTCAGGAGAATCAACTCTTACGCCAATACTTTCTAATAGGTCAAGGGTGTGATTATGGATTAATTCAATTTCATCTTGAGATAACACACTAATGCGATTTGTTTTCATATATAATTAATCCTCAACTTCTTGTTAGTAGTTTTATTTTTTATTAACAAGTTGAACAAGCTTCTTTATTTTAGTATTATTTACCCTTAGTTTATCTATTTTTTGAAAAACTTTTTTTGAAATTAATTGTTGTATAAATTAAAATTTTATAGAAATTATTGGATAGAGAAACTTCATATGTCTATTGAAGAAAAAATGAAAAATCTCGTAGTTGAATGGGATGAGGATGGATTAAAAGAATTTTGTAGTTCACTTCTTGAACAAAAACGATCCTCAGCAGAAGAATTGTTGAAGATAATAGGCAGTATTATGAAATTTATTGGTGACCAATTTGAAAATGAAGAGATATTTCTTCCAGATTTAATTGGGGCTGCAAATGTAGTAAAAACTGTTATTGATGAGGTTTTAGACCCAGCAATTAGAGCTATAGGCGGTGAAAAAAATACTTTAGGAAAAGTAGTTATAGGAACAGTAGAAAGTGATGTCCATAGTATTGGCAAAGATTTAGTAGCTTCATTTCTTTTTTCCAACGGTTTTGAAGTATATAATTTAGGTGTTGAGGTGACTGCTGAAGAATTTATTAATAAAGCAGAAGAAGTGAGCGCTGATATTATTGGAATGTCCTCTTTATTAACAATGTCAATGGATTTTCAAAAGCAAGTCATAGAAGAATTAATTAAAAGAGGTTTGAGAGATAAATACAAAGTAATCGTAGGAGGAGCTCCTACATCAGAGGAATGGGCTAAGCAGATAGGTGCTGACGCATGGGCTGATGATGCAATCGAGGCAATAGCCGCTATAAAAAAAATAATTAAAAATTAAAGGTAAAGATATGAATTTTTTATGAAATTAAAAAAAATAGATGTTTTTTCTCAAAATGAATTAGAAGAAATACACTCCGCATCTTTAGAATTATTAGCGAGTGTTGGAATGAAAGTGGATTCAGATAAAGCTAGAGCTATCTTACAACAAAATGGAGCAGAAGTAAACGAAGACACTCACTTTGTCAAATTTTCAGAATCATTAATCAAGGAGAAATTAAAATCTGTTCCGAGTTCTTTCACACTGCATGGTCCAGATGGGAAATTTAAAGCTACTGTGGATGTTAACCACACCGAATTTGCAACTATAGGTACTCCGGTCAAAATCTATGACCCCGATCATGATAAAGGTGTAAGAAAAACGGTAATGGCAGACACTATAAATCAAATACGCATTGTGGATAGCTTAGAAAATGTTATATGCTCTCATATTGATGTTTGGCCAAATGATATTAAATATACGGCAATTCATGCACATTGTATATATCAATGGGTTAAAAATACAAAAAAACCTTATGGTCTTGGCTGCCTTGGTAGATTAGCAAGTCAAGATATGATGAATTTGGCATCTTTAATCGTGGGAGGCGATGAGGAGTTGATTAAACACCCTCGCCTTGTAGGGTTTATGAATCCAACCTCTCCACTACATTTACCTCAATTGATGACAAATGGATTCGAAGTTTTTACAAAGTATAAACAACCAACTATTATAGCTCCAGAAGCGCTAGCGGGTACATCTTCCCCGGTGACCTTAGCGGGATTGATAACACAGACAAATGCGGAAATTCTTGGAAGCGTGGCTCTTTCACAGATATATAATCCAGGGGCACCTATATTTTATGGTACAGTATCACATATCACAGATATGAGAACAGGGAATTCTGCCATGGGCTCAGTTGAGATGGGCCTTATAACTGCAGGAATTGCACAATTAGCCCGTTATTATAATATTCCTTCGAGAGGTCCTGGTTGTGGTTCAGATTCAAAAGTATTAGATTTGCAAAATGGATATGAACGAATGCAAACCCTAATGCTTGCAGCTCAAGCAGGTATCAATTATATCACCTGTGCTGGTACTTATGAAGCAACTTTAGTTGAAGCGTTAGAATTATTGGTAATTGATGATGACTTAATAGGGATGGTTAAACGTGCAATAGAAGGGATAACTGTCACGGAGGATACAATTGGAATAAATGTAATAAAGAAAGTTGCCACTACAGAGCGAAAAGGAGTCAATTTTCTTGCCGAAAAGCATACAAAAGATCATATGAAGAATGAATTATACTTTCCAAAATTATCTGATAGAAATAGAAGGGCAACATGGTATAAAAAAGGCGCAAAAGATATCATAATTCGAGCAAGCGAGAAAGTCACAGAAATTTTACAATCGCACCAAGTAAATGATCTACCAAAAGAGCTTGAAGAAAAGTTGTTAAATTATATTAAAGAAGTAGAAGCTCGTACATTTGATGAATATAAGAAAGCAGAAGATCTTATGGTTGATAGTATTACTCTACCCGATGGGATTGAGATTAAAGACGAAAAAAAGTAATATATACATAACTAAACCATTTTTCTTTTTTTGAAAAATCTAATAAATAATTCTATTAAATCAATTTTGAGTAGGATATACATTAGTATTATTATTAAATATAGAGATACTATACTCAAAATCCAGCTTTCTCCTCCAAATAAATTACAAATATTAAATAAATTATATGCAAAAACTAACATCAATCCTAATTTTCCTAACCAACACCAGAATACCGTTTTCTTAAGAGAGTATTTTAGCATTCCGAGGGGAATTGTAACGAAATCATCGGATATAGGAGTTAATGCAGCAACAAAGATAAAGAACGGCCCAAATTTTGGATGTTCAAGTAAAAATTGGTGATATTTGCTCAAGTTACTCTTGTTTTTTTCAGAAATTAGCTTTATAGAGCCTCGCCCGACAAAATATCCCCCTAATTCTCCTATTAAACAACCAAAACTTGCCACTAAAGCCAGAAGGAGAGGGATTCCGAAATGCAAGTTATAAAATGGTAATGAGCTGTAACATAGAACAAACGTATAGGGTGTAGGAAAAGGAAGGAGATTTCCTATCAATGTCACAATAAAAGTAATTAATATCCCTGAAAATAAATTTTGGAAAGGGGGATATTTTGAGATATTTTCTATAAGATTACGATGTGTCTCATTTAAAATAAAATCTATTGAAATAACGGATATGATTATTAAACTGATGATAAACCCAATATCTAATGTTTTTAATCGCATTTTTCATGAAAGAAATTCTCTATATAAAATAAAAGATTAACGATTTAATAGTTAATGAATGGAAGCTAATTAAATTTTAATTATGAAAGAGATTTTTTATTTTTTTTAATACTATCATCAATTTCAGTATGTTCTTCTTTTCCATCAACTTTTTCAAGGAGCTCTGTTAGAACAACATTATTGTAGGAGATAAGAATTCTTGGGATTAGATTTTCTACCATATATGGTCCATCTTCTACCTCTTCCTTTAAAGGAAATAATTGGGGTTCTTTTATGACAGTATGAGGATAATTTTTATCCAATTCTTTATAACCATATAACTTATTTTTTACAATGACCATCTTTCTTTTATAACCCTCTGGTAGTCCCGCCTTTTCAAGTATTAAAAGGATTTTTTCTAAGGATAATTCCTTTAGTAGTTCTAAATCTTCCTCTGTTCCTTCATAAGCGGGACCCGTCTGAGCTTTTGAATAATCAATCTCATCTTCTAAGCCGAGCATAACCTTAAATCCACGCGTCTCTATATCTTGATCTACGGCAGATATTCTAAATGCAATTCCATGTTTGTCTCTTATCGGTGCTGCCATTTTCGCAGCAATGAACTTCATTCGAGTTGTAGTATTTAACCCATGCCACAACCATACACGATAATGCTGAGGATCAATAAAAAGTAAGATAAAATCTTCGTCTAATAAATCAGATAATCGAACGTCAGGATCAATGATCAATTCTTCAAAGTCTCCAACTTCATCATTAAATTGATACACTGTTATGGAAAGTTCCTCTCGTTTAGGAATTTCGCCATCTTCTTCATCTTCTTTAAAAGGAGGTTGTTGATTTGCCATAAGAAATTAGGGTATAATGAAATGAATTCTAGTATAATAACTAGTTTTAATAATATATTAGTATTATTGATATTAAAATTAATATGCTATTTGCTTAATTATTAACAAAAGGAAGATAACAAATACTATTGTAAATTATCTACCTTAATATTAATTGAGTAGTATATTATATTTAAGAAATACTTTACCCCTTAAGAACTAAAATGCGGGGATTGCCAAGTCTGGTTAAAGGCGCTGGACTCAGAATCCAGTCCCGTAGGGGTTCGGGAGTTCAAATCTCCCTCTCCGCATTAATACTAAAATTTCATATTAATTCTAGTTCATTTTTACAATTGGGACAAAACAAAGGGAATTCCTCTTCGCAAGGTTCTAAATCATCACCACTTAACATTTTTCTCCAGCATATAAGTTTTTTTTCAGATTTCACCATATCTCTTCCATGATGTTGAGGTAGAATATTACGAATATTGCAGGTTTTACAGATAATTAATTTTGCTTCATTTTCCACAGTTTTGACAGGAAGATCTCTATATTTTACTTTATGCCTGAAAATTCGCATACCATTGAGTAATATAGCTAAAGAGAGGCCCATATCACCTATTCCTACAGCTAACCATAACGTCATGAGCCCTATTATAGTAAGGATTGCGAATGATACTTTTATAAGAATAGAGCTCCATATATTTTGTTTAATTATCTTATTAGTTTTTTTTGCAATATCAAAAAAAGTAAGAATTTTTTTTAGATCATCACTCATTATAATTACATCCGCGGTTTCAAGAGTTAAATCAGTAGCAGAAACCCCTATAGCTATTCCTAAATCAGATAATGCCAAAGCTGGAGCATCATTAATTCCATCTCCAACCATGGCAACTCCCTTGAAGTTTTTTTTAAACGATTCGATCTGCTCTAATTTTTGATTCGGTAAGAGTTCACCTTGAGCATTATCAATATCTAAACATGCCCCTATAGTATTACATACTTTTTGCGTATCTCCTGAAATTAAACTTGTTTCAATTCCCCTCCTTCTTAAACCATCGATAAGAATTGGAGCAGAAACTCTTAAAACATCTCTAATGGTTATAATAGCTAAAATTTTTTCGTGACTGCCAAGAAATATGGGAATTACGCCTTGCTCCCTAATTTCATTAAGAGTTTCTTCAGGAAGCTTATAGTTTAAATTTTCTAAATATTTCTGGCTTCCAACATGATATAAAGTACCATTTATAAACCCTTTTATGCCCATTCCTTTAACGATTTCAAAATTATCTACAGAATATAAGGATAAATTCATCACTTGTGCTTGATTGACAATAGCATTTGCAATAGGATGTTCAGAAAGTGATTCTAAACTAGCAATAATTTTTAACATTTCTTCTTTTGTGGAATCAAAACTGTAAATTTCAAATACTTTCAATTTTCCTTCTGTTAGCGTTCCCGTTTTATCAAAAGCCACTAATTCGACATTATCAGCTAATTCGATAAATTTATTTCCTTTCACCAAAATCCCCTCTCTTGCGAGTTTGGTTAAAGCACTAATATTTGCTAATGGCGTAGATAATGTCAATGCACAAGGACATGAAACTACTAATAATACTAATCCCCGATAAAACCAATTATAAAAGTTAAATCCAAAAAGTGGAGGGATAACCATAACTAAGATTGATGAGAGAAGGATAATTGGGGTATAATATTTTGCAAACTTCTCTATAAATCGTTCATGTTTACCTTTATTTTGCTGGGCAATTTTCACACTTTCGGCAATTTTAGCTACTATAGTGTTGGTGCTTTCTCTAGTAACTTCAATATCTATAAAACTATCAGAATTAAGGCTGGCTGCAAATACCTCATCACCTTCTTTTTTAAAAATTGGAACAGATTCACCCGTGATCGCACTTTCATTGAAATAAGAACTTCCAGTAATAATCACACCATCCAAGGGTACTTTCATACCCGGTTTTATACCTATGATATTTCCAATTTTTATCTCTTTTGAGGGAACATTTACATATTCATTATCCGTTTTTAATAATGCCTCATCTGGAGCAAGTTCAAACAATTCTTTAATAGCATTTCTTGACTTGCCTGTTGTTATTTCTTCTAACCTTTCTGCGATAGCGTATAATAATAGAGCTGTTGCACCTTCTTGACCATGCAGTATAAAGAATGAAGCAATCCCCGCAATAATCATTAATAAATTTGCGGTTACTTTCTTTTGACTTAGATCTTCGATTATCTCCTTAACCACTCCAGAGCTCGAAAGGAGGATTGAAGCAAGTGCTAAGACTTGAGCAATTACTACAACTTCAAAAGCAAAATCTAAAAAAATAGAAATGCCAAGTAGCATCACCGCAGAAATTATGAAATACCAGAATTTTTCTTCAAAAAAAGATACTTCTTCTTTTTCTTCATCCCCAATTTTACAAACAGATGAAGAACATGCAATAGAAGTTATGATTTTTCACCTATGTAATAATTGTCTAAATTCGAATTAGAATTTATCATTTATGGACTATAAAAGAATGACTCTATAAAGGAACGTGTATAATGGTTTTTTTAAGATGTTTTTATTTTTGATAAATATTAAAGTATAATAATTCAAATAACTATATTTGAAAATTAATTTACACTTAATTTTTATTTGTTCACTTTATGATATACATCAACTTTTGACTCTCTTGTTCTTCCAGCTTTAACTTTCGCCTGATTGCATTTCGAATTATATACCCTCCAATATGCAATATCGAATCTTTCAGTATAGAATCTTGGTCCATTGAGGCATTACAAGGATAAGCATGATGGGCTTTACTTATTCTTTCGTTTAAAGAAAGTTCTCTATTTTTCCCATTCTTAAAGTACTTTGATTTTAATTGTTGACAAATGTAATAAGTACTTCCACATGGAGCACTTTGAATTACACATGTATCTTCAATGGATTCGCCATCTTTACTTAATAGAAATGAAACAATTGGTTCTCCTATCTTAAAATATTCTATAAACTCTAAAATATATGATCTTTCTTTGGTGATATTAAACCCAACTTTATTATATTCATTCAAATTACCACTTAAAGCACAGAAAGGTTTTGGAAAAGCAGCTTGAATTCCAAATTTTTCAAAATCCTCTAAAACCTGCACTTGGAGTCCAGGTGGGACCCACTTAGGATCTTCAACTGGTATGATTACAGCTTTAATTTCTTTATCTTTAAGATAATATGGTAATTCGGCGAGTAAGTCTTGATGAATTCCAACTACTAATAAAAAATCTACATTTGGAAGATGTTTTGGAAAATACATTTCTGGAGACTCAATTAACTCAGGGGCATCTTTTCCGAGTTGTTCATAATAATAAATATTACTAGAAAAGTTTGATACACGCTCTCGGCATTTATCACATTTAACATTTTGTTCTAATGATTCACAAGCTTTGCAGAAATCATCATTGCTGATGAGATTTCCCACAAATTTTTGAGTAAGCATTATTGTATCTTGATCGATTCCATATATAATTCCAAGTGTATATTTTTTGAGACTCATTGTTATAATAATCATATGAAAAATTTTATCTGTTATTATAATAAAAAATAAATCATATAATCTTTAAGCCGAACATATTCGATCTTTAATTTAAGGCAATAATATAAGTTAAATATAAGAATTAAGATTCTTATCATGAATATATGATATAAAGATATTGAATAATTCTCATGGAATTGCTCGAGATAAGAAAGGAAATAATCAACGGTCTTAAGCAAGATTTACCTGAACTTGTGGATAAATTTAATCATTTTATATTAAAGATTCTTCCTAGTAAACAAAACTCAGTAGTCTTATTAACATTTAACAAAGAAACTGATAATCTACCACGTGAATGTGTAATTAAGGTATTTCGAACTGAAAATGCAGACACTGAGTTTGAAACCTTAGTAAGATTAAAGAAACAAAAATTGTTGGTTCCACGAATACTATATTATAAAAAACCTTATTTATTACTCGAAAAAGTTGAGGGTATTAATACATGTGATCTTATCAATAACAAATTAAAGAATATAGAATCTTTTGAGAAATTAGATAAGCAAAGTAAACAAGAAATCACATTATGTATAATAAATTTAGCAGATTGGATGGCTAAGTTACATAGAAGTAATATTGTAGCAACTAATAACAATTCTGAGGTCATAGTATTGAATAAAGGCGACACAAGATTAAGGGACTTTATCTTTAATCCTAAAAATGATGCCCTATATGGTATGGATTTTGAAGATTCATTTGAAGGAAACCATTTAATCGATATATCTTGGATCTGTTGCTCTCTACTAGATACTAATCCGGGAATATTTGAATTAAATGATCCTAGAAATAAAATTGAACTTATAAACCTATTTTTAAAAAGCTACTATAAGCAAAATCCCACATTTCAATTCGATTTTAAATACTTCGCAGAAAAATTAATTGATAATCTTAATATTGTAATGAAACGGAGAAAGATTAGTCTAAGTCTTGATAAACGTGAATTCATTAAAGATATTTCAAAAGAGATTTAAATTCCAAATATCCTCTAATTTATGAATTTCTTTTATCTCTATTGAAAAATGTAAATTTAATAACTATAATTTTTATTTAAAATAAAATAGAAAATCAATTTTTACTTTTTAGGAGAATAAATATGAGTGAAGTACCCCTATTGGACGCGAAAACCTCATTAAAAAAGATGGTCTCTTTAATTGTAGATATCAGTGGTTTGACCAGTGATTATATTCCAAAATTAAGAGCACAACCAGAGCGCATTATAGAAACCATCGAGAAGTTTGAAGTTGAAAAAACTGCATTACTTAAAAAAATCGATGCAAACAATGAAGAAATAAATTCATTAAAAAATCAGATTTCTCAAAACCAGCGAGATATTCAAAAATTTGAGGAACATAATAAAGAATTACAAGTAAAGAAACAAGTTTTTCTTGATACTATTCAACAAAAACAGACAGAGATCGAAGATACTCACACAACTATTCGTATAAAGAAAGAGGAATTTGATAATCGAGCTGAAAGATTAAAAAATCTAAATGATAAAAATATTGAACTTTCTCGGGAAATTGACATTTTCGAAAAAAAGATAAGGGATTTAGAAAAAGAGCTTGAAAGTACTTTCTATAAGAAAGAGAGATATGTAAAATCTTACGAAAATAGAGTGGCGGCAATGAAAATCTTGATTACTAAAAAATATATTAATTCCTCATTATATCAATTTATTCGAGCCCTACAACCAGGAAATGCATTAGATTTAAAAAACATACTACTTGCTATCGATATGAGGGAAGATCAAGCCATACGAATAATAAAAAAAATGATTGAAGAGAAAGCTCCGATTGAATTGGATCAAGACGCCGGAACCATACTTCTAAAAGAGGAGGTTGACTTTTAATGAGTTCAGAATTAAAAGAGATTCTTACGCTTATTGAACAATTAGAAACATATTTTGATGAGTATATTCAATCATTTCAAAAAAATAGTCAATCTGCCTTACAAAATTTAAGTAATACCTGGAAAATGATTAAACTAGAGCAAGATGGGGTCAATAAATATGAAGAGACGAACATAAATCAAAACTCAGAAATAACTGAATTAAAAATAAAGTTGGATGACCTATCTAAAAAAGTTAATAACTTAAAGTCAATAAACAATGAACTTATAACTAAGAATACAGAGTTAAACAGTACTGTTGAACGATTGAATAATGAGTTAACGAAACCACTAATGGAATTAGAAGAAACTCTCTTAAAATTAAGCGATATCAATCAAAAGATCATTACAAAGGAAAAAGAAAATACTGAATTGGAACAAAAAAAAATTGATAATGAAAATCGAGAATCACAATTGAAAACATTATATACTATAGAGAAAATGGAAGATCTCGATCAAAAAATGCAAAAATTGAAAAGGAATAACTATTTCACATCCTTCATAATCGAAAATTCTGAAGAAGAAATACCCGAAGTAGATATTATTGCCACAATCATGAACCAAGGATCCTGTGATCTTGATGAACTCAAGAAATTGTTAGACGTTCCACCAATTATGGCTGTTAGAACTATTAAACAGCTCGCTGTGAAAGGAATCATAAAATTAGATGAAGATACTAACATCGTAACTCTACCTTAGAATTTTTTTCATTATTTATTCTTTTTTATAATTTATACTTTTGTAAAATTCAAATATGTAATATATTTAATTCATAAGAGGTAACCTCTTTATTCATCGTTATTTCCCATCATACATAACATTTAAAAAACATCTCTGATTATGTTTTATAAAATATTTATTAAAAAATATTTGATACATATGAAATCAAAAGATATAGTAATTGGAATATTAATAATTATCGCAACAGGTTTAGCTGGTGGGCTAGGATTTGTAGTAGCTACATGGGAGCCTAAGACAACTGTGAATCCTCCCACTTATCTTTCTGGTTTACCTGAAGACTGGAGCACTGCTCCAAACTCCACATATTTAATCTTAAATAATCAAACGCATAGTGATGTAAAAATCTATTTTGAAGATATTTTAAAAGCAATAGATGTATATCAAAATGCTCAAGCAAGTGCTTACGATACTGGAATAGAACTGATGACAATAATCGATCCAGAAACGGATATACCGATCACAGGTATTAGTATAACAGATATCTTCGATCAATATCATACTTATTTTCCAGGAGAAATTGAATTTGCTTCTGTGGAGGATACTTATGGACAAAGAAATGTATTCAAAACCACAGCAGGTGATCTCTTAGAGAAAATGTATGATGGTGAGGAAAATATTATGATTGCTATCGCAGCAAATAATCAATGGTTAGCTGATTCACCTCTAGGCGAAAAATTCGGCAATTTTACATTAGTAGGTGAAGGGATGGATGCACGTATTTACAATTTAGAACAAATTAATGTCCTTAGTAATTGGACCTTAGATATCTATGTTGATGATGTTTTACAACTTTCTTTACAACCAAATAATGTTACCGCTCTTTCCTATAAATATGGTTATACTTATTCTTATGATCGAACTGATGATTGGAGTTTGAACAGATATTATGCAGGAGTAAATTTATCAATATTATGTGACTGGGTAGGACTTGATGATACCGTAGATTTTGAATTAAAGGCATATGCAGCTGATAACTGGGCCGCACCTCATGGTAAACCCTCGAAGCGTGGTTTAAATCAAACCGAAGTGTATAATGGGTTAGATTGGAATTCTGATTACTGGGATTATGTCAATTCTACAGGTGTTGGTGATCCTGGAATACCTCTTCCTGATGTATATGACGATTTACCTATTATTTTAGCCTATGAACTTCAGATCTTAGGAGAATATGACGGTACATCTACTGCTACTAATCCTGCATGGCCTGCTATTAAAACGTGTGGGTTTGGGCATGGTCCATATATACTGATCATACCGGGTAGAGAACGATCGAATCAAATCAAAATGATAAATAGAATCGAAATTACTACAAATCCATAAATCTCCATTTTTTTTTATTTTTTATGTATACCAAACGTTAAAATTTTATTGTTAATTCGAAAAAATAGTGATTAAATTGAAACAAATAAAGTTAAATAGCATGCTAATTGTGATTTTTATAAGTCTCGTTTCTTTATTCTACATCTCCAACGTTATAGCATATCCTGGAGATGGTGATTGCTCGGATTATCATGGAATAACTTATATTGATGTACCTATCGTTTCCAATGCAGAATTAGTTGTTGATGGCGTTCCGTCCGAGCTATTTTGGACCGAAACTGCGAATCCAATAAAATTAATGCTAGCTGAAATTAGAGTTGGAGAAGAAATTCCAGAACTCTATAGCCTAAATATTTCATTTGTGATGAATAACGATTATCTTTATATTTTATGTCAATGGGAAGATAATTCGCCTGGATATGATTTTCCTCCTGATCAAGATGGAATCGCTTTTTGCTGGGACATAAATACTATCAATTTTTCAGCTTATTATGTCACCGATATGAATACACTTCACATGGGAAATGGAAGTGTAGATGCATGGAGGTGGATATATCAAGATTCCATATCTCCTGGAGAAGAACATTTATGCGGCGATGATTGTTTTAATGAGGATGGTTGGGTTCAGGGAGATCCTGAGGCTAAAAATATTAATGTGGCTTATACAAATGATAGTAGATCCTACACTCTTGAAATGAAAAGAAGATTGAATACAAATGAAATCTATGATGTGCAGTTCACTGAAAAAAAGATCTATAAATTTAATATAGCAATCCTAAATGACAGTCATGATGAGGACCATGCTATATCATGGACCTATGCTTTGGATTTAAGGGAACCCGAACAAATGATTTGGGGGTTTAATCTTGAAATCCTTGTTTTATCTATATCCATCTTAACAATTGTTATTTATGTAATTAAATTTAAAAAAATAAATTGAATCCAAACTGGAAAAATGGAAACTAGGAACTTCTATATACTCATTGCCTCAGTTATCGTTGGAATGGTAATTTTTTGGTTATTTTTATTTGCAGTGGTGGAATTAGATGCCGATTTATTTCAAGATCCAAATTCAATCACAATTCAAGGCGAAGGAGTGAATAGAGAGGTTACTATAAGTATATCTCAACTGAAGTCTGATAAATATGAACAATATATTGATAAAACCTTTCATATAATGAATAGTTTTGAGACAGAATATGATGTAATATATTCTGGAGTATCATTATGGAGCATTTTAGTGGCAGAAGATCTAATCGATCAAGATTCTTCGGAACTTACTTTTCAATTCTGGGCAAGAGATCTCTATCATTCACCAAAACCGTTAAATCTTTCTATTGCAGAAGACAATTCCGGTATGGTTATTATAGCATATGAAGAAGACGGTGCCCCACTTTTCGGAGAGGGACCACTAAGATCTGTTATTGACCAATCAGTTATCCCAGATGGAGAATATAGTTCCCAATATTCTGTTCAAATGTTAAGTAAAATTATTATAAACTTAAAGTGATTGTTAAAATTGAAAGAAAAAAAGCTAGCTGAACAAGATGTAGATGAAAATCAGGAATCTATATATTATCAAGATACTTATAAAGAAACAGGTTTTATAGATAAGAAGAAAATAACCAATCTTGATTTAACATATTCATTTATTATTGGTGTATTAGGAGGTATAATCTCTAGTCTAATACCGTTTAGCTTATTAATTAAGGTCTGGTACCCTTTTACAGGAGGCACTCAGTTAGTAAGTGGACATCATGTTATTTGGGCATCTATAGTCTACGGTTTAACAAAAAAGAAGTATAATATATTTCTTACAATGCTTTCTAAAGGATTAATTGAATTTTTATTGGGGGATCCATGGGGCATAATCATAATCTTTGTGAATTTTATGGAAGCATTCTTTTTAGTACAAGGTTTCTTTCTTATGGAAAAATTGGGCGAAGGTGAAACCAAATTAGGATGGGGTATTGCGGGAGGGTTAGGAAATTTCTTTCAAGCGCCTTTTTTTTGGATAATCAATCAGAGATGGTATTTACACTGGAGTTTATGGGCATTAGCCTTTATCTTTGCGTTTATATCCGGGATTTTTATTGTTGGAATATTAGGTAGAGCGATAAAAAATTATCTTATAAAAGCAGGAGTCCCAACAACCTTTTAAAAGGGATGTGATGGAGATAATTCCACAAAATAATATCGCTCTCAGCTTTAAAGATTTTTCTTTTATATATGGAAATAAAGAAAAAGAAAACCCTTCCTTAAAAAATATAACATTTAGTCTCAAGGAAGGAGAAACTTTAGTTCTAGCTGGACCGAGCGGAAGTGGCAAATCCACCTTAACTTATGCCATGAGTGGGATTATTCCCTGGAGAATCAAGGGATTGATGAAAGGAGATGTTCTAATTTTTGGAAAAAATATCTGGGATTATGATTTCATAGATCTATCGAGGATTGTTGGAGTAGTAAAACAAAATCCCTTAGATCAATTAACAACATTTAAAGTGAGAGATGAGATTGCTTTTGGATTAGAAAACTTAAATTACTCTAAAGAAAAAATTGAACAAGCAGTTGAAGATGTTTCCAGATTAATGGGAATAAATCACCTTTTAGATCGAGAAACCGATCAACTAAGCGGAGGACAAAAACAACTAGTAATCTTATCCTCATTTCTAGCTATGAAACCACGGATTCTAATCCTAGATGAGCCCATCGCTTTTCTAGACCGAAATTCTGAAAGTTTATTATTATCCCGTTTAAACAAATTAAGGCAATCAAAAGATTATGCAATAACTATAATTATAGTTGAACATCGATTATCAAGAGTTATGAACTTAGCAGATAAAATAATAGTTCTCAATGAAGAAGGAGAACTTGTTCTTAATGGAGGAATCAATAATCTTTTTGCCTATCAATTTAATGAATTGAAAGACTGTAATCTACGAGTACCTTGGTTATTTGATATATTTAATGACTATAAACAAAAATTTAACTTTAACAGCCTCAAGTTAAATCCTATGAATTTTAAAGAATTTATTGATCATCTTCCGAAATTAAATAGAGAGCAATTATTAGGATTACGAGAAATTATAATAAATAAAGAAATCCATCCTAAAGCACTTGAGAAGTATGAATCCTATCAAGAAATAATAGAATTTGATAATCTTTATATTGAATCACATAAAGATGCTAAAAGGGAAGGTTCTGATATCAAAGAAATGAAAAACTTTACACACTATGATGATATAATATTAGAGACTAAAGATTTAACATTTAAATATCCAAATAGTGGTATTATCGCAATTAATAACCTCTCGATTAAGATACAAAAAGGAGATTTTATTGGTTTAGTTGGGCCAAATGGCTCAGGGAAAACCACATTGCTTTATTTATTAGCAAATTTGTATAAACCCACTTCAGGAGAAATATTTTATAAGAATCAAAGCATTGAAAAGCTGGATTCATTCAATTACGCTAGGAATATTGGCTTTATTTTTCAAAACCCAGAGACTATGATATTCAATTCATCAATAAAAGATGAAATCCTCTATGCTCCAAAAAATTTTGGTATTTTGGATAAAATTAGTGAAAAATATTTAGAAAAATTAAATGGACTTATAGGTAATGAGACTCTCAATAAAAATCCGTATAAATTAAGCTGGGGGCAAAAACGTCGGCTAAACTTAAGTTCCATCTTTGTATATAATCCCGAAATCATTTTGTTAGACGAGCCTTTTATTGGTCAAGACCAAAGAACTATAGATGCATTGATTGAAACCTTATTTATTGAAAATAAACGAGGAAAAACGATTATTATTTCGTCCCATGATTATCATATGCTTTTAAAATATACAAAAAGAATTATAGAATTGGATAAAAATGGTTCACTAAGAGATTACGATATAAAAGATAATTATTTTAAGAAGCATAGTGGTCTGGGACCCATTAATTTGCTAGAAAATGTTGAAAAGCGATTGGAGGAGATAAGAGACTAATTGAAAAATAAAAACAAATCCTTAGATCACAAAAAATTTATCTTTGCTTATACACCAGGGAATTCTTTAATGCATAAGCTTAATCCTATTTCAAAGATAATATTTCTGATCTATTTAACAATCATAATTTTTTTAATAAGTAGCTTAATTCTACTTTCAATTATTTCTTTTAGTATTATAATTCTTGCGCTATGTTGTGGGATTACTTTTAAAAACTTATTTCGAAAGCTAAAATTTATGATTATTATTCTAATTTTTAGTGTTCTCTTAAACATTTTCTTTAATGCTATTCCAAGTAATCAAGAAACTATACTCTTTTACTTGTTTAATTTAGAATTTTTACCTATCAGGCGATTAGCAGTATACTATGCCTTTAAGGCTTTATTTATAGTTTTAACCTTGTTTTCCTCTGCAATAATTTTTTCCAATACAACATCGATGAAAGATTTTGTATATGCCTTGATAAGTTTAAAAATTCCATATAAATACTGTTTTTCTTTTATGGTTGGCATTAGATATATCCCTCTTATTGAAGAAGAGGCCAGAACGGTTGCTTTAGCCCAAAAAGCGCGGGGATTCGGTCTGGAAAAGGTAAATACCTTTAAAAAAGCATACAGATTAGTCTTTGAACGATTAGCAGCAACATTAGTAACTATCTTGAGAAAAAGTCAGGTTACTTCGATTTCAATGGAAAATAGGTGCTTTGGGATTAGTAAAAAGCGAACCAATTTGACTACAGTTAAGTTTAAGAAAATAGATTATTTTTTTGTGTTGATATCAACAATTCTATTCTCAATGATGCTTTTATATTTGCTTCAGTTTTTACCATTACCACAATTTCCTTCTTTATATAGCATTTTTCAGCAAATATTCTTGTAAAACGATTATCTTTGAAAGAAAAGTTAAACATATGATTACTAAACTGATTCATTTATTAACAAGGATTTTCATGTTTTTTATAGACAAGGGGGATATTAGAATTGAATGAATTTAAGTCAGATACTGCTATTAACCAAAATTTAGAACGAATATGGAAAATTAGGGTAATTATTCAAGATCTTCAAAATGTTGTTAATAATATAATTACTATTTTAAGCTCCGATACCACTTTAGATCAAACCTACGCGGAGATAGCAATATCAAATATTAAGGATTGCTATTATCATATTACTATGGCTTGGGAAGAGCTGAATCTAAAAGTATCTAAAGGGGAAAATGATTTAGATGAGTCAAAAGGATGTTTATATTTTGCTAAAAGTCGTTTAACGCAATCTATAAGTGAATTCAATGTTTTGGATAATGTAAAATTACCTAATCTGATTTCCCGTTTAAAAGTAGTCTTTGAGACCTGTTGGAACGCATTTTTTAATGAGTATAAAAGGATTGAACCTGTAAGGGAAAATGATTTTCCTTCTCAAAAAGTCTTAGAACTTTCAGAAACGATGTACCAATTGCCGTGTTCTGTATGCGGGAGGATCGCAGTTGAATTTAAGATAGGATACGGGAGGTTTGATAAGGATGAATCGCTAATTTTTCGTGGAATCACTCATAGTAGATCCCTAAGAAGAGATCTTAGCATAATTTTATTCGAGATTTTGAAGGACGAAAATCTTTCCGGAGTGCACGAGTTCATGAAACAATATCATGGATATGAAGGCTTAGATGCTTATTGCCCTGAATGCGATAAGATTTATTGTTGGGAGCATTACAATGCTACAGAAGAATGGGAAGAAGGATTCTACGATTGCACCTATGGAACCTGTCCTGAAGGGCATAAAAGAATGATTGATGATTAAAAGTAAACATATTAAAGGAGAGGGGATTTCTATTTGCTTACAATTAGATGAAGGAGAAATTGGTCTTATTGGAATTGGCTCTAAGGAATGTCCATTTTATCCGCCTCCAAAACTAATATGGATTGAAAGTCGACCAATTGATATGATAATAGACGGGTATTTCCCGTTATATTTAATTTGCATTATTATAACCATCAGTTTCGTATCAATTTATAAGAATAGTTAAAAAATTAG
Source organism: uncultured archaeon (assembly GCA_964447495.1). Taxonomy (GTDB): domain Archaea; phylum Asgardarchaeota; class Lokiarchaeia; order Sigyniarchaeales; family SOKP01; genus SOKP01. The sequence continues at coordinate 33,973 of CAYUTF010000010.1, forward strand.
GATAATTTTTTAGAAATAATACATTATTTTACTTATGGTTAAAGCTCTTGATATCATTGAGGATATCCAGCAAAAATATAAAATCATTGGTAGAGCCGAAGAATTAGATAAAATCATTATCTCGCACTCCGCGGGGAAAAACATCTTAGTCCAAGGACCAGTTGGTGTAGGAAAAACAACAATTGCTCGAGCTGTTTCATCGTTTTTTGATTCACATTTTTATCGAATAGATTGTAATGAAGAAACCTTATCTCATAATCTTGTTGGATATTGGGACCCTCCATTAGTAATTTCTAAGGGATATGTGGAAGACTCATACGTTTATGGTCCCTTACCGTTAGCAATGCTGAATGGAGGGTGTTTATTCATAAATGAAATTAATCGAATGCCAGAAAGTACACAAAATTCACTCCTTACTTCACTAGATGAAGGAATTTTAGATATACCTAAACTAAAGACTATTCATGCCAAAGAAAATTTTTTTGTAATTGCTACCCAAAATCCAGCCGCACATATTGGAGTTTCCGTTCTTGGTGAGGCTCTCATGGATAGATTTATTTGGATACAGTTAGATTATCAAAATTCCGAAGAAGAGATTCAAATAATAAAACAAGAAGCCAATTTTAATGATTCAGATGATAACAAGATTGCGAAATTATGTCAGCAAATCGTTCAATTTACCAGAGAAAGTACTTCAATTCGCAGAGGGAGTTCTATTAGGGGGGCTATTGATTTAGCTGATCTAATTCTAAAGTCAGAGAACCAAAATAGCTCTAAAAATTGGGTTGATAAAGCTATTATGGCTCTTTATAATAAGATAGAATTAGAAGATGGAGTAGCAAAATCAAAAACAGAAATAATTACAAATATAGTTCTTTCGGTGTTAAATAAAGCGGATTTTCAATAATCGATGATTTCTCTCCAGAATTTTCAGAAGAGATTGAGAAGAAACGATTACATGTAAGACTTACGGAGCGCATACCAGATAATGAAATTTTACGGTATGAAATAATTAGAAAAAAAAAGAAAAAACCCGATTACTATTATCATTTAGCCAATACATTAGATTATAAACAAATAAAAGAATTAACCTATTTATCCATCCAATACAAAAACCTTGAAGCTATAATGGGCTTACTTAAATCGAATGTCTATGCAGCTACCGATGCTCTGGATTGTGATGAAGGAGTTAATTTTTTTGCTGAAAAAGCTAAAGAGTCGGCAGCATCAATGGCTGAAGTTTATTTTTTTATCAGACGTCCAATTTCTGAGAAATATCGATATATTTTTCGCAGGTTAGCAAGACAAAATATTCTTAGGATGTCTTTAAAGATCACAAGTAAAGGAATCAGGGGAAATTACAAGAAAACCGTTCCATTTTATCAAATTGGAATGCCAGAATTTGATTTAGATGAGACAATCCAGCATAATCCACTCAAAGTATATAGCAAGACTCTAACCTACAAGGATATTTATGGAATAAAAAGAAAGCGACAGAAAAGGAAAATAGCTTTAGTGCTTGACACGAGTGGGAGTATGTATGGAAGACTTTTATTGAATGCTGCTCTTACAACATCAGTTTTAGCCTATAACATGGAAAAGGAAGATTATGCGATAGTTTTATTTAATTCTACGGCAATGGTTCTAAAGAAAATTGATGAAAAAAAACCAGTAATCTCAATTATTGATGAGATACTGGATTCTGAAGCTGTTGGATTTACAAATATATCAATAGGCTTAGAAAAGGGATTAGCTGAATTAAATAAAGTAAAGCAAAAAACCAGAAATAAATTTGGGATTTTAATTTCTGATGGAAACTATAACCGGGGAGAAAATCCTTTAGAACTAGCCAAAATGTATCCTAAATTACATGTAATCGGGATGCCAGCTGAAAATGATGCTGATAGAGGTATAGATACATGCAGAGAGCTGGCAAATGCCGGAAGAGGCAAATTTTATGCGGTAAATGATTTTAAAGAGATTCCAAGAGCCTTGATTGAATTATTATCTCAAACATAAATCTTAATATTTTAAAATTAACCAATTATAATTTTAAACGATTCTTTCTTAAAATTCTAATATAATATACTATCTGTAATGATTTAAAATGGAAAAAGAGAATCTTTTAAAAGGTGTCAATTTAATAGTTGGTTTAATAGTCATTCTATTATCGATATTAGTGATTATTTTCTCAAGTGCCGCATTATTATCAATAATAATCTTGTTGTCGATTGCTCTGTTGTTTGCTGGGATTGGGAGATTATATAGCGCTTTTGCTGATGAAAAACTCAATAAAATTGCCAAAGGTCTAAAAATTATTGTAGGTATATTAGAAATAATTATAAGTCTTACAGTAATAATTATTACTATAATTGAGCCCACGATTTCGATATTACTCTTAATCAATCTGTTTGGGCTTATTTTTATTGTTATCGGAGCCTCGGGGATAGCCATTGGTCTTTTAGTAGAAAAATTCACAAAACAATACCGTTTTCTTCTTATACTTATTGGTATTATTAGCTTCGTATTTGCATTCATAGTCCTTTTCTATCCTACTTTCGGTTATTTCGTATTAGTGATTTTGCTCTCACTGTCCTTGCTTTTTAATGGCTTTGCAAGAGTTTTATATGCTTTATTTGAGAAATAATAGAAAGTTATCAATTATTAAATCTTTTCAAAAAATATTTTATCACAGATTTTTTATCTTAATCAATTAATAGGTTAAGTTTAAAATGAAAAATATAGAAATTGCTAATATACTCTATGAAATTGCTGAACTTCTGGAAATAAATGAAGTAGAGTATAAACCAAGAGCATATAGAAGAGCTGCTCAAAATGTAGAGATGTTATCAGAGGATATTGAAAATATATTTAAAAATGGAAGATTGGATGACATTCCGGGAGTAGGAAAAAGTATCGCATTAAAAATACAAGAATACATTGAAACCGGAGATTTAAAATATTTAAATGATTTAAGGAATCGAATTCCTTCTGGATTGCGAGATTTGCTAAAAATAGAAGGAATTGGACCCAAAATTGCACAAAACCTATATAAAAATCTCTCAATTAAGAGCGTTGATGAGTTAGAAACAGCAATTATTAACGGTAAATTGAAAAATATTAAGGGTTTTGGAAAGAAAAAGGAAGCAAATCTCCTTCAAGCAATTGAACTATATAGAACGTCTCAAGAAAGATCTCTATTGGGAGATATCTTACCCATTGCTAAAGGTATAAAATCTAAATTAGAGGAAGTAAAAGCGGTTATTATTGTTGAAATAGCAGGCTCTATTAGGAGATGGAAAGAAACGATTGGAGATATAGACCTTTTGGCAGTTACTAAACAACCTAAGGAAGTAATGGAGGTTTTTACTAAATTACCAGAAAAAAAGACAGCTTTATCAAGTGGAGAGATGAAAAGCACAATTGTTCTCAACAATAATATTCAAGTAGATTTAACTATTATTGATGATTCTAGCTATGGTTCTGCACTTCAATATTTTACAGGGTCAAAGGAGCATAGTATTCAATTAAGAGAAATAGCTAAAAAGAATAATATGAAGCTAAATGAATTTGGACTTTTTAACCTAGTTGATAATAGAAAGATTGCGGGAGCTAAAGAAACAGAAATTTACGAATTATTGGGTTTAAGTTATATTCAACCAGAGTTAAGAGAAAATCGTGGAGAAATTGATTTTGCTAAGAACAAAAAGCTTCCACAATTAGTAGAGATTGGAGATATTAAGGGAGATTTGCATGTGCATACTACATGGAGTGATGGATCGAATTCAATTCAGGAAATGGCTACAGCTGCTAAAAACTTAGGTTATGAATATATTGCAATATGCGATCATTCAAAGACTCTAAAAATTGCGGGAGGGTTAAATGAAGAGGATTTAAGGACTCAAATGACTGAAATTGAAAAATTAAATCGTACATTAGATGATTTTAGAATTTTAAAAGGTGTTGAAGTTAATATAGATTCAGACGGAAATTTAGACATAAATAATACTACTTTAAAAGATTTGGATTTTGTAGTAGCTAGTATTCATTCTGGTTTTAAACAAGATGAGCAAATTTTAATTAAAAGAATAGTGAATGCTATGCATAATGATTATGTGAATAGTATTGGTCATCCATCTGGAAGAATAATTAACAAGAGAGCACCAGCAATTTCTGACTTCTCAAAAATATTTGAGGAAGCTGAAAAGCATAAGATATCTTTAGAAATAAATGCTTTTCCGGATCGATTAGATTTATCTGATCTCAATTGTTTTAAGGCAAGAGAATGGAATATTAATTTTTCGATTGGTAGTGATGCCCATAACCTTAATCATTTAAAATTTATGGAGTATGGTGTATCTGTGGCTAGGAGAGGATGGTTAGAAGGTAAAAATATAGTAAACACAATGAATCTAAAGCAATTAAAAAAAACTTTAGGACTTTAGAAGAGAAATAACCTTCATGCAATGATTAATATTGTATTTTTAATATGAAATATATACATAACTTACTTCTTTTTAATTATATCTATAAATCTAATTAGAGGATGATTTTTTATGGAAAATGTTGAAAATCTTGATAGAATAGCAAATGAAAATATAAAAATAGCGAGAGATGAAAAACAAATTGCAATAGAATCCAGAAAAATAGCAAAAAATCAAATTAGTAAATCTAAAGCAAGGGAAGACTTGGCACAGAGAGGTATTGAATTGGCAAATATTAAAAAAGATCTTGCCGAAAAAACAAAAAATTTAATTAAAAATAAAATAGCAGTTAAAGAACTCTTAGAGTATTCTGATATGGGCTTAAAAATTGAAGAGGATCATGCAAATTATAATGAAAAAATATCAGATATTCAAATAGAAATTGCAGAAATTCATAAAAAAATTGCTAGAATTGAAAAAAAACTTGCTGAAGAAAATGAAAAGTTATTTGAGGAAAAGATTGATACTGCAAAAGAAAGAGAAAAATTGGGTAAGAGGCAATTAGCATATATAAAAATCTTTAGAAGTAGTGCTACTGAAGAGAAAAAAACCTTTGCTAAAGAAATTTATCTTTCTCAACAGAAGAATTTAACTAAGTCAGAAAGGAAAATTTTAGAAAAAATTGAGGATCTAAAAAAAATTCAATTTAAATTATCTGATTCAAAAAGAGAACTCTCTTTAAAGTTATCAGAACGGGAAAAAGTAAAACCATCAATTAATTGAGATACTTGCTAAGAAAAACGCTTTTATTATCATAGATTTAAATTATATTGACAATTGATTGAATTTATATATTAAATTAATTAAAATGCTTTAAATATAAATTATGTTTCATAATGTTTCTGAAATTGTTAAAGATAGGATGAGATTCTTAGAAGAGATTGATTCACGAGATAGAGAGGATGGAACTCCCAGATTGAAGCGTTTGCGGCAAGTCCCTCCCGAAACAGGAAAATTTCTCTCATTATTAGCTGCGAGTGCACCCAAAGGGGAATTTATCGAGATTGGAACTAGTGGCGGATATTCAACATTATGGATTGCCCTAGCATGCCAAATGCATGGAATTAAAATTAAAACACATGAAATATTAGAGGAAAAAATCAAATTAGCAAAAGAAACAATTAAAGTCACTCAGATGGATAATACCATCGAATTGGTTGAGGGTGATGCGAGACTGTATTTAAAAGACTATAAAAATATATCTTTCTGCTTTATAGATGCGGAAAAAGAAATTTATGAAGAATGCTATGATTTAGTAATACCAAACCTGATTAAAGGAGGATTATTAATTGCTGATAATGCTATTAATCACTATGAAACATTAAAAACAATGATACACAAAGCATTAAACGATTCTCGCGTAGATGCTATGATTATTCCTATTGGAAAGGGAGAATTGCTATGCAGGAAGCTATAAAATAGTAATAAAAAGTAATTATAATTCTCCTAAGAATAGTCCATAAAGTAAGCCAGATATAATTGAAAATAAGAGAAATATCACAAAGTATAATGCAACGCCTTTCCATTTAAAAAATCTGCTGTTCGGGACCATTGAAACGACATCATATGGTTGCCCCATCATGAAAGATAAAGCGGTAGATCTTGCCATTCCTTTATCGAGTAAGGACTTTGTCAAAACTACTTCAACTAAAGTAGGAGTATACAATGGGCCACCAACTATCGCGCCAAAAAAGATACCAATATATCCCGTTAATAAAGGCTGAATTAATTCATCTGGAATGTATGCCGCTAAATAGCTTACAATGATTAACCCGATAATTAAATATGGCAGAATCATTTTAATCATTTGCCATGAATATTTATACGAATTCAAGACTCTTTCATGAATACTCTCATCAACCGTTAATTGTTCTGCTTTACCAATTCTTATGTTTTTATATTTATTTTCAATCTCTCTAGCCATTTTGGTCCTGGCATAAATAAGTCCACATATTAATGCAGCGATAAAAGAAAAAACATATCGTAATATAACCAAATCCCAACCAATGTAATCTCCTGTAAGCCAAAGAGTTAAAAAGTTAGCTGCTGGTGCCATTAATAGAAATGTCATGGCTACTCCTGCGCCTGCTCCCGCCATTAAAATACCTGCATAAACAGGAACTACAGAACAACTGCAAGTCACGAATAAAGGAGCTAATAAGACCGCAATGATATAATTTCTCTTTTTTCCCGGACCTAGATATTTTAAAATGGTATTTTGAGGTATAAATTCTTGAATGATGCCTGATAATAAAAATGCAAAAGTTAAACTAAATCCCGCACTTTTAAAATAGTTGAAAAGATATACAAATGGGACTAAATACCATGCAAATTGCGAATAATCAACAATTTCTTCATGTATGGGTGAAATTGCTAACTGAACTTTCGTCAAAATAAAGAAGCCTAAAATGAAGAAGAAAAAAGCAAATCCAATTATCGTTCTTAATTTAATCTTAGTCTCAACCATTTTTTCATATCCATTTATTATTTTGTAATAACTTGTTGAAATTGAGCCTTAAGCTTATTTATTGTTGGAACGTGCCCTTGATTAATCAAAACACCATTCACTGCAACCGCAGGGCTTTGAAGAATTCCATACGTCTCAAGTACTTCTTTGGAGGAAATATCCAAATGAGATATCTCGATTTTATCAGTGTATTCTGGAAAATCTTTTAACATCTCTTCAAGATTTTTCCTTGTTTTTTTACATTTCGAGCAAGGCTTCTCTGGTCCAATTGTATGAACTATTATCCTATCCATACTTTCTCTACTCTTTTGTATTATTATATTCTATAAAATGTATTTTATATAATTCCCATAATATTATTTTAAAATAATACTCAAATTTTGAAATATGAAATCTAATTTAAGTTTTATTAAAATAAAACAAAAAAATTTAAAATAGATATTAATTTCTTATTTATAATGACTGAGGATCGTTTAAAAAATTATATTGAAACATTAGAAATAGGAACTACATGCAAAGAGTTCTTAGATATAAATAAGAGTATATTAAACCAAATTAAAGATGATCCCGAATTCGTTAATCAATTAAAGATTCATAACGCTCTCTCCAATAACAAACGATTTTTAATTATGAAAATTCTTGAAAGAAAAGCTATGTGTACCTGTGCTTTAGCTAAACTATTTGAGACGACTGATGGGGCAATAACTCATCATTTAAAGATTTTAGAGGAAGCTGGATTAATAATTGGCAAAAAACAAGGATATTATACGATATACTATACTAAAGAGTCTTTAATTGAACAAATCACAGTTTAAATTAAGAATAACAAAATTTAGGAGAATATATATGACCATTACTAAAGATGTTTCGAATGAAGAAAAAATTAAATTGGATATTTATGTACCCTTAAATGTATGTGCTTGTCAGTGGGAGAGCTTCATGAATCTTGTCTTTCAAGTGATAACGGAATATGGTAAGTATATTGAATTTGAAACGAAAAATCTTGATTCAGAGGAAGCTCGAAATTTGAGCTTACACGGAAACAGTGTTGTTATCAATGGATCTGAGGTTGTAAGTTCTTCTTTTGCTCTAAAGAAAAAGTTGCCTGAAATTTTAAAGAACAAAGGGTTAATTTAATGTGACTGAACTTAAAGAAAAACTGATAGAAAATATAATCTTAATTCCTTGTTCTGGATCAGAGTATCATGGTGAATTAGCGCGGCAGGCGGCTATTATATTGGCAGAAAAAAGCAAAATATCTGTTATAACATCAATGACTTGTTCCACAATTTTTCTGAAAAATGTTCTTCTGGGTAAGGATAAACTCGTCGAAATTTCAAAAAACCATCTTAAAAATAGTTTTATTGTCATAATTAATGGATGTACTACATCTTGTGCAAGTGAGATCTATAGAGCTCTTGAAATAGAACCTGATTTGATCATCTCTGTTCAAAATTTAATCCCAAAACAACATTTAAACTTAAATGATCTCAATGCATTCAACAAACTTCCAAAAATGAGCGAAATCAAACAAGAAGATCTCGATCTAGTAATTAATCACATTTTGAGTGAACTTCAAAAGGTAAGATTAGCTATCATAAACTTCTAAAATATAACTAGAATAATGCTTTTATTTATAATTCAAATTCAATTCACTCAATAAGGTCTATTTCTAACTATTTCTTATGGAGTATGTCAAAGTTAAGAAAAAAAGAGTGTATATTGATAATGGATATTTATATTTAGAAAGTTTTAATATTGATAAAATTGCAGATATTAAAAGATTGAAAAAATATCCTAATTTAAGGGAACTCTATTTAGAAAAAAATAACATTAAATCAATTGAAAACTTAGATCATTTAGTTAAATTAAAGAAATTGCACTTAGAAGCTAATAAAATTACAGATATTAAAAATTTAGACGCATTAAAACAGTTAGAAGAACTTGAATTAGGAGGAAACCAAATTTCTGTAATAAAGGGGCTGAATCGTCTAAAAAACCTCAAATCATTGTTAATAAATAATAATAGGATAAAAAAAGTAGAAGGATTAGAGAACTTAACCAATCTGGAATACTTAGACCTAAATACTAATTTGATAGAAAATATAAATGGCTTAGAAAAGTTAATAAATCTTAAGAAATTGAACCTTTCGAATAATCAAATAAAAGATTTTAACATACTATCTAATTTGATTAATTTGGAAGTTCTAGATATAACTGGAAATCCTACTACAAACATTGAATTTCAAAGAATACTCAAAAACCTGAAGAGAATCGAATATTAGTGGATATTTGAAATCTGGTTTAATAAAATTATAAATTAATAAAATTACTTCACTTTAGATAACGTTTAATTACATCTTTCTTAAAATTATATTAGTATAGATTATTAAATGTGACTAATTTTGAATGGAGAAATCATTTTTCTTCGATTAACAGATGTAGGACGGAAAATTGATCTAAAAAGGGCTTCAAATATATTTCTTGGTACTCTTGATAAGCAAATAGCAAAAAGTAAGGATACTCCTTCATATTTAGATTTTCCAAAATCTCTTAATTCAGTGATAAGTCAAGATATTAATTCCGATTCTAATTATATAACAAATATTACTCTACAAGTGAAATTATACGAAGAAGGTGTGATCAGCATAATTGCGCGATTAAACTTTAAAGAAACACCCTTAGAAAAATTGCACACTATTAAAAAAACTCTTTTATCCACGCCTGATGGAACTTTTACTGTTAATGACTTTTTAAAATTTCAATTCGCTAAATTTTTTTCTCAGATTAAAGGATGCATAGAAGAAGAAGGATATATTTTAGGAGTTTCAAAGCATGAAAAATATGTTTTATATTGTATAACGGATGATATTGATGATCCTCGAGCATTTATAGGACAAAATAAAAGCTATTTTGCTACTCTTTTAATGGGAGAGAATCCTAATATAAATTTGCATCAAGATCAAATAGATTCTACACTTTCAAATTCGTTTTCATATTTAAAAAATGACTATCTTATTTTTGACTTCGACAGAACACTAATAATCGATCCTAACCGTGATTATTATGATATTTTATTAATAACTGAAATTGCTAATTACCAACTACTTGAATTACGTACTTTAGATTATCTTTTGGATAAACGGTTAGCAATCGCAGAAGAAGATATTCGCCATATATATTTAAAAAGACGGTCATTCGGTCGGAGATTGAATAAAAAAGTTGGAAATTTACAGAGATTAAGTTATGACTTTATATTCGTCTTAGAGAATATTGAAAATGTTTCAAAATTAATAGGAGATTATTATTTGGTTCAAATATATACTAATTTATCCAAATTATTTGAATTGGGCCATTGGAGTGAGAGCATAAGGCACAGACTTGAATCTATAGAAGATATTTATAAGATTGCTCAAACCAATTTTAATGAACGTTTTCTTTTGTATGTTGAGGTATTGCTTAGTTTTATCTTTATTATGGAATTTATCTTACTCATAATAGACCAATTTAAATGAACAGTTTCTTTTATTTGATGAGATATTGCTTACTTTTATCCTTATTATGGAATTCATCTTACTCATATTAGATCATACAGGTTAAATTCAAATAATTAATTAATAAAAAAATTACGCATTTACAAATGAAATATGTGATTATTTCAAAAATTCTTTAATATAGTTAATAACTTTAGCTGAATCTGGCTGGAAAAATATATGTGCACTGTTATCTAGTAGAATAACTTTTGAATTGGGAATCCTTTTGGCTATTATATCAGCATTTTCATATGGTATAAGAATGTCTTTTTTTCCGTGAATTATTAGAGTAGGTACTGTTACTTTTTTTAATTTTAGACAAATATTAAAATTCAATATAGCTTTTACCTGACGTTGGAAGATATCAGGAGCTATCGGTGATTTGAGTAATTCCTGTTTATAATATTCTATAAAATCTGGATTATTCTTGATGAAATTTTCAGTATAGAGGAGCGGAATTGTACCATTAATCAACTCTTCTGGAGTCATATCGTCTTTAGGCGTACGGAGTATCTCAATGACTTCCGCTGAAGGAGGAATCTGTTTGGATCCTCCACAATTAGTACATCCTAGAATCAGTTTTTCTATTCTTTCAGGATAATTAAGAGTTAATTCTTGCGCAATCATCCCTCCCATAGAAATCCCCAAAACATGAAATCGCTTAAAACCTAATGCGTCCATCAAACCTGCTGTATCATCTGCAAGCATTTTAATTGAAAAATCAATATCCGTTTTACTTGTTTTACCCGTCCCTCGATTATCAAAGATTACTAACTTGAAATCTTCTGCTAAACTCTCTATTACGTCTTTCGTCCACCAATCTATATTTGCAGACAATCCAATAATCATAACAAGGGGAAATCCCTCTCCATAAACCTCATAATAGATATTAATATCATTAACTTCTATTTTTGGCATTATATCACATTTTATGCAAATTAATTATTTCTAATGTAATGTATTATGATTTCCGATAATTTAAATCTTCAATGAAAATTGAGAAATTGGACTACTGCAATTTCAAATACCCTTTTAATTTTTCAATCATATAATTAATCTACTTTACGATTAAATTAAGAAGTGAGAATAAAATCATGAAAAAGATTTGGATAATCCATAGTTCTGATTATGGAAATTCTGAGAAAATTGCAAAACAACTTGCGGAAGGGTTAAAAGATATTTATGATGTAAGTGTAGATCATATTAAAAATATTACTCCTGAGCAAGTTGCTAATGATGAGCCTTATGGCTTGATTGCAGCAATTCGAATCCTCCAATTTAGCTCAGATAGAAAGGTTAGAAAGTTTCTCAAAAACTTAAATGAATCACTAAAAAAACCAATTTCAAAATTTGCCTACTTCTCCACTCACGCTCTGAAATGGAAAAAATTCTTCATACGGGGAATAAAAAAAACTGTAAAAAAGGTTGGTTGTTTCGAGGAAGTTTGTCCTGAATATCTTGAAGTAAGATTGCAAGGCGCAGAGGGGCCCTTTAGGGAGGGAGAAGAGGCAAAAGTAAAAGAATACCTTATAACCTTACGAACTTTTTTACAATAAAGTAATTTACCCTTTTTTTTATTTTTTAGCAATTTTTTAAAATTTTGTATAAAGAATTTTAAATAAAAGAGATGTGGTGATATCAGTGACCTTGAGTTTTATACAGATTGTGAATGGATGTTTTAGTCTTATATTTGTAATTATCTCAGTTGTAATTGCTATATTATTCTTATTTAAATATCGTCAATATAAGAATAAATTGATTTTATTATTTGGGATTGTATTATTGATGCTCATTTCTTCATGGTATGCAAGTTCGAGCTCTTTTATTATTGCACTTGTTTTAAATGGAACGGGGTATATGACAACTCCATATATTTACTTTATAATAGGGTTTACTCCACTTCCAATAGCAGCTTAT
>CAYUTF010000010.1:46473-62101 GCA_964447495.1 uncultured archaeon
AACTCCATATATTTACTTTATAATAGGGTTTACTCCACTTCCAATAGCAGCTTATATTTGGAGCATCGCTTTCAAAAAATTAGTTTATCAAGAAAAGAGGAAAATTTTTACTACTATTTTTATTGTTATGGGTGTTATTGTAGAAATAATTTTCATTATTTTGCTTGTGATTGATCCAGGATTAATTGGTTAAGTAATAAGTCCTATTGATGCAGATTACAATCTTTTGATTACAATTTATCAATTTTTTCTTGTAATATACATGTTAATTACAGGAATTCTGTTTGGTAGGGCATCTCTAAGAGATGATAACCCAGAAATTCGATTAAAGGGTAAGTTACTGATAATTGCATTTGTTTCTTTCGTCATAGGCGCAGTTTTAGAAATATTAAGCGGAATTTCAATAGTAATAATGATAATCGCTAGACTAATTTTAATATCTAGTTCGATTGAATTTTATGGCGGATTCATGCTCCCTGAGTGGATGAAAAAGCTTTTTTTAAAAAAATGAAAGAAAAAAGGTATAATTACTTTTTATCTTTATTAAAGTTTCCAATATCAGTAGTTTGATACACCAATACAATAATGAATCCTGATGCGACTATAATTGCTGTCATGAAAAGAATCAAAAACAAAATAAAATCTCCTGATGGAGCGATATAAACTGAGAATGTATCAATTAACCAGTGACAAATTATGGAAGGGAGGAGACTTCCTGTGCCAACAGCAATATAACCAAATGCGATGCCTATAATGGATGCATATACAACTTGAGTTAATATGTATATTGGATTAGAAATCAAGATTGGAACGCTCAACATGTGGGAACATCCAAAGATTATTCCTCCAATTATTATCGCTTTACGCTGACGACCCTGTTCCTTGGGATATAGTCTTAATAATACTGCCAATACAAGACCTCTGGCATAAACTTCCTCCCAAACTCCTGGAATAAGATGATGAATAATTCCAAACCATCCCATCGTTTCATCACGTATCGGTGGTCCAAAGACATTTTGAGGAATAAGAATTAGATTTCCAGGTATGCTTGTAAGAAACAAGGAAAAAAAAAGTACGAAAACTGTTCCTGTTACTCCAATAAATAACAATTTATCAACTGGTTTATGGTTGGAGAGACGTATTACTTGAAGAAAATCCTTATAAGGCTTAAGTTCTTTTGGTGTCTTTAATAAAAATGGTATCATAAACAAACAGGCAAAACCAGCAAAAACAAATTGAATAGAAAATGATATAAATAGTTCAGGTAGATAATCTAATCCAAGAGGAATTATTAGGTATGTGGAAATTAACTGAGAAATAATAACCATGAATCCAAATACCAATGTTATAAGAATAGAGGTCCAAATAGCATTTTTAGGATTTTGAAGTTTTTCATAAAATGACATACGATTAAAGAAGATTGATCTTTAAAAAAATTTTTTCCCTAGAAAGCTATCTCATTCTATGATCTTACCAATCTAGAAATCCTATCACGGCTCTAAGAGAATAGAACTCTAATGATAGAGCATTTGGTTTTTAATAGAAATTTTATTGAAATCAGACTCTGAATTTACATTTCCAAAACTTGATAATATCATCAATAAACATCATCATCATTAAATTTTTCCTCTGTAGAGGGATCCAGACTATCATCCCAGCTCTAGCCATATCTTCCCATTATACAAGGAAAAAATTTTATATTCATCATAAATAAATGGATCAATCCTTTCCACGTAAATCTTAATGACCCACTCGTAATCATGGTAATCTTCTTTAATTGTAGCATGCTTCCAAACAAATTCTTCATGATAGTCCTCGATCTCTTCTAATTTGACCTTGATATTATTATTAACTAAGCATTCTTTATACACATTAAGTATTCTAGCACAAATTAGTTCCTCATCTTCATCATTCTCAAGATACTTTTAACAAATTTGTAAATATTTAAGTGTTATGTTTAACAAATTTGTAAATATTTAAGTGTTATGTTAATGAATTTATCCTTGGTTCAAAAACCAATTTTTAAAAAAATCTAAGTATTAAAGAGGTATAATTTATGCCATATATTGTTTTAACTGCCCGGTTCCCCCTTAATAAGGCAACTGAGGTTGCTGAAAAATATATTGAGGAGAGAAAATCGTTTCCTCCAGATAGATCCCTAGTAAAAGAACTAGTACCAAATGCAATAAAGGTAGATAAAGATAAGATAAAATCTATATATATTGCTGAAGTAAAGGAAGGTAAACTGAATGAAGCTCTCATCCGACAACAAAATGCTATGATTATGTATCATGACATCGAAGGATACGAATATACCATTGATTTTTATTTCAATGTAGTAGAAGCAATGGGAATGATTGGAATGAAAGCACCTGAATAAGGATGTCCTATTCAATTCAGGTTTAATAATTAATATCTTTTTTTTACATTATTTAATCTTCTTTCTTGGAATTTAATTTGAACCACTCCTTAATTTCATCAAAATTTTTTAATCCTTGGGCAACTTCAATGGTGGTTTGATAAATCTCTCCTTTAGGTGGAGAAAATACATACCCCTTTTTGTATAAGAATATATAAGCTACTAAAGAACCAATTCTTTTATTACCATCCGAAAAATAGTGATTCTCAATGATTTCTTTATACAAAATTGTGACCTGATCCCAGATTGATGGAGTGTCATGAAAAGGAATACCCCATTTAACTTTATCAAAAGTAGAGATCAATCCCTGTCGATTTATTAAATATCCAATATTAATCTGATCTTTAAATAAAATCTCAATATAGTCTATTGAGGGAATCCATACCATTATTCTTCACCAAGCTTTCTCCATTCTTCGCCATATTTTTCCATAAATTTTTTAATTAATTCTCGATCTTCTTCTAAACCTTCCCGAGCTATTACTTTTTCTCCTTCTAAGTATTCTTTGTAGTAGTTTTGAATTAGGTATCGAACAACTTCTGCATCATTTTGTATTCCTAATGAGGATTTAATAATTTCAAAACGATTTGATAGATTACCTTTTAACTCAGTATGTAATACTTTTGGTTTTTCTTTTTCCATAAAAATCATTGATAATATAATTTGTTAGTTTTAATTATTACAAAATATTATAAGTTATATTAAATTATAATTTTTTATAGTAAATAGTTTTATTGTATTTCTTTGAATTTTAAAATATAGTTATTATTCTCTTTATTATTCCATTTATTTCTTCTTTAATATAAATATTAAAAATTTAAACTCCTCATCCTTTTTTATAATAAATATCTATATTTGAATTATATAAATATGAAATAGGCAGTGAAACCTTGGTTCGGCCTCCAACAGAAAAGAACATCTGTCTTCGCTGTAAAGGTGCTCGATTGTTATGTGGTAAGAAAACTTGCCCTATTTTATTAAAGAAATCTGTCTTAAAGTCTCTTATACCTTTTGAATTAGATAAAACGAAGAGGAATGTGGAGATTTTTGGAGCGAGTCCGCCTGGTTTTTTTGTAGGGCATTTTAATTATCCTAATGTATATCTTGGTCCTCTCGTCCCTTTTCAAGACTTCAAATTAGATTTAAAAATTGCAGATAATTATATTCTTGATGCTCCCGAATTATGGTTTGGAAAAGATATGGTTGAGGTAATTAAATATAGAAGTAGTTTGGTTAGAAATAATTTTAAAACGAATGTGAGAATAGGGAAGGTACCAAGGAAAGCTACCCCTTCAATCAAAACTCAAAAGTTATTGGATTCCTCACAAGAGTTAGCGATGGCGGCTCGTCCTGTAGATACGGAAACAAAATTGGATAAAATGAACCTTCGAATGATGTTAGATAATCATACTCCACCATTAGGGCCTACTGGAATGACAGAGAGTATACGGATCACCGAAAATGTGAAAGTCCATCCAAAAGTTGAATATTGTGTATCCGATACTGACCTAAAAGCTGCAGATGCGGTTTCAGAGTATCTTTTCTTTAAGGGTCATGTGCCTCAATCAACAATTAAACGTGTGTTCTCTGCTGGATTACTCGGTCAAAAAGATAACAGGCGCTTAGTTCCAACTCGCTGGAGCATTACAGCTGTAGATGATATCATCTCTAAAGCTCTCATTAAAGAAATAAAAAAGTTTCCTGAAATTAATGAATATCAAATATTCCAGAGTAGTTATCTTGATAATCATTTTAAAATACTTCTCTTTCCTGGTAAGTTTATTTATGAAATGAATGAAGTATGGAATGCTCATTCACTTTGGAACCCAACATATGAACCTCAAATCGCTACTGATTTTGAATTCTATCAAGGTCGGAAAAACTATGCAAGTAACATTACAGGGGCATATTATGCGGCTCGCAAGGAGATATGTGAATACTTATACAAAATTGGAAGACAAGCAAGAGTTTTAATTTTTCGCGAAGTAAGAGGCGGATATGTGGTTCCACTTGGAGTATGGGTAATTCGAGAAACGGTAAAAAATGCAATGAATTCAACTCAACCTTCAGTTATCGATAATTTTGATGATGCTATTACAAAGATGATGGATGGATTTACCGTTGACTTGAAGTACTGGAAAAAAAGTAGTAAAATTATTAATTTCATTAAAACCCAAAGAACTATCGATAATTTTTTATAATTAACTCAATTTGATTACTTAAATTTATTATAATTACATATTTGCTTAATGAGGGATTATTCTGATAATTGATATGCATATTCATCCTTTCTGTAAAGAAGCCTATTGGGGTGATGATCTCGAATTTGTTGCGCACTCTTTATTAGGTGACAATAAGAGGGGGAGGCGTTTGATGGAAAAGTTCTTCGATGTAATGCGAACTAAGGTTTCAATTAAAGATTATATAGAACAAATGGATAAATGGGGTATAGATAAGGCAGTTATTGTATCCTATAACCTTACAACGGCTTATAGTGTCTGTATCGTTACTAACGATGATATTGCTAATTTTGTAAATCAATATCCTAACAGATTTATTGGATACGCATGTGTGGACATTCCTGCTCCTGATGCGATGAAACAACTTGAATATGCTATTGAATCATTAGATCTCAAAGGAGTTAAAGTACTCCCTCCGGGACAAAAATTTGATATCTCTGATAAAAAATATGACCCTCTCTGGAAAAAAATGATTGATCTTAATGTCCCACTTTGGACTCATACCGCTCAATTGAAAAGTATTATAAATCCTATAACTAAATATGGACATCCCTTACTTGTTGACGAGCTAGCAATCCGACATCCCGAATTAACAATAATCATGGGACATATGGGAGTTCCTTGGATGTGGGAAGCATGGTCAGTGGTGGAAAGAAATCCAAACGTGTATGTTGACATCTCTGCTTACCCAAAATTATATTCATGGTTTCCATTTGACGTTTTTTCAAAGTATAATCTTGAAGATAGAGTATTATTTGCGTCGGACCACCCTCTTGTCCATTGGAATGAGATTATCCCTGCTGTTAAAGAACTTCCCATCTCGGATGAATTTAAAAATAAAATTCTTTATAAAAACGCTTTTAAATTGTTAAAACTTTGAATCATTCTTTAAGAAAATTAGAAGTAATCTTAAAATAGTGATTCAGTATAATATTCATTAATTAATTTTAACTGAAAATGTTTTAAAAATTTAAGGTGAATTTCTAAATATGATAATATATAATTTGAAATGTAATGATTTAAGACTTCGAGGTGATGATATTGGCTCTTGCCGGTGAAAAAGTGGGCATTCCTACTGCTGATGAGGCTCCAATGGTTGTAATGGCTCGATACAAACAACCTCTTGCGGGTTTTCTCTCAATAATAATAGTATTCATAATAAGTTATGTAACATGGCTTATTTTCTTTGATCCTCGTTGGCATAACCCTTATCCATCGCAAACCATGGAAATTACCGCATGGGCAACTGTTATCGGTGGATTTGGATTAATTGGGGTAGTCTGGGCGATTTGGTTCGAAAATTGGCCTTATTATAATTGGTTTCGAAAACCTTGGAAAGTAGGGATAGTAGGTACGGTGATTAATGCGGGGATAATCTTGTTATTTACTCTTATTTTACTTCCATTATTCAATTCTTTTTATGGAACTGAAACTACTGGTCCATTTAGTGAATATATTAGCTGGTACTTGGGTGCATCTATTTTTGGTGCTTTAAGTGGATCATGCTTTTCCTTTGCTGTTTTATGGGTTGCTGGTACCATGTATTGGCCGTTTTTTAAAATTAAACAACCTAAACGTGGGATCATTGTTTGGATTATTGGAAATGCCATAACAATATTAGTGTGGTTTCTGTTATTTTTACCTACAGGAGAAAGGACAGCAGGGACAGAAGTAGATGCTGTCAAGCCAATTACAGAATTCCCTAGTTATGCATTTTCTCTTGGATGGACACAGTGGTTAATCTTTTTCTCATTATTAACATTGATGGTATTTGAGTATTGGCCGTGGAGTAAATTAGGAAGGAAACAACCATTTATAGGGATGATTGCATTTGTATCTTGTATTTTATTAGGACTACTTGTCTCATATTATTTCCCTACTATTGTTCAGTTAATTTTCGATCCATTCTTTATTGCAATTGGTGGAGTACCTCCAGGTGGTGTTGATATAATATCTGTTACTAGATTTAAAGGATGGTATATGATGAGTATTACATATGCAATCTTTCTTATATGTGCGGTTGTGCTTGTATCTCTCTTTTTTGATAATTGGCCAAAGAAATATTCACAATGGAAGAATTTCATTATCCGCTTTCTACTGGTTATTGGAATTGGAACCTTAACATATCTTGCATATTATATTTTATCCCCAATATTGTTTGGAGACGATCCAAATTACTGGCAGATGAATCCCACACCTTTCATTCTCTGGTTTCTGTGGATCGAGATCCTATTTGCCTATGTATGGAGAAAATGGCCTATCTATAGAGCAGTTGGGTGATTGATAAGTATGTTTAAAGCTGGGGATTTCTCGATTCCATATGATTTATCTTGGATTGGTGATTGGGGTGGCCGAAGAGCCCTTTTAACCCCTCATAGAGAGGCATTTTATGATAACATGGAAAATAAACGGTATACTTACGAGGATTTAAATAATCGTGCAAATAAATTAGCAAGAATTCTGTTAAATTATGGTGTTTCAAAAGGTGATCGAGTAGCTTTATTCTCAAGCAATAGAATTGAGTGTGTTGATTTATTTTTAGCAACAGGCAAGATTGGTGCGATTTTAGTACCTTATAACATTCGATTATCCATTGAAGAATTGGAATATTTGATGAAGAAAATTTCACCCTCCATTCTTTTCTATGAAGATAAACTCGAAACTAAAGCCCTTGAGATAAATAAAAAGTCAAATATTAAGGATTTTGTAGTTTTGAGCAAAAAAGCAGGAGAGCTTGGTACTCCTTACTATGATCTTATGCAAAAGGCTTCCGGACATAATATTGAAAAGCCAATATTAAATATTGAGGATCCACATCTCATACTATTTACGGGGGGAACTACAGGTCTTCCTAAAGGTGCTATAATCTCACATAGACTTATCTTTTGGAATTCATTAAATACTATTCTCTCTTGGAGTTTAACTCCCAATGATATTCAACCATTATTATTTCCACTATTTCATACAGGGGGATGGAATGTACTGCTTGTGCCATTCTATCATCTCGGAGCGAAAACAATTCTCATGGGAGATTTTAATCCCGAGGAAACGATTAAAGTTATTGAACAAGAAAAGTGTACCATTGTTATTGGAGTACCTACGATGTTTCATATGATTGCGAATACACCAGAATTCACTTCAACTCAATTTTCATCAGTAAAAATCTTCATCTCTGGAGGTGCTCCTTGCCCAGTGGCAATAATGGAACCCTATTGGAATAAAGGAAAATTGTTTAAAATGGGGTATGGATTAACAGAAGTTGGACCAAATAACTTTTACTTGCCAGAAGATAAAATTAAACAAAAACCTACCTCTGTTGGGTTACCTGTATTTCATTGTGATATGAAAATCATTAATACAAAAACAGATAAAGTCGTTTCTCAAGGAGAAGTTGGAGAGCTATTACTTAAGGGACCTCATATTTTCTCTGGATATTGGGATGAACCCGAAGAGACAAAAAAGACCATTGAGCCCGATGGATGGGTCCATACTGGAGATTTAGCAATGCAAGATGAAGAAGGATTTTATTATATTGTAGGTCGCAGAAAAGAGATGTTTATTAGTGGTGGGGAAAATGTATTTCCTGTCGAAATTGAAGAAATATTATTTAAACATCCTGCAATTGACCTTGCTGCCGTAATTGGCGTTCCTGATGAAAAATGGGGTGAAGTTGGAAAAGCATTTTTAACTCTTAAAAAAGGAAAATCAATTAATAAAGAAGAAATACAGGAGTATTTACTTTCGAAATTAGCAAAATTTAAGGTTCCCAAATACTACGAAATAAGAGATTCCTTACCTACTAGTGCTACGGGAAAAATTTTAAAAAAAGACCTAAAATAATTAAAGGAGGTACAGGGAATGAAGAATCGCACTGTTGGGTTGGAATCATGGGGGATTTATTTGCCAAGTGAAAAGCATACCTCTAAATATATTTCACAAGAAACAGGAATACCAATTGAAGTTATAGAGGATAAATTTGGTCTTAAGAGTAAAACTGTTCCTGGAAAAGAAGACCACACCGTAGCAATGGGAGCTAAAGCAAGTTATCAAGCATTAGAAAGAGCTAATATAACCACAAATGATATTGATCTCATTATTTGGGCGGGGGAAGTATATGCTGAAAGACCTATGATGACTTATGGAATAAAATTGCAACAACTCTTAGGAAATCCTAAAAATGCTTGGGCTTTCGATATTAATCAAAGATGCGGTACTTTCTTAGTTGGGATGTTATTGGCAAAAAGTCTGATTCAGACCGATCCTCAAATTAACCGTGTACTAGTTGCAAGCGGTTATAGAAACTCGGATTTAATCAATTATAAAAATCCGAGATCTAGATTCATGATTAGTTTAGCAGCGAGTGGTGTGGCAGCAGTTATTCGTGCTGATTATAATAAGAATGAGATTTTAGGCATCTCTGCGATCTCCGATGGTCGGTTTGCTGATGATGTGTATGTTCCAGCAGGGGGTACTGTTCTACCAATCTCTGTTAAAGCAATAGAAGAAGATCTTATATATCTTGATGTACCTGATCCTGAAGGATTAAAAGAACGTCTTGACCAATTCTCAATGGATTCCTTTGTTAAGGTTATTGATAATGCTTTAGGGCTCTCTGGTTATACTCGTAAGGATATAGATTATTTAGCATTGTTACATATGAAGCGAAGTGCTTTCGAATACGTAGCGAAAGCTGTTGGAGTAAATCCATATTCTCAAGCTACTTATTTGGAAAATATTGGTCATAATGGTCAGAATGATGGAATAATCTCGTTAGAATATGGGTTAAAAGAAGGAAAAATAAAGAATGGTGATATTGTCGTTCTTACAGCCGCAGGAATAGGGTGGGCATGGAATGCGGGAGTTATAAAGTGGGGTTAAATTTTTAAATTAATTTTTTCTTTTCTTTTATTTTTGCCAGAATGAATAGGCAAGTTCATTAAATTCATTTGGATGATCTAATATCGTTAAATGACCAGCATCGGGCATGATAATTAACTCAGACTGAGGAAGCCATTCATGTATCATTTCACTAGCCCATACTGGCGTAGTGATATCTCTTTTGCCCACTAAAACTAATGTGGGAATCTTCAAAGATTTGAGATGCTCACAGATATTAAAGCCCGCTGAAGCTGCCGTTGCACGCAAACAATCCTTCTTAGTCATATGATCAGTTACTGTCTTTGCAAGAAATTCCGCCACCTCCTCATTATAGGGCATTAATCCTCTCACACTAATTCCAAGCGCAAATTTCTCAAGTTTACTACTATTAACCCTTCCTAATACATCTGTAATAGCTTCTTGGCTTATAAAGCAGAAACTATCTGCAACCACCATTTTCTTGACGTGTGATGGATTTTCTAACCCATATACAAGCGCAATCATCCCTCCTAAAGAATGTCCTACTAAGTATAAATTATCTGTCCATTTCAAATGGGTCAATAATGCATGCATATCATTAACATAATTTCGAATGGTGAACTGGTTCTTTGGTTTAGTTGATCTTCCGTGCCCTCGAAGGTCAAATCTAAGAATTTGGAACTTATCTTCGAAAAATTGGAGTTGAAACTTCCAACAATCACTATTTAAAAAAAGTCCATGGATCAATACTAATTTTGGACCGTCACTCAAACCACTGATTTGATAATAGATTTCAATATTTTTTTCTGGTGAAAAAGTATCCATTTTAATTAACCCATAATTGATATTTTA
Source organism: uncultured archaeon (assembly GCA_964447495.1). GTDB lineage: Archaea > Asgardarchaeota > Lokiarchaeia > Sigyniarchaeales > SOKP01 > SOKP01. The sequence continues at coordinate 56,842 of CAYUTF010000010.1, forward strand.
ATTGCTATATATTCATATATCATATTTTTATATAATCTTTTTGAGTTTTTACTTTTATTTTTATCTCTTAATTTATGTGAGTAATATTTATATAGCTAATTGGTAAATATTAGATTAACTCAAATTCTAATTTAAAAACTTTAATAGGTTACAACAAATGAAAAAATCGAGATATTTTTTAACGTTCGTGGTGTTTCTAAGTATAATGTTTGCGATAGTTCCGCCTGTTGTACCTCAAATCGGCACGTATCAATTTCATGGAGCTGCTGGAAATGTAAAAACCTTGGTGGTAAGGACAGCAAACAATGATAGTCTAAAAGCAGTCTTCGGGGAGCCAGAATATATAACTGTATTAGAAACTTCTTTTGGAGTAGGAGCCTTACAAGTAGGTGCCAAGAAAAAATCCCTTGTAACCGCAGTTGATTTTGCAGCAACAGATTCATTAACCGGATTTCCCGCTACAAATTATACAACAGATAATTGGAAATGGACCACTGGGGATTTTCCAAGTGCACCTGACGATTTAAGTGGTATTAATGTTACCAGTTTATATAATCCTCTTAATATAACTTGGTTTGTTAATTTAATTTTTCATCAAAATGTGACAGTACAGAATGGGGCTATTTATTTAGCTCAATTACCCACTCCGGTTGCTCAATATTTAGGGGCTATAGTATGGGAGCCAAAATGGGAAAATATAGGAAATACGGTTGTGCATCATGCTGAATATTTAGATGTAGGTCTTCTTGCAGTTCCTCCTTACTATTTTATCTATTATCATAATTGTACTGAGACGTGGACATATGATGGGACGTATGGATCATGGATTGGATATAAGTTACAAGCTAATAGTACCACGATATATGAATTTTCAATTGAATTACCTACCACTGCCGCAATTCCTGGATTTGAATTTCCCATCCTTTTAGGAGTAAGCGGATTTAGTGCTATTGGATTAATATACTTGGTAATGAAAAAAAGAAATAAATAACAACATCATCAAAATCCTTTTTTTTCTTTTCTTAAATTTTATTTAAACCATAAACTTTTTTACAAATTCATTTAATTTGTTAGTTATAGGTTTGTAAATATACAATTATTGGGGCAACGCTATGACTGATGAGATAAGAACCGATGAAAAAAAAGTCCTCTCATTTGAAGAACGAAGCATTAGTTTGAAAATTGCACTAACTTCTATTACCGCAGCATTATATGTTGCTTTAGGATTTATCAGTATCCCTATAGGGTTTTTAGATATTCAATTCCGAATTGCTGAAATTGTAGTAGGAATGTGTCTTATTTTTCCATATGAAGGCTTAATTGGAAAAGTAATAGGTGTCTTTATTGTTAACCTTTTTTCCCCACTAGGGCTTATCGACTTAATTAGTTGTGTAGTGAACATTCCCGCTTTATATTGTATAATTTTATTCAGAGGAAGTTCTAAATTAAGATATCTTGGAGCAATATTATATGCAAATATAATTTCACTATATGTAGCGATCATCTTATACATCAGTATAGGGATTCAGCCTGTATGGTTGTCATTTATTAAGGTTTTATTTTCAGAAGTTATCCTGGCAATTTTGGGAGTTGCGGTCTTTACTTATATAGATAATAAATATATTTTAAATCGGTAAAGCTTATTATCAGATTGTGGGTTGTTTTATATCATAGATTTAAAATCATTAGAAATTCTCTTAAAGGGTTTATCCGATTTCATTGATGGGAAATCAAGACTATTGAAAGAAAAGCATAGGAAAAATGCCACTGTTTTTCATTATTATCAAGAAATTGTGAGAAATTGGAATAAATTAAATTTTATTATAAATAAAACTACGAGATCTCTGAAAACTAAAGTTGATTTAGACTCTCATTTAAAAGCTCATCTCTATTATTCTACATATCGTATATTCCAGGAAAAAGTCCCAATTAGAATCATAATCCAAGAGTTAAAGCCATCAGATAAGTTGTTAGAACTCTTAAAGAAGTTAACCTCCTTTTCATGGTCTCGTGCTTTAGAAGGTAAATCATTTAATGAAAGTTTAAGCTTGGAAGAAGCCATACCTACTTTTTTTATAGAACGATTAACACCAGTATTTTCAAAAGAATTTTTGATTGAGACTATCAAATCTATGAACTATACACCTACCAGTTTGGACGTATCTTTTCGAATTAATGATCTACGGTTTAAAAATGATAGAAATACTACTTGTAAATTTATTATAGATGATTTAAGAAAAGAAGGAATTAAATCTCATCAAGATAAAGAGGTACCTTTCATTTATTATACAAAAAATGAGTTTAAAAGCAAATTATTATCAAGTGAGTGGTATAAAAAAGGATATATTATATTACATGATAAAGCCTCATTTCTAATCTCTCAATTACTACTTCCCAAATCAAATGAATTAATTTGTGATATGTGTGCAGCTCCTGGAATTAAAACAAGTATTATTGCGCAACTCTCAAATAATGAATCCAAACTAATAGCTTGTGAGTTTAATTTTAAAAGATTAATGCAATTGAAAAAGTTATTAAAAAAATTGGCAGTCTCAAATTCATTTTTATTAAATGTCGATAGTACAATTATTAACAATTACTTCCATAATTCATTTGACAAAATCTTAATTGATGCTCCTTGCACAGGGAGTGGAACTTTCTTGAATCATCCCGAATTAAAATGGCGTCAGAATTATGAATTTCTTAATCAAAATTTATTATTACAAAGTAAGATGATTGAATCAAGTTTAAAGTTATTAAAACCAGGTGGTATTTTGGTCTACGTAACGTGTAGTCTCTACCCCGAGGAAGGAGAAAATCAAATCAAAAATATTTTAGATTATGTAGATCCTTTAGATTTACCGCATTATTTTTCTCCTAGTTATAAGATTGATGGGGAACCTTTAAAGGGAACAGGTAGACTATTTCCTTCCATTCACAACACCCAAGGTTTTTTTGTAAGTAAGTTAAAAAAGAAATAAAAACTAATTAAGACTTTAATTGTTAATAATATTGAATCTGAATATTATGGATAATAATAAAATTAAATTATGGACTGTTGGCCAAATCGATGCAACCGGTTTGCGTGGTCCTCATGAAGTTGAGCTCCAAAATATTAGTAATAATAAGTACCCTTTATTTATTGACATTGACCTAAATACATTGGAAAAGATCGTTGTAGATAATTTAGGAGGAAAGGTAGACAATATTGGGGTAAATGAGGATTGGACAATAACTATAGAGATGTTTCCTGAAGTAAAAATTCATTTTGCCTATTCGTATTTCGGCGATGAGTTTGGGGATGAGATTGAGGCAGAAATTAAATTCTATTTCTCAGGTGAACGCGTATATTGGGTTCCCGGGGAGGATATTGCAACATACATCGATATCGTAATGGATTTTATAGAGCGTCTTTTAAAAAGCAAAGAACCTTTTGAAAAATCCTATAATCAGAAAACAGAGCTAATGGAAAAAATACTCATTCAACGTTCTGGACCATTCAAATATTTGAAAGAAAACGATAAAGAAAAGTTAGCAGAATTCATTGGAGCGAAAGTGTGGAAAACTTCTGATGGATGGAGAATTAAAAAAGAGTTCTTTCCTCAAATGTTTGCTGAAATTATATGGAGTAAAGATAATGATTTAGATATAGAGTTTTCAGGTGAAAATCTTGAAGTTATGAGTAGTTATCATGCTGAATTGATTGGGATTTTTATAATTAACCATATCTTACGCTATATTACAATTCATAATGAAGAAAAACCCCTTCCTGACATCTGTCAGATAATGTTTTCAAGAATGTTTACAAAGCAAAAGGGTTGGGAGCATAGAACAAGATAAAGTAATTTGAGTAGTCTATAACATTTTTGAGTATTAATATAAAAAATTATTAAAAATATTGGAAAATTTAGTTTTCTAACAAGTTGTCCAGAATACAGCTCTTCCTTTTTTTCTAGTTCTTTGGATTTTATGTGCGTTTTCTAAATCCGACATGATTTTCCAAATTTCCGCATTACTTAGTTTAAAGTATTTCCTTAACTCAGGAGTAGACATTTCCGTACCGTTTAATAGATTTTCAACTAATCTTTTTACTTCTTCCATGGTATCCTCATCAGAATTGTCAACAATATCATTTCCCTCATTTTCGTCATCTGATTCCATTTCAAACATAATTCTAGAAGCAACTTTATTTAATTGCTTGAGATTATTTTCAATTCCTTGAGGTTTCATAAAAAGACAGCAGAGTTCTAAATCTTTTGGAAACGCTACGATGTAAAATTTGTCATATAAGATTGCTCTTGGTTTTTTCCCTGCATTTCCTCCTCGAAACGCTAAATAAAAATTCATCGCGAAATCATCTAAATTCATCATATCATCCGATTTCTCATATTCTCGCTTCCACTTTAAAAACGGGCCATCTATCATATCAAAACCGATTAGAGCGGCCCCAAATAGTTCCTTTTCATTAAAATTCATTTTATCGCATACCTCTTTTTATTGCTACTTGCTCTAATTCTTTTCTAATAATATTTATAAGATTTATACGTTCCGCTGGATTAATTGCGGTGAGCCCATATGTCTGTACTTTAAGAATCTCCCTTACTCTTTCAGGATCCATACGTCCATCCGTTCTTTGTAAATCCTGCTTGTTTGCTATAGCGATTATTGGACACTCTTTTTCAACAAAGTGAGTTGCGTAATTAATTAACTCTCTTGATCTTAAAACGTTTCGTGGAGTGGAATCCGTAACTACTATAACAATATCAGATCCTAAGAGATGGTCCTTGCTATAAGCCTTTAAATAACTGCTTTGACCTGCTAGATCCCAAATCTTAAGTGTAAAACTTTCAATTTTTACAGTTTTCAAGTCAAATCCATGAGTAGGTAAATATATACGATCTATAGTATTTTTTGAGAGTAGTTTGAGCATGCTTGTCTTTCCAACAGCAGGATGGCCAATAAAACTGATTTTCACTAATTTATTTAATTCAGTACTCAACATGCAAAATTCAATTGAAAAGAATTTATTAACACAAAAGGAGCCATTTGTTTATATGAATCTGCATGATATCCGTATAATATTAGGGTAATACATTATCTTCTTTTTTTATTGATTCATTAGTAACATCAATATATCTCAGAATAAATTAAAAATATCTGTGATTTGATAGAAAAAGAAGAGTAATATTAACGAAAAGAAGGTAGGTAATATTAAACTAAGAGTAAATAATCTTTGTGAAATTCTAATACATTCTTGGAG